>DASQKE010000231.1:0-2790 GCA_035630675.1 Allosphingosinicella sp.
TGATCGACGATGAGCAGGTCGACGCCCAAGGGCGCGAACACCGCGGCCGTCGCGGCGCCGAAGCGCTCGATCGTGTAACCGTTGCCGCCGAAATAGAGGAGAGTGGCGCGCGCTCCGGGCTGGCGGAGGTATACGCCCGCCAAGCGGGCCCCGTCCGGAGCAATGATCCACTCCTCGGACGCCTCAAAGGCAGGCGCAGCTTCGCGCAATGCCGCTGCGTCGATGCCGCCTCCCGGGATCGGGTGGATCAGCGACTCCTCGGCGATCCGCGCCGTGCAGGCGGCGAGAGCCGCCGCGGCGACAGCCGCCAGCATCAATTTGCGCATCCGTGCATCCCCCGTTCGCGGCCAAGGTCGGCCGCGACGGCTTTCGGGGCGATGAACGGCTAGTCGACGTGCGGCGCGAAGGCGGGCGGGTCGCTCGCCGGGAAGCTCTCGTCCGAGGCTTCGTCGATCTTGGACCAGCTCTTGGGCGGATCGCGCATCGCGTCCGGCCCCGCCTGGCGGGCCGCGCCCGAGCTGCCATAGGCCCCGGCCGCGCGCGAGCCTCTCGCCAGCGCCGGCGCATAGACCTCGTCGTCATCGTCGCGGCCGAACCAGCGCCGGCCGGCGACGACGGCGACCAGGCCGGCCGCGGCCGCCGTCGCAGCGGCGATCCAGACCGTGCTGCGGCTCCAGCCCGCCATCTTTCAGGCTCCTTCGTGGGTCATCGTCGCCGGCTGCGCGGGCGGCAGGCCCTCGCTCTCGGCCAGCTTCATCAGCTCTGCCTTGCGCGCCGCCATCTGCGCGCCCAGCGCCTCGAGGTCGACGTCCGTCGCCCGCGCCTGCTGGAAGAGGTTGCCGCGGCTCTTCTCTTCTTCCTCGACATGGTGCTCGATCTGCTCCTGGAGCACCTTCACCTTGGCGTCGTAATAATCCTCGTCGGGGCCGCCGGCCTCGATCTCGTTGATCAGCACCTTGGCGCCGTCATGCTCGACATAGGCCTCATCGAGGTCGTCGTCGGAGATCTTGCCTCGAAGCGCCGGGTAGAAGATCTCCTCCTCGATCATCGAATGCACCTTCAGTTCGGTGCAAATCTGGCGCGCGATCCGCTCCTTGCGGCCGTCGCCGCTCGCCTTCTCGAACTGCTCGAACAAATCCTCCACCTTGCGGTGGTCGTCGATCAGAAGGTGGGTGGCGTCCTGCCGGCTTTCAGCGACCATCGTGGAAATCTCCTCATTTGGCCTCTGGAACATTCAAGGCTAGGGACCGGTTCCTTGGGAAAGTCGCGCCGAGGACGATCTTCTTGAACGATACCGAGACCCTCTCCCCCGTCCTCGCCGACGAGACCGAGGAAGCGGCCCGGCGGCTGCTCTCCAAGGCCTGCGACCGCGAGCTGATGCTCGCCACCGCCGAGAGCTGCACCGGCGGCATGCTCGCCTCGCTGCTGACCGACGTCCAGGGCGTGGCCCACGCCTTCGACCGCGGCTTCGTCACCTACACGAACGAGGCGAAGAACGAGATGCTCGGCGTCCCGCTCCAGCTGATCGAAGAGAAGGGCGCGGTCTCGCAGGAGGTGGCGCTCGCCATGGCCGAGGGCGCGCTCGCCAGGAGCCGCGCCCATATCGCGCTCGCCATCACCGGCTTCGCCGACAGCGGCGACGAGCCCGGGCTCGTCCACTTCGCCTGCGCCCGCGCCGGCCGCCGGACCCTCCACCGCGAGGAGCATTTCGGCCCGGTCGGGCGCGGCGCCACCCGCGTCGAATCGATGCGGGTCGCGGTCGAGATGATGACGGAGATGCTGTGATGGCCCGAAGGAAGCCGGTGCGGCCGCCGTTCGGATCCATCCACCGCCACGGCTTCGTGCGCGCCGCGGCGGCGAGCCCCGCGGGCTCCGCGGGCGACGTCGCGTTCAACGTGGATCAGGCGATCGCCCTCGCGCAGGAAGCGCATGATGAGGGCGTCGACCTTCTGGTCTATCCCGAGCTCAACATCTCCTCCTACGCGGTCGACGATCTGTTCCTGCAGGAGGCGTTCCTCGACGCGGTCGAGGACGGCATCGCCCGCCTGCGCGACGCGACGGCGAAGCTCGCGCCGGTGCTGGTCGTCGGGGCGCCGCTGCGCCGCAACGGCCGGCTCTACAATTGCGCGCTCGTCGTCGCGCGCGGCCGAATCCTCGGCGTCGTGCCCAAGAGCTTCCTCCCCAATTACCGCGAATATTATGAGAAGCGCTGGTTCGTCAGCGGCATCGGCCTCAATGGCATCGACATTGCGGTCGCGGGCGAGATCGTGCCGTTCGGGACCGACCTCATCTTCGCGGCCGAGGACCTTGCCGACTTCATCTTCCACGTCGAGATTTGCGAGGATTATTGGGCGCCGCAGCCGCCCTCCACGATCGGCGCGCTCTCCGGCGCTTTGATCCTGTGCAACCTTTCGGCGTCCAACATCACGATCGGCAAGGCGGACGAGCGCAAATTGCTCTGCGCGTCGCAATCCTCGCGCTGCTGCGCCGCCTACGTCTTCGCCGCCTCGGGCCCGGGGGAGAGCACCACCGACCTCGCCTGGGACGGGCAGGGCGCCATTTACGAACTCGGCGAATTGCTCGGCGAATCCGCGCGCTTCGACCGCGAGCCCGAGCTTTGCATCGCCGACGTCGACGTCCAGCGCCTGCGCCTCGAGCGGATGCGGATGCCGACCTTCAACGACAATGCGGTCGCTGCCGGCCACCCCGAAAAGAGTGCGCGGCGTATCCATTTCGAGCACAAGCCGGGCTTCGCCGACATCGGCTTCAGGCGGAAGCTGCGGCGCTTCC
>DASQKE010000232.1:0-17959 GCA_035630675.1 Allosphingosinicella sp.
CAGATACATCTCTCCACCCGCGGCCTTCTGCTGAGGCACGCGAATGTTCCGAGAGCGATATAGGAGCGCTTCCGCTTGCGACAAGAAGCGGCCCTGCCCGAGGGTCCGTACTCAATACCCGCAATGGCCGGGATCGCCCGGAGCGGTCCGCCGGCAAGGAGCGCAGCGCAGTCGCGTAGCTCACGCTACGCGCAAGCAAGCGACGCGGCCGGCGGGCCTCTCCGGGCTACCGCCCTTCGGGCGGCGGGCGGCTCCGTCACGGCCGTTGCGGATATTGAGCACGGACCCTAAGCGCGGCCGATGCATGGCCGCCTCGCAACAGCCCTCGCGACCGCGCTCGCGCTGTCCGGCTGCGGGCCCGGGGGGAACCAGCCGGCCCGCGTCGAGGTCGCGGACGCGATCGTGACGCTGCCCGCGGCGGCCGGTCGGCCCGGCGCGGCCTATTTCCGGCTCCAGGCGAACGCGGCAGTGCGGCTGACGCGGGTTGCAAGCCCGCGCGCCGGCCAGGTCGAGCTCCACGAGCCGGGCATGCGCCGTGCCGAGACGATCGCGCTCGCGCGGGACGAGCCGGTCGTCTTCGCTCCGGGCGGCCGGCACGCGATGCTGTTCGGACTCGACCCGTCGCTGCGCCCCGGCGAGCGCATCGCCCTCACCTTCCGCTTCGATGGCGCGCCCGCGGTCATTGTCGATGCGGACGTACGACGCGCCGGGGACGTCCATGGCGGCCATTGAGCGCCGGGCGGCGGCAATGCTAGCCAGAGGCCGGCGGGGGGGCGTGAGTGCAGGCACGAGCTGATCTGGGGCCAAGCGGGCGCGGCCATTGGGCGGCCTTGCTGGCGATCGTCGCGGCGGGAGCGTTGCTGCGGACCGTGGCGATCGGCCGCGAGGCCTTGTGGGCGGACGAGGCACTGACCCTCGTCCTCGCTCACTGGCCGCTCGCCGAGATGGCGATGCAGCCGACCGATCCGACGCCTTTCCTCTATTATGCGATCCACAAGGCGCTGCTCGGCGCCGACGCTTCGGCCGCAGCAGCGAGGACGATCTCGCTCGCCTGCGGCCTGCTCGCGATCCCCTTGATCTACGCCGCCGCGCGCCTCTGCTTCGGCCGCGCCGCGGGCCTCGTCGCCGCCGCCTTGCTCGCGGCCTGGGCGCCGCACATCGATTACAGCCAGGAAGCGCGCGCTTACGCCTTGCTCTTCCTGCTCACGCTCGCCTCGGCGACATCATTGCTGTGGTGGTTCGCCGAAGCGGCGCGAGACTCGCAACGGGGGGCCCGCCGGATCGCGCTCGCCTGTTTCGCATTCTCGACGGCGCTGTCCTTCTATGCGCACCTCATCGCGATCTTCTGGATCGCAATGGCGCTCCAGATCCTGATCTCGCTGTCGCTGCGGACCGAGGCGCGACGCTACATAAGCGAGGTCGCGGCGGCGACGGCGATAATGGCGCTGCTCGCCATCCCGGGCCTGATCCGGCTCGCCCGCGAGATCGCCGCGCCCGACGCTTTTCACTGGCTCCCGCAGGCGAGCCCGGCCGAGTTCGTCGCCACCTCCGCGGACATCCTGCTGCCGCTCGACGGCGGCGCCTTGCAGGCGGCAGCGGGTGCCGCGCTCCTGCTCCTGCTCGTCCTCAACCGTAGCGCGCTGCGCGAACGCTTCGGCCGCAACCCCGCTGCGGCGGCCGTCATCCTCGCGCTCTTAGCGCTTCCGCTCATCGTCTGGCTCGCGGGGTTCGCCCTGCGGCCGATCTTCATGCCGCGCACCGCGCTCTACAGCGCGCCCGGCGCGATCCTCCTGATCGCCGGCGCGCTGCAGACAATCCGCAGCCGGCGCGCCTCGGCCCTGGTCGCCGCCGGGGCCGTCGCCCTCGCTCTGGCCCCGCCGCTCCTCGCGGGAACGGTGCGCGACAAGGAGGATTGGCGGGGCGCTTTCGCGGCGCTGGCCCCCCGCGTTCGACTGGGCGACCTGATCCTGGTCTGCCCGTCGTGGAAATATCCCGCCTTCCGTCACGCGGCGACTCGGGCGCTGCCGGTACCGGCGGTCGTCCCGTTCGGCGCGCCCCTGCTGATCGAGCCCGCGCTCGGCGGTGACCGCGCCTGGGACCGCACTTTCTTCGACGCGGTGACCGCCCCAATGGCCCGCGGCGTCAACGGCGGCCCCCGCCGCGCTCCCTATCCGCGCAGCGCCATCGCCTTGGCGCCGTCGGCGAGGGTCTGGCTCGTCGCCAGCGAATGCTCGGCGGAAGAGATGCAGGGCCTGGCCTCATGGCTCGGCGGCCCCCCGCGCTGGACGCGCGTCTGGCGCACCCCCGGTGACGGCGAGCATGCCGGAATCGAGGTGTCGGGTTATGCCGCCGGCCGGCCGCTCCAGCTGCCGATACGCCTCACGCGCTGACGGCGGCGGGGCCCGGCCGCAGCCGGACCCCGGACCGCTCGGTCAGTTGCCCGACGTCGGCGCGCGGCGAGCCAGCGCCTCCTGGAGGCCCGGAACGTGCTGGGCGCCTTCGAGCACCTGCGCCGTCGAGCCCTCGAAATCGCTCCCGATCGGCTGCACGCGGCCGCCGAGGCAGGGCTGGAGAAAGGCCTCGGTGATCGCCCAGAAGCTCATCGAATTGGGCGGCCGAACGAAGCCGTGACCCTCGTCGGGATAATTGACGTAGGTCACCGGCAAATTGCGCTGCCGCATCGCCGCGACGATCTGGTCCGACTCGGCTTTGACCACGCGCGGATCGTTCTGGCCCTGGCCGATCAGCAGCGGCACGCGGATCCGGTCGACGCGGGTGATCGGCGACTGCGCCATCGCCCGGGCGCGGCCCTCCGGCGTCGCCGGGTCGCCGATGTGCCGGTAGAAGGTGCCGGCGAGGATCGGCCGCCAATAAGCCGGGAAGCTCTCCATCAGGGTGACGAGGTTCGACGGCCCGACCAGATCGACGCCGCAGCGGAAACGGTCCGGCGTCCAGGTCAGCCCGACCAGGGTCGCATAGCCGCCATAGGAGCCGCCCATGATCGCCACCGTGTCGCGCGCGGTGACGCCGCGCCCGATCGCCCAGTCCACGGCATCGATGAGATCGTCGTGCATCTTGCCCGCCCATTCGCCGACCGCCGATTCGATCGAGCGCTTCCCGAAGCCGGTGGAGCCGCGATAATTGACCGACAGCACCGCATAGCCGCGGTTCGAGAGCCATTGGTGGATGGCGTTATAGCCATATTGGTCGCGCGCCCAGGGGCCGCCATGGACGTAGAGCACCATCGGCACCCGCCGCTCCGGCCGGCCGTCATTGTTGGCGTCCGACCCGGGCGGCAGCGTCAGATAGCTGACCAGATCGTTGCTGTCGCGCGAGCGGATCGCGACCGGGTGCATCGGCTGGAGTTGGTAATTGGCGAGGTCCGGCCGGGTCTCGAACAGGAGGCGCAGGTTCCGGTCGGCGCGGTCGTAGAGGTAGAAGGCCGCCGGCCGCTCGGCGGCGGTTTCGGAGACGATCAGCTTCGACATGTCCTCCGATGCCGAGACGATGTTGATATCGCCCTGCAGGCGCGAGCGCAGATAATCGAAATCGGCGCGGATCTCGCCGTTGAGCGGCGTCCATTCCTGGCGCAGATAATTGACCGAAAAGGCGACCGGCTCCTGCGTGCGCGGGTCCATGAGCACGTTGCTGATGTCGGCGCGCTCGTTCGCGGCGACCAAGGTCGACTGGCCGGTCACCGGATCCATCCGCATCAGGGCCGCCGTGTTGCGGCCGCGGCTGTCGACCCAATAGAGCGCGTTGTCGGCGCGGTTGAAGCCGATCGCATTGGTCGTCTGGAGGTCCTCGGTCGGGATTTCGAAGGCTTCGGTCCAGGTGCCGGCATCGGTCTTGCGGAACACCTTGGTTGCGCCTCCCGCCACCTGCTGGGTGGCGAAGCGCGGCCGCAGCTGATTGTCGACGATCCAGCCGCCATAGCCCGGATTTTCCTGCACGAGCCGGCGTTCGCCGGTGCGGTAATTGATCTCGTAAAGGTCGAAGAATTGCGGGTTGCGCTCGTTGAGCCCGATCAGGACGACGTCGCGGCGGAGCGGGCTGACGCCCTGGATCACAGCGCGGACGCGCTCGCCGACCGGCGTCAAATTGCGGTCGTTGGCGTTGGCGATGTTGACTGCATGGGCCTGGAAATTCTCGTTGCCGCCCGCATCCTGCATGTAGATGATGTGCTGGCTGTCGGGCGCCCAGAAATATTGCTGGAGGTTGCGGCGCGTTTCGCGGGTGACCGCGCGGCCGGCGGACGGGTCGCTGGCGGGGGCGACGAAGACGTTCAGGACGCCGTTAACGGGCGCGAGCCAGCTGACGTGGCGGCCGTCGGGGCTGATCCGGCCGGCGGCGCGGACGGGATTGCCGAAGATGGCGCTGCGTGGGATCAAAGCCGCCTGGACGGCGGGCGCGACCGCGGCGGCCGGGCGGGCGCCTTCGTCGGCGGTGCGGGTGCAGGCGGCGAGGCTCATTGTGCCTGCCGCGAGGGCGAAAGCGGGCAAGGTCCAGTTTACGCGCATGATCTTGATCCTCCTGTTATTCTTGTGGCGCGCCAATAGCGCCGAAGGCGGGAAGGAGTCGAGACGCACGCAAGGATTAGCGGCGGCGAAGGATCGTGCTATCGTTGCGCTTCATTACGGGGGACCTTGAACCATGGAAGAGCCGCTCGACCGCTTTCGTTCGTCGACTCTGGGCTGGCTGCGCGGCACGCTCGCCGGCTGGGCGACGATCCTCATGGCGATCGCCGGCATTGCCGGCCTCGCCCTCGGCGACTGGGGCCTGTGGCCGCTCGCCTTGACCGCCGCCGCGCTCGCAATCCTGCTCGTCATCTGGTTCCGCAACCTCGCGGCGAGCTTCGAGATCGGCCGGGACCGCCTGCTCATCCGCCGCGGCATCTTCATCAAGTCGATCGACGAGGTCGAGCTTTACCGGGTCAAGGACGTCCGCCTCGATTTCTCCTTGATCAACCAGCTCGCCGGCATCGGCACGATCGGCGTCACCTCGAGCGACGAAACCACCCGCGGCAGCACGCTGAAGCTCGACCATGTCGAGCGCGCGCAGGAGCGCCGCGAGACCTTGCGCCGCCTCGTCGAGGAAGCCCGCCAGCGCCGCCGCGTCCGCGAGATCGACATGATCGACGAGGCGATCTGAACGCGGTTCACCAATTCTCAGCGAAACGCGGCTATTCGGGCGGTATGAACGCGATCACTACTATCGAGATAACCGGAGTTGATCATCAAGACCGGTTTCGGAGCCAACTGATCAATCGGGTCGCGGCGATCGAAGCATGGGCGGTGCAGCGGCTGATCGGCGCCGGCGTCGATGCGAAAAAGGCGCAGCTCCTGAGCCAGAGAATGGATGAACTGCGCAAATGCGTGAAGGCGCATCCATCGAAATTCAGGAATCCGGATCGCGTGCTCAAGCTGCTTGATGATCTCGTTCCCTTTTTGACGCTTCGTTCGGTCCTTGCTCACTCCACGGCCTCCACCCATCGCGCAGCGGACGGGACGAGTTTCATCCTGTTCGAGACGCCCTGCGTGGACCCGGCCTTGCCGTGGACTTTTCGAACGATCCTGCGGCAGGAGGAACTCGCGAGCGTGCTGATGCGCGTGAGTAACCTCGCGAATCAGCTCAATCAGCAGGCGTCAGCCTAGGCGGAGCGTCGACGCGCTCGTCTTCGCCGGCGCAGGCCTTCCACTCGGCTAACGATCGCGGCCGTACCATTCGTCGAGGCGCATGAGCTGGTCGTAGTCGGCGTAGGGTGCGTGCTCCGGATGGAGCTTGGCGGTGAAGGGTTCGCTCCCGGTCAGCCACCGCCTTGCCGCGGCGATGAAATTGCGCGCCGCCCTGGTGGTGAAGTCGGCCGGATCGAGGCCGCTTCGTCCGCCGACCGGGCTTCGGCAATAGCCCAGCCGCCCCGAAGGCGCGCGCGCCAGCGACCAATATTCGAACGCCGCCGGGACCCCTTCCACTTCCGGAAAACCGCCTTGCTCGGCGATCAGACCGAGCAAGCCGAGCTGCATCGAATAGCCTTCCGCAACCGCCTTCGGTCCCGGGGGCATCCCGGTCTTGTAGTCGACGATGGCGAGGCTTCCGCCGCGTAGCCGGTCGATCCGGTCCGCCTCGCCATAGAGGGTGATCCCGTCGATCTCGCAGCTGCCCTTGACCTCGGCCGCGATCGGCTTGCGTCCCCCCGCTTCATTTCTGCCGACCTCCTCGGCGATCCAGCCGATCGCCTCGATCAGCCGCGGCTGCCAAAGCGCGCGCATCAAGGGATGGGCGGCGCTCTCGCGAAGCAGGATCTCCGCCCGATCCTGGAGCTTCGCCGGATCGCAGTCATCTTCCTTGGCCCAGGCTTCGAGGATGGAGTGGACCGCGCTCCCCCGCCATGCGGCGCTCGGATCGGCGTCGACCGCATCGAGCGGCGCGAGGCGAAGGATGGAGCGCGCGTAAAAGGCGAACGGGTCCGCCTTCAGGCGGTCGACGTCGGTGACTGCGATCCGCTGCGGCCGCGCCTCGGCCTGTGGCGACGGCGCGGGCCGTCCGGCAGGCGCGAACGCGGACGGCCGGTCGATCGCGCGCGCCCAGGACTTGAGGAATGGGGCCCGGGTGAGACCGCCGGTCATCGCCTCGAGCCGGAGCCAGAAGCGCGACGGCACGGCGGGCGAGCGCGCGTCGCGGCGTGCGCGGGTGACCAGCACCTGGCGGCCGCCGAGCGCGCCGGCGAAATCGTGGCCGGCCAGCCCGATCCGCCGCTCCAGCCCGGGGAGGCCGAGCTCGTGGCGGAGCCGCGGCGCCAGCCACGGGTCGGGGCTCGGATATTGCGGCCAGACACCCTCGTTCAGCCCCCCGAGCACCACCAGATCCGCCTGCTGCAGCCGCGCTTCGATCAGGCCCCAGATGAAGATGCGCGGATGCTGGCCGTAAGGCGGACGCACCGCCGTCGATGCCATCAACTGGCCGAGCATCGCCGGCAGATTGGCGGGTCCAAGCCGTTTCGGTCCGTCCGCCGCCGCGTCTTCGAGCCGCGCGAACAGATCCGCCGCCGCGCGGCCCGCCGGCCCGGACCAGACCGCATCACCGGATAAAAGGGAGGAGGCTTTGCGCAACGCCGCAAGGAGGCTGGCCATGTCCATTGCAGGCGCTGCGAACGCTTGCTCGAGCGGGCAGAGCAAGGCGGCGGCCTCGGGCCACCATGAAGCCCCCGCCGTGCGCCGGTCACGGTCGCGGCCGCTGCGGTCGGCAAGGTGCTGCTCGATGCCGTCCAGCCCAGCGGGGGGGCGCGGGCCACGCAGTGCCAAGTCGAGCATCCGGACGCCGTCGAGCCACTCGAGGCGCCGGTCCCCTTTCATGACCAAAGGGTGCTTAAGCAGTGTCAACAGCGGCACCGGCGCGAACCGTTCGGCGGCCGCATTGGCAGCGGCGAGGATCAAAGTGCCGGGCGGCGTCAAAGCGAGCGGTCGGCCGGCACTGTCGTCGGCCTCGACGCCCCAGCGCCTGAGATGCGCCGAGACGCGCCGGGCGAGCGCCCGGTCCGGCGTGACGAGGGCGGCGGTGCGGCCCGGCTCCTCCAGCGCCTCGCGCAGCGCGATCGCGATCGCCTGCGCTTCCTCCGCTGGGCTGGCCAGCTCCATCGCGCGGACCCCGGTGAGGCGGCGCTCGACCGGAGGAAGCGTCTGCCATTTCGCGGTGAAAGCGGCGGGCGTCATCGCGTTGGCGATCGCACGGCTCCGCACCGCCGGCGCGTCGCGGCCGCCGCCCCAGCGCCATGCGGAGACCTCGGCGCGGGCGACGTCCATCCGATCGAGCAACAGCTTCAAGTGGAATTGCGGGTGGGTCTCGATCGCGGTGCGGCGGCGGCCGGTTTCCGGATCCGGATCGTGCGGGCCGAGCGCGTCCCATTCGTCGGCGTACATCGCGAGGTCGAGCCCGGGGAAGACCACCAGACCCTGCTCCAGACGCGAGACGGTGCGCAGCAGCCGAGAGATCGCCGGCGCGCTGGTGGTAATGCCGGCGGCGGCGACGAAGCCGCGCGGCGGCCGCTCGCGCCAGCGGCGGGCGACGGCGCCCAGAATGCGGTTGCGCCGGTCGGCGACGTCGATCTTGCCGCGCGCGGCGAGCAAAGCGGGCCAATCGCGGAGGATGAGCTCGAGCTGGTCGAGGGAGGCCTGCCAGTGGAGCGAGAGATCCGGAAGCTCGGCGGCAAAGCCGCGCAGCCGCGCCGGATCCACCTCCTCGAACAGCAATTGGTCCAGGGTGCGCGCGAGATCTTCCGCCAGCCGCAGCGCCTCCGCGGCGTCGACGTCGCGCCCATTCTGGACGAGACGCGACAAAAGCATAAGCCGCTCGATCGGATCGATCGCCGGCGGCACTTCCTCGCCTTCCTCGCCCAGCGGATCGAGCGCGCCGCCGATCCGCTCGTCGAGCTCTGGATCGCCGATGGTCACCAATCGGGGGAGCAGCAGGCCCCCGCCCGATCGCCGCACGAACGCCTCCTGGATCGCCCGTCCGGCCCTGTTGTTCGGAACCAGGACCAGGCCGGAAGCAAGGTCCGTCCGGCCGCGCCCGAACCGCGCCGCGAGCCCCGCCGCCAACGCGTCGGCGAACGAGCGGTGCGGCGGGATCGTGAAGACCGACGGGTGAGTGGGAGAGTTCACGCGCGGACTCTATCCGTTCGCGTCGCGCGAAGTCGAGACGCCGCCGCGGGCGGGCCTCGCCGCTCAGGCCCCTCCCAAGATCTCCTCGGCCATCTTGATATTGGGCGGCGCTCCGATGTCGAACCACAAGCCCTGATGCGCGACGCCGTAGCAGCGGCCCGCCGCGATCGCGCGGTCCCACAAGATGTTGGTCGAGAACGGCCCTTCCGGCAGCGCGCCCTCGAACAGGCGCTTCGAGATCATCTGGATGCCGGTATAGACGAACGGCGCCACCCCGCCGGCGCGGCGGCGGCGGAGCCTGCCGGCTCCGGTCATGTGGAAATCGCCCTGGCCCCTGTGGCAATGGGCGCGGGCAAGCGGGACGAGCAGCAGCAACGCGTCCATCCGGGCATCGTCCCAGGCCGCGGCGAGCACGCGCAGCGTGTCGACCGGGCCGTCGACCCACAGATTGTCCGAATTGACGGCGAGGAACGGATCGGCATCGATCTGCGGCAGCGCCCGGACCAGCCCACCGCCGGTCTCGAGCAGCTGGTCGCGCTCATCCGACACAGCAATCTCAATGCCTTGAGCATGCTCCTTCAGGTGTTCTTCGAGCACGTCGGCGAGATAATGAACATTGACCACCGCCTTCTCGACCCCTGCCGCGCGCAGCCGCTCTAGGCAGTGATCGAGCAAAGGTCGCCCGGCGACCTCGACCAGTGGCTTGGGGCGGTTCGCGGTCAGCGGCAGCATTCTCTTGCCGAGGCCCGCGGCCATCACCATCGCCGTGCGCGGCACCCCGGCCCCCGGATCGGGCCGAAGCGCGAGCGGAGCGCCGCGGCGGCTCACGCCGCCGCGCTTTCGGCCCAGGGAGCGGCGCGCTTTTCCGCCGGCACATTCGCGTCGAACCATGCGCGGACCGGCGCCAGCGCGGGATGGGCGAGGTTGCGCTCGAGATAGGACCAGACACGCGGCTGGAGCGGCAGATAATGCGGCTTGCCGTCGCGCTTCCACAGGCGGGTGAAGATGCCCAGGATCTTGCTGTTCCGCTGCGCGCCGAGCACCTCGTAATGGGCGCGGAAGACATCCGCATCGGCAACGTTTGCCGCCGCGCAATAATAGTCGATCATCGCCTCCTCCAGCTCTGTCGGCACGTCGTAACGGCCGCTGCCCTGGAGCAAGGAGGCAAGATCGTAGGCGGGGTGGCCCGCAAGGGCGTCCTGAAAGTCGAGCAGGCCGAGCTGGTCGCTGCCGGGAACCACCATCAGATTGTCGGCATGGTAATCGCGCAACACCAGCACGGGATCGCGTCCGGCGATCGCGAGCACCCCGCCCCACGTGTCGCGCCAGGCCGCCACATAGCCCGGCTCGTCCACCTGGAGCGACACCGCCGGCGCATAATATTCGGTGAACAGCAGCACCTCGCGCTCCATTGCCGCTTCGTCATAGGGCGGCAGGTCCGCGGGCGCCGGCTGCGCGGCGAGGCGGGCGAGGATGTCGACCGCATTCTCGTAGATCGCCCGCTGGCGCTCCGGCTCGCGCAGGAGCAGCGGGCCGACCCGGTCGTCGCCGAAATCCTCGAGGAGCAGCAGGCCGCGGCCGCGATCGACGCCAAGCGGGCGCGGCGGCGCGAAGCCGCGGTCGAGCAAATGGCCGGCAACGGCGAGGAACGGACCGATATCCTCCTGCTCGGGAGGCGCATCCATCAGCACCGCGGTCTCATTGCCCTTCACCACGCGAAAGTAGCGGCGGAAGCTCGCGTCGCCGGCAAGCGGCAGGATCTCGGCGCCGTCCCAACCGTGCGCGGCGAGGAAATCCGGCGCCGCGGCCGGCGGAATCATCGGGGGGGCCATCGCGCCCCCCAAGCGGGCGGCACCATCGCTGTCAAGGCGCGGGCGCCGTCTCCAGCCCGCTCGATCCTCAGCAGCAACGCGTCGCCCAGAAACGACGCGCCGAGCCGCTCCGGCCATTCGATCACCAGCGCCGCTTCGAGCCGCGCCTCGCCCAGCGCAAGCTCCTCGATCTCGCCCGGATCCTCGATCCGATAAAGGTCGACATGCCAGAGCGGCAAGCGCGTGTCCGGCGGTTCGTAGGCGATCACGATCGGAAAGGTCGGGCTGGCGACGTCGCCCTCGAATCCGAGCCCGCGCAGCAGCCCGCGCGCCAAGGTCGTCTTCCCCGTCCCAAGCTCACCCGACAGGGCGACGAGGTCGCCGGGCCGGAGCAGCGCCGCCAGGGATGCACCGAGCGCTTCGGTCTCGCCCGGGTCGGCCAGGTGCAGGATCATTTCACGTCGCGCGGCAACCTGATGATCACCGCCGTGCCCTGCTCGAGCTCGGAATGGAGCTCGATCGAGCCGCCATGCGCCTCGACGAACTGGCGGGCGAGCGGCAGGCCGAGCCCGACCGCCGGCTCGTCCTCGCCGCGCTCGCCGACGCCCTCCGCGGTGCGGTGGAAACGGTCGAACACCAAAGCCAGATCGGCAGGTGCAATGCCGCGGCCATTGTCGGAGACGACGATCCGTGCCTCATCGCTCTCGCCGTCGGCGTGAAGCAGCACGCGCCCGCCCTCGTCGGTGTAGTGGAAGGCGTTGGCGAGGACGTTGCCGAGCGCCTGGGCGAGGCGCCCGCGATCGCCGGTGATCGCGCCGACGCTCGCGTCGATCTCGACCGCGAAGTCGATCCCCTTGCGTTCGGCGCGGGGCCGCACTTCCTCCGCCGCCTCGCGGCACAGCTGGGCAAGGTCGACCTCCTCTTCGGCGAGGAGCAGGCTGCCGCTGTCGCTCTGGGTGAGGTCGAGGACGTTGTCGATCAGCGCGCCGAGACGGACGACGCTCTCGAGGATCGCGGCCACATAGTCGCGCGCCGTCGCCGGCAGCTCGCCGGAATAGCCGGCGGCCATCATCTCGGCGAAGCCGGCGATCGAGGTGAGCGGAGTCCGAAGCTCATAGCTCATGTTCGAGACGAAGGCGGTCTTGACCCGGTCCGTCTGCTCGAGCGCCTCGTTGCGGTCCCGCAGCGCCGCCTCGACCCGGCGGCTGTCGGTGACGTCGAGCATGGTGAAAAGAGCGTTGCCGTCGGGGAGCGGCACCGCGGCGAACTCGAACTCGCGGCCGCTGGTGAGCGAAAGCCGGCCGCTCCTTTGCTTGCGCTCGACCGTGGCGCTGCGCACCAGTTCGCGCACCATATTGGCCTGGCCGCGGTCGCGCAGCTTGGCGGCGATGTGCTTCGCGAGCGCATCGACGCGCGGGTGCGCGGCGAGCTGCGCCTCCTCGAACTGCCAGAGCTCGCGGAAGCGATTGTTCCAGAGGTGGAGCCGCCCGTCCGAGGCGAACACGCCGATCGCTTCGAACAGATTGTCGAAGGTCGCGGTGCGCACCCTCAGCAAGGTGTCGCGCGCCGAGGCGAGCTGGATCTGCTCGGTGCGGTCCTCGAAGATCAGCAGCAGGCCGCCATCGGGGAGCGGCTGGGCGACGACGCGCAGATGCTTGCCGCCCGGGAGCAGCCACTCCTCCTCGGCCGCGGAAAGGCCGGCGGTGAACCAGCCCCGCCTTTCCTCCTTCCAGTCGGGAAAATCGCGCACTTCGGGCAAATTGCCCGCTTCGCGCATCGCCTCGATCACCCGATCGAACTCGGGGCGGTCGGCGAGGAAGTCCGAAGTCAGCGAAAACAGCCGGGCGAAGGGCTGGTTGAAGAAGGTCAGCGCCCGATCCCGCCCGAACTGGGCGACACCCGCGGAGAGGCGATCCAGCATGTCCCGCTGCGCCCGCACGAAGCGGGAGAGCTCGGCCCGCGCCTGCTCCCGCTCCTCGACGTCGATCGCGAAGCCGGCGATGCCGGCGCCGATCGGCACCTCGACGACGTGCATCGTCCGCCGCTCGCCCGCGATGGTCGCCGGGAGCGTCCGCACCAGCGGATCGCGGCCCTCGGGCGGCAGCGCCCGCGCACCCCCATCCTCGACCAGCTCGATGCCGGCCTCGACGACGCCTTCTGCATCCTGCCCCTCGACCGCGGCGACATAAGCGCCGTTGACCATCGCCAGCCGCCGGTCGGGTCCCCGATGCCAGACCGGGAACGGCGCCGCCTCGATCAGCGCCGACAGCGCGTCCAGCGCGCTCGCGTGGCGCTCGAGATCGCCGCGCAGCTGGAGCGCCTCGTCCTCGCTCTCGGTCGCGTCGAAAAACCACAGCAGGACCGCGCCGTTGGGCCAGGGCCGCGGCGCCGGCGCGCCGACCGCGCGCAGCGCGCACGACGAGCCGGGCAGGCGCAGCGCACGGCTAAAGCCGCTCCCCGCAGTCGAGCTTTCCTCGATCGCGGCGCCGAGAGAAAAGGCGTCGTCCGCCGCGAAGACAGCCGATGCAACCAGATCCTCCCAGCGGGCGGGCACGGTTTCGATGCCCAGCAAGGAGGCGAGCCGAACCGAGCCCTCCAGCCTGCCGTCGCGTGCGACCAGCAGCGGCACGGCCGGACCGCCTTCGAGCAGGGCTTCCGCCCGCCCCGCCGAACGGCGTTCGCCGCCGGCCGCGCGCGCGCGCCGCAGCCCGTGCAGCATTGCGAAGCCGGCGAGGCACAGCCAGGCGCCGCAGACCAAAGCGAGCAGGGCCAGCTCGGTGCGGGACAGCTCGATCATGATTGGGGCGCGGTGAGTTGAACGGACAGCATCGCCCTTTCTGTAGACGGCGGCCGCGCGCAGCGGAAGCCGTGCGGCAGGAAGGCCGCCGCGGAGCTGAGGCCAACCGCTACCCACTTGGGCGGCCCGCTGGTAAAGGCCTGATTCGGGATTGAAATTTCTGCCTCGGCGGCGGCGCCGGCGAACTGTGGGGTTTACGCAACACCGAGGGACATTCCGTGGGGCGCTGCCACTGATTTGTTGTATCGCTCCGCGCGCCTGTTTAGCTGAGGTTAATCTTCTAATGAGGGATGAATCCATGCGCAGCTCTTCCGTACTCCTGATGAACGCCTCGGCGCTGGCGATCATTTTCGGCGCCACGCCGGCTTTCGGTCAGACCCAGCCGACCCAGACCACTCCGGCGACTGGCGCCGGCGCGACCCAGGGTCCGCCCGAAGTGGTCGTCCCGGCGAGCGCGGAGGAAGAAGCTGAGCAGGGCGATCCGGATGCCGGTCCCCGCGACGCCGACGGTTCCTCGGCCACCGGCGGCACCATTACCGTCACGGGTAGCCGCATCCGTCTTCCGAACCTCGAATCGTTCGAGCCGACCACGACTCTCGACCGCCGCCAGGTCGACGAGCGCAATATCACCAATGTCGCCGACGCGCTGAACGAGCTTCCGGGCTTCCGCGGCAGCGTCACTCCCGCGGGTGCGCAGGGGTCGTTCGGCCAGGGCGTTAACTTCGTCAACAATTACGGGATGGGCTCGAACCGGACCCTGACCCTGATCAACGGCCGCCGCTTCGTCAGCTCGAACGTGGTCACTTTGTTCAACCAGGGCACGCAGGGCACCCAGGTCGATCTCAACATCGTCCCGGTCATCCTGCTCGAGCGCATCGACACGGTCAGCACCGGCGGCGCCCCGGTCTACGGGTCGGACGCCATCTCCGGCACCGTCAACATCATCCTGCGCTCGCAATATGAGGGCCTCGAGCTGAACGCGCTGAGCGGCATCACCGAGGAAGGCGATGCGTTCCGCGCCAACGTCTCCGTCCTGGGCGGCTGGAACTTCGGCGAGCGCGCCAACCTCACGGTCGCGCTCTCGCACGACCAGATCGACGGACTGCTGTACAACGACCGCGACTTCCTGCGCCGCAACCTCGGCAACGCGACCAATCCGACTTCCGCGCTCGCCGCCACGGTACGGCCGGGCGGACCGACGGTCGCCAATGACGGCCGCGTCAACCCCTTGATCGGTTTCAACAACAGCACGACCGACCTGAACCCGGGCCTGGTTCTGATCCGCAACGTCAGGATCCCCTTCCTGACTCGCGGCGGCCTGATCACGCGTACCAACCTTTCGAACCCGAGCCCGCTCGCGCCGACCGCCGACTGGCTTTGCCGGAACACCAACCCGAACGACCCGGCGTCCTGTTTCGACGGCGCCAACGGCGACCCGACCACGACGGCGCTGCAGTTCGATCCGAACGGCAACCTCGTTCCGTTCGACCAGGGCGTCATCTTCTCCGGGACGAGCAATGGCGGCGGCGACGGCTTCGCCTTCAACGACTTCGCGCAGATCACCTCGGATCTCGAGCGCTGGACGGCGATGGCCTTCTACACGATGAACCTCACCGACAATATCGAGCTGTTCCTCGAAGGCACGCACTTCCGCTCGCGCGCCGACGAGCTCGTCCAGCAGCCGACGTTCAACGCCAACCTGTTCGGCGGCGGCAGCGCGGAGCTGCGGTTCAACGTCAACTCGCCGTTCCTGACGCAGCAGGCCCGGGACACGCTCATCGCCCGCGGCGTCACCACCTTCCAGCTGTCGCGCGCCTCGCTCGATCTCGCCGATCTGACCGGCTTCAACGAGACCCGGATCTGGCGCTTCGTCGGCGGCTTGCGCGGCGATCTCACGGTGATGAACCAGAACTGGAACTGGGAAGTCTACGGCAATTGGGGCGTCGCAAACAGCCACGATCTGGGCCAGAACATCCATCAGCAGAGGTTCGTCAACGCGGTCAACAACTGCCAGCTGAACCCGGGCGTGAACAATGTGACGCCCGGCTTCAACCCGATCGCCGACCCCAATTGCCAGTCGCTCAATCTGCTCGGCGAGGGCCGTGCGTCGCAGGCGGCGCGCGACTATGTCATCCAGGAAACCGAAGTCCGCAGCCGCCAGGAGCAATGGTCGGTCGTCGCCAACCTCGGCGGGACCTTGTGGGACCTGTGGGGCGGCGGCCCCTTGGGCTTCAACATCGGTTACGAGCACCGCAACGAATATGCGAAGTTCGAGCCCGACCAGTTCCTGCAGCAGGGTCTCGGCCGTTCGGTCGCGATCACGCCGCTCACCGGCCAGTACAATCTCGACGAGGTGTTCGGGGAATTGCTGATCCCGCTGGTCTCGCCGGAGACGGGCCTGTCGTTCATCCAGAGCGCCCAGATCTTCGGCCGTGCCCGCTACGTGCACAACACGGTGAACGGCGGCTTCTACTCCTGGGCCGTGGGCGGTCACCTCGCCCCGATCGAGGACATCGAGTTCCGCGGCAATTTCACCCGCTCGTTCCGGTCGCCCGCGATCACCGAGCTGTTCCTGCCGATCGTCAACGCGTTCAACACGGTTCCGGACCTGTGTTCGCTCGCCAATCGCAACGCGGGCGCGGTCCCGGCGATCCGGCTCGCGAACTGCACGGCCTTCCTGGCCAAGTTCCCGAACGCCACTCCGGACCCGGCATCGACCGCGACCGTCCCGGTTCAGTCGGGCGGCAATACCGGCCTCGACAATGAGAAGGCCGACAGCTGGACGGCGGGCTTCATCCTTCGGCCGCGCTTCCTGCCGCGGTTCAGCATGACGGCCGACTATATCAGCATCACGATCAACGACCCGATCGCGAACCTCACGATCGCACAGGTCGCCTCGGGCTGCTTCGACAATACCGAGTTCGATGCCACCGATCCGGCCAACGGGAACAGCTTCTGCTCGCTGATCGTGCGCGATCCGACGACCGGTCGCGTCGTCAACAACCCGGCCACTCCGGCGATCCGCACCGGCTTCGTCAACGGCCAGGAGATCAAGTTCCGCGGTATCCAGGGCACGATGAACTACAGCATCCCGATCGAGCGCTGGGGCATGAACGGCACCTTCTCGGTCGGCGGCGACATGCTCTACGTCCAGAGCCGCCTCAACAACATTACCGGCGTTGCGCCTTCGCGCAGCGACGGCATCGTCGGCGATCCCGAATTCGCCGGCCAGCTTCGGCTGCGCTATGTCGAGGACACCTGGGGCGTGAACACGACGGTGAACTACACCGGCGAGCAGGTGATCAGCCGCTTGAACCGCCGGACCGGCGTCGCCGGCTCGGGCCCGGACGCCCGCGAGATCGACGAGTATGACGATTACGTCACGGTCAACGCCGGCATCTGGTTCGACGCCAGCCGCGACTTCCGCCTGACGCTGGCCGTGACCAACCTGTTCAACCGTCAGGGCCAGGAATATTTCGGCGAGCTGATCCCGGGCAGCTTCAACGACCTGCTCGGCCGCCGCTACGCGGCGAGCGCCCGGGTCCGCTTCTAAGCCGCCCGGCGCCGAACCACTTCAAGGGGCCGCTCTTCGGAGCGGCCCTTTTTTTGTCCGCTCTCCAGCGCTCAGCTCGCTGCACCACCGCGCCCCACCGCCCCACCGCTTCAAGCGGAGGCGATGCAATGCTGTGCGCCGTCGGGCGACCGATCGACTGGCCTGAACAACGAAAAACCCCGGCTCGGGCGAACCGAGCCGGGGTCTTACGATCCGCGAACTGGTGCGGATTAATCCATCGAATTCTTGACGTTGTTGAAGGTCGTGCCGAGCTGCGTGCCGAGCTGGGTCATGGCGCCGATGGCGGCGACCGCGATCAGGGCGGCGATGAGGCCGTACTCGATGGCAGTGGCACCCTTGACGCTCTTGAAGATGTTACGAATGAACTGCATGTCTGGTCTCCTCATTGGAAGGTGTCCAATCCCTCCGACAAGTCTCACTAACGCTGACGAGTTAACAAATTGCTTCCCGCTCGCAGCGTCCGCCCCTCGATTCTGAGGAGCCGCCGTTGGAGCCAGCCATCCGCGAAATGGATTCCTCGCCGGCGGACGGCGTCGTCATGGGGATGCGCGAGCGGCTGGATGCCCTCAGCGAGGGACGGCGATACGCCTCAGCAGGGAATGTCGGCGGGGCAATTCGATCGACCGCCGGTGCCGTAGCGGACGACCGTCTGGCGGTTCTGCGAGCTGCTCAGGTCCTCCTTCGCGCGCTCGGCGACGGTGTCCCATTCGCGCTGGGTCATGCAGACCCGCGGCGGCTGCAGGCGGGTGCCGGTCGTCGGCTCGCGGCGGCAGATGCGGCGTTCCTTCTGCTTGCCGTTGGGCTCCTCGGCCGCGGCGACGGCGATCGGCGGAAGCATGACGGCGGCGGCCAGCATCAGGTACGCAATTCGCATCGGTCGCTCCCCCGCGGCCGCAGCCGCCCGCCGCCTTCCCGGCAACGGTTCGCAAGTTCTAGAGTTCGTTCGCCCGAAAAGTAAAGGGCCGGAGCGGCGGGGCGGAACGAGTCCGCGCCCGGCCGCATCCGGCCCTTCCCCTGCCCGCTTCGCGCGCTCAGGCGCGGATCAGTAGCGGTAATGGTCCGGCTTGAACGGGCCTTCGACCGGAACGCCGATATAGGAGGCCTGCTTCTCGCTCAGCTT
>DASQKE010000233.1:0-8188 GCA_035630675.1 Allosphingosinicella sp.
CCGGCGTCCCGTTAGAGACTGCCGCCGCGCTCTACGAACGCCTGATCGAGGATTCGATCGCCTTCGAGCTTGAGAGGTTCGACGCGCTGAGGGCCTGATCCTTCGATACGCCGTCTCGACAGGCTCGACGGCTACTCAGGACGAACCGTAAAGCTGAAACGTTCGTCCTGAGTAGGGACCGAGTAGGCGAAGCCGTAGCGAGGGCCCGTATCGAAGGACGCTCACCGCCGCCGCCGCCCCTCGCTCAGCGCGCGGACCAGGCCCCGCATCGCCTGCACCTCGCGGTTCGACCAGCCTGCCTTGGTCAGGATCGTGCGGATCGTGTTCTTGGTCGCCGGGGTGCGGTCCGGCGGGTGGTAATAGCCGACCGCCTCGAGCGATGCCTCGAGCTGGACGATCAGCCCTTCGAGCTGCTCCTGGGTCGCGCGCGGCTCGGCTTCGTCGCTCTCGGTCGGAACGGCGAGCGCCTCGTGCTTCGACCATTCGTAGGCGACCAGGATCACCGCCTGGGCGAGATTGAGCGATCGAAACCCGGGATTGACCGGCACCGTCAATATCTTGCCCGCGATCGCGACCTCGTCGGTCTCGAGCCCCGACCTTTCGGCCCCGAACAGGATCGCCGAGCGCTCGGTTTGCGTCCGAATCTCCCGCGCCGCCTCCTCGGGCATCACCACCGGCACGACCAGCCCGCGCTTGCGAACCGTCGTCGCATAGACGTGCGCGCAATCCGCCACCGCCTCGGCGACGGTATCGAACACCCGCGCCTGCTCCAGCACCGGATCGGCGCCCGCGGCGGCGGGTCCCGCGCTCGGGTTCGGCCACCCGTCGCGCGGTGCCACGAGGCGCAGGTCGTCGAGCCCGAAGTTCAGCATCGCCCGCGCCGCCTTCCCGATATTCTCGCCGAGTTGGGGGCGGACGAGAACGATGGCGGGGGGAGGGGCGATGGCGGGTGCGCTCAACTCCCCCCGTTCGTCCCGAGTAGCCGTCGAGCTTGTCGAGACGGCGTATCGAGGGAGGTTCCGGAACGCGGGCTTACGCGCTGCTCGACTCACCCGCTCCCAGTCTCCGGAGATGAGGCCTTCTTTCTTCTCCCGCGACCAGTTCTTGACCTGTTGCTCGGCCGCGATGGCCTCCTCGCGCGTCGCGAAAGTCTCGCTCCAGACCAGCCGAACCGGGCGGCGCTTCTGGGTGTAGCCGGGGACCTGACCGGTCTGATGCGCGGCAAAGCGCCCCTCGAGATCGTCCGTGTGGCCGGTATAATACTTACCGTCACTGCATCGAAGCATGTAAGCCCAGAAACTCACGCGCGGTCCCTCGACACACGACCTCGACAAGCTCGGCCGCTACTCGGGACGAACGGCAGGGGGGCAGCGACGCGGGCTATTTCGGCGCCCCGCGTGCCCCTCACTCCTTCACCGATCCCGCGAATTCCTCGAAATGCCGTGCCTCGGTGAAGTCCTTGTAGACGCTGGCGAAGCGGATGTAGGCAACGGGGTCGACGCTCTTGAGGCCGTTCATCACCAGCTCGCCGATGCTGGTCGAGGCGATCTCGCTCTCGCCGCTGGTCTCGATCTGGCGCTGGATCGACGAGACCAGCCGGTCGATGCGCTCCAGTGGGACGGGCCGCTTGAGGCAGGCGATCGCGATCGATCGCTCGAGCTTGGCGCGCTCGAACGGCTCGCGGCGCTGGCCGGATTTGACCACCGTCAGCTCCCTGAGCTGGACGCGCTCGAAGGTGGTGAAGCGCGCGCCGCAATCCTCGCACTGGCGGCGCCGCCGGATCGAGGCGCCGTCCTCGGTCGGACGGCTGTCTTTCACCTGGCTGTTCTCATGGGAGCAGAAGGGGCAGCGCAACTACAGATCCTGATAGATCGGGAACCGCGCGCAGAGTGTTCTGACGCGCGTGCGGACTTCCGCTTCGACGGCTCCATTGCCCTCGTGGCCCTGGTCGCGCAGGCCCTCGAGAACGTCCGACATCATGTCGGCGATGTCGCGAAACTCCTGGATGCCGAAGCCGCGGGTGGTGCCGGCGGGGGAGCCGATGCGGATGCCGCTGGTCTTGACCGGGGGCAGCGGATCGAACGGGATGCCGTTCTTGTTGCAGGTGATCGAGGCCCGCTCGAGCGCCTCGTCCGCGTCCTTGCCTGTGATGCCGAGCGGCCTCAAGTCGATGAGGGCGAGGTGGGTGTCGGTGCCGCCCGAGACGAGATCGGCGCCGCGCTCCTTCAGCCGGCCGGCCAGCGCCTTGGCATTCTCGATCACCGCCCGCGCGTAAGTCTTGAACCCCGGCTGCAGCGCCTCGCCGAACGCCACCGCCTTGGCGGCGATGACGTGCATCAGGGGGCCGCCCTGGAGGCCCGGGAAGACCGCCGAGTTGATCTTCTTGGCGATCGCCTCGTCTTCGGTCAGCACCATCCCGCCGCGCGGGCCACGCAGGGTCTTGTGGGTGGTGGTGGTGACGACATGGGCATGTCCGAACGGGGAAGGATGCTCGCCCGCCGCCACCAGGCCGGCGAAATGCGCCATGTCGACGAGGAAGATCGCGTCGACCTCGTCCGCGATCGAGCGGAAGCGCGCGAAATCGATGTGGCGCGGATAGGCCGAGCCGCCGGCGATGATCAGCCGCGGGCGGTGCTCCTTCGCCAGCGCCTCGATTTGGTCGAAATCGATGCGGTCGTCGTCGCGGCGGACCCCGTACTGGACGGCGTTGAACCATTTGCCCGACATTGCCGGCCTGGCGCCGTGGGTGAGGTGGCCGCCGGCGTCGAGCGACATGCCGAGGATGGTCTCGCCCGGCTTGACCAATGCCAGCATCACCGCGCCGTTGGCCTGGGCGCCGCTATGCGGCTGGACGTTTACATATGCACAGCCGAAGAGCTGCTTCGCGCGCTCGATCGCCAGGTTCTCCACTGAATCCGAGGGCGCACACCCCTGATAATAGCGACGCCCCGGATAGCCCTCTGCATATTTATTCGTGAGCACGGAGCCCTGCGCTTCCAGCACGGCGCGCGAGACGATGTTCTCGGACGCGATCAGCTCGATCTGGTTCTGCTGGCGGTCGAGCTCGGCGGCGATCGCTTCCGCGACGGCGCCGTCGGCCTCGCGCAGCCGCCCGGTGAAGAAGCCCTCGTGCCGGATGTCGGAGTGGTCGTTGGCGGGACGGCTGCTCATGCGGGCTCCTGGGTGTCGAAGGCGGGATGCGAAAGCTTGTCGACGCGCCGCTGGTGGCGGCCCCTGGTTTCAGGGTTGGCGCCGAATGGCGTTGCAAGGAAGACGGAGACGCATTCCGTCGCCTGCTCGATCCCGATCAAGCGCGCGCCGAGCGCGAGGACGTTGGCGTCGTTATGCTCGCGGGCGAGGCGTGCGGAGACGCTCTCCGATACCAGGGCGCAGCGGCACGCGGGATGGCGGTTGACCGCGATCGAGATGCCGATTCCGGAGCCGCACAAGGCGATGCCCTTTTCGGCGCGGCCCGAAGCGATTGCGGCCGCCAGAAGGTAGCCAAAATCGGGATAGTCGACGCTGTCGGCCGACGCCGTGCCGAGGTCCAGCACCTCATGCCCGAGGCCGCCGAGATATCGGACGAGCTCCGCCTTCATCTCGAAAGCTGCGTGATCGGAGACGATGGCGATGCGCTCGGCCAAGCGAGAGACTCCGCTGCTGGAACTGAACCGTGTCTCTAGGAGCTGCGTTCCGGGCTGTCGAGAAGGCCGAGCGGCGGCGCGCTTGCGACTCCCGCTGTCATAACAGCTTGATCCGGCCTAGACTGGCCCGGTGCGAGGGGAGGCGAGTTCCTGGGTGGCGAGCGGAATCGAGGATGGCGCGCATGAATAGCTCGACCGGCGGGGACCGGCGCGCCGTCACGGCCTTGTGGACCCTTGCCTTGTTCTTCGCCTTGCTCGCCGCGGCCGGCCTCGCCGGGCTCGACCAGATCGTCGCCGGATCGCTGTCGGAGGGGGCGGTCGATTCCTTCTGGGGAAGGGGCGTCACGCTGCTCGACGGTTTGGCATTGCGCGACGTCGGCGACTTTCTCCTCGGTTTCGCGCTCGTTCTGGCTGGGCTGCTGCTCCTCGTAATGGCTTCGACCCGCTCGATCGGCTTTCCCTTGCTCTATGTCGGGCTGGTCCAGCTTCTCGCCTACGTCGCGGCCGACATGTCCAAACCCTGGTTCGGCCGGGTCCGCCCGTCCGAAGCGCTGAGCGGCAGCGACCTCTGGTTCGCGGCCGGCAACAGCTTCCCCTCCGGCCACACCGCTTTCTACGCCGGCCTGTTCCTGCCCCTCATCCTTCTTTTCCCGCGTTTGTCGCCGCTCTGGGCGATCCCGCCGCTCTTCGTCGCCGCCGCGCGGGTGATGGAGCGGGACCATTACCTCTCGGACGTCAGCGCCTCGCTCGCGCTCGCCGCCGCGCTTGCCGCTTTGCTCGCGTTCGTGGCGGAGAAGGGGCGGGACTGATCGCGTCCACTAACGCGTTGATGCGGGTCAGTCCTGCTGATAGGCCCTGCCCATTCAGAAGCCGAGGAGCAGTCCGTGAACGAAGCCAGTCGTGAAGCGCAAGCAGGTCAAGCCGATACCCTTCCGATGTGGGTGAAGCCCGAGGTCACCCGCTTCAGCGCCGGCCTCGCCGAAGGCGGCGACTCCCGCGCCGGGGACGCCGGCAACCTTTCCTGATCCTCACCCGGGGCAGCAGGCGATTCGCTGGGCCAGCCTTCCTTCTCCAAGACACCGGCTTGCAGCACTCGGCCTTGCCGAAGCTGCGGCCACCGAGCATCCCGACCGGCCGCAATTGCTGCTGGCGCTCGCCCTCGCCCGCGCCGAAGCTGGTGAGCTCGAGGCAGCGCTGCGCGGGCTCGAGGAGGCTCACGCGCTCTTTCCCGACGCCGAGGCGCTCAACGCCGAGCGCATCGCCGCGCTTGCCCGCGTCGGCGAGGTCGAGGCGGCGCTCGCCGAAGCCCGGCGCTGGAGCCACCGCTCCTGGGCGGCGAAGATCGCGCTGAAGCTGCTCTCCCGCCACGGCCGCCAAAGCGAGGCGATCGAGTTCGAGGCCGCCGTCGCCGAGGCCGACCCCGCCGATCCTGATCTGTTCGACTGCAGGGCCGCCCGGCGGGGGCACGATCCGGAAGTGCTGCTGCGGCTGTGCGATGCAGTGCTCGTGCACGATCCCGGTGCCGCGCACGCTTTGTATCAGCGGATCGTCGCCCTGGTTCGGCTCGGCCGCGACGCGGAAGCCGCCGATCTGCTCGGCCTCGACCGCTTCCTGTGGGCGGGCACGGTGCCCGCGCCGCCGCCGTTCGAGGGTGACGAGCCGGGCTTTCTCGCCGCACTCGCCGAGGAGATCCTCGCCAACCCGACGCTCCATCGCGACCCTGCCGGCCACGCCACCAGCAACGGCCTGCGCACCGGCATCTACCCTGCGGCGGCCGACCGCGCCGCGCCCGCGCTGGTCACCGCGATCAAGGCGGCGATCGGCGCCTATGCGGAGCGGCTCGGAGGCGACCATCCGTTCGTTCGCGCGCAGCCGGCACGGGCGCGGTTCACGCCCTGGGCCCTGGTCTTCGCCGGGACCGGCCGCCAGCGCCTCCACGCCCATCCCGGCTGCTGGCTCACCGGCGTCTATTATGTCGCGGCGCCCGTTGGGTCGCCGCGGCCGGGCGCGATCCGGATCGGCGGCCTTCCCGCCGCGGCCGGCGTCGATCCGCCCTGGCCGCCGGTCGAGATCGAGCCCGAGCCGGGCCGCCTGCTCCTGTTCCCGTCCTTCGTGCCGCACGAGACGGTGCCGAGCGGCAGCGGCGAGGTCCGCATCTCGGTCGCCTTCGACGTCGCGGCAGTCTAAGGCGGCGGTCGCGGAAGCCGGAGGAGCCGTGCCTTGAAGATCACCGGCAGCTTCGTCAGTCCCTATGTGAGGAAGGTGCTCGCCTGCATCGCGCTCAAGGGCCTCGAATACGAGATCGATCCGATCACGCCTTTCTACGGCGGCGACGAGTTCGGGCGCCTGAGCCCGCTGCGACGGATTCCGGTGCTGGTCGACGGCGACTTCACCTTGTGCGACAGCTCGGCGATCTGCTTCTATCTCGACGAAGCCTGGCCCGAGCCGGCGCTGCTTCCCGTCGGCCTGCGCGAGCGGGGACAGGCCCGCTGGATCGAGGAATATGCCGACACGCGGCTCGGCGACGTCTTCATCTGGGGATTGTTCTACCCGAAGATCGTCCACCCGGTGGTCTGGGGCGAGCCCGGCGATGCGGCGCGGATCACGAAGACGCTCGCCGAAGATCTGCCGCGTGAGATGGACTGGCTCGAGCGCCAGCTTCCCGCGCACGGCTTCCTGTTCGGCGACGCTGTCGGCCTCGCCGACATCGCCATCGCCAGCTTTTTCCGGAACGGCTCGTACGCCGGCTTCGAGCCCGATCCGGCGCGCTGGCCCAATGTCGCCGCCTTCGTCGCCCGTGTGCTCGGCCACAACTGCTTCCAACGCTATCTGCCGTTCGAGCAGGCCCAGCTCGGGACCAGCCCGCAGGGACGGCGCCAGGCGCTGCTCGCCGCCGGCGCGCCGCTCACCGCCGAAACCCTCGGCACGCGCGAGCCGCGGCGCGGCGTGATGACGCTCTGAGCGTGCCAGCGCCCGGTCCACCGCCGCTCGCGTTCCGGTAGGCCCGACCGGTGCCGCGCGTGCTCGCCGTCTCGACCCGCTATCCCGACGAGCTTCGTCGCGGCTTCGGCATTTTCGTCGAGCGGCAGCTGCTGGAGCTGTCCGGGCGGAATGGCTTCGAGATCGCGGTCGTCGCGCCGCTCGGCGTTCGGCCCTTTCCCTTGTCCCTTGTCGGCCGCGCGAGCAAATTTGCGGGCCTTCCGGAAAGGGAGACGCGCCGGGGTCTCACCGTCTACCGCCCGCGCTTTCCGCTCGTTCCGAAGCTGCAGCTGGGGGGATGGACGATGCCACCTGCCTTGCTCCGCCTTGGCCGGCGGCTCCATTCGGAGAGGCGCATCGACGTGATCTCGGCCGAATTTTCGTGGCCCGAGGCGCCGGCGGCCGTCGCGCTTGGCCGCGCGCTCGGCATTCCCGTGTCTATCAAGGCTCGCGGCCTCGAGTTCGAGCTCGCCGTCTCGCATCCGCTCCGTCGACCGCGGCTGCTCGCCGCCATGCGGGCCGCGGCGGGTCTGCTCGCCGTCAGCGGCGAGGTGAAACAGCGCATGATCGGCGCCGGACTTCCGGGCGAACGCATCCGCGTTCATTATCCCGCGGTCGATACCGAGAAGTTCGCCATAAGCGATCGCGCCGCGGCCAAGGCAACGCTCGGCTTCGCCGGCCCGGTGCTGCTCACCGTCGGCAACCTGATCGGGATAAAGCAACAGTGGCTGGCGGTAGAGGCGCTGGCACGGCTTCCGGCAGCGACTCTGGTGATCGTCGGCGGCGGGCCGAAACGTCGCTCGCTCGAGCGCCGGGCGAGCGCTCTCGGCGTCGCCGATCGGGTGAGGTTCATGGGGCAGGTGCACAACGAATTGTTGCCGGTCTTCTACAATGCGTCCGACATTCTGTTGCACGGTTCGTCGGTGGAGGGCTTTGCGAATGTCCGCCTCGAGGCGCTGGCCTGCGGAACTCCCGTCGTAACGACGACAGCGGGCGAGGCCGGGCGCCTCATTCGGGGCCCCGAGGCGGGACTCATCGTCGCCGCCGATCCGTATGCGATGGCCGCCGCGGCCGCCTCCATCATCGCGTCTCCGCCCGATCGCGCTGCGACCCGCGGCGCAATCGCCGAGTTCAGCTGGGCACGAGCGACCGGCGAGCTCGCCGCCTATTTCCAAGACCTCGCGGCGTTGGGGCAGGCCGTACCTGTGTCCGCGGACTGATCAGGACGTGCCGCTTCCGTCGTTGCCGGTCGCCGTTCCCGCCTCGGCGGAACCGCTGTCAAGGTGCCTGACCTCAGGCGCGGACCACTCCTTGCGCAACGGCGTCACTTCGTCCTGCATACCTACTCTCCTTGATAGCCCACGCGGTGTACTGGAAGGTTTCGGCCTTGACCAGTCGGAGCCGAAGCGCGCGCTTCCACGCCCGGCGGCGCAGGTTATGGGTCGGTCATGACCGCGCTCGCAGCATATTGGAGCTTCGACGCAGACCTCGCCGCAGGCACCGCGTGCGACGCCATGCTCGCCGCGCAGCGACGATATGGGGGCGGACGGCCGGCGGTCGCCCGC
>DASQKE010000234.1:0-8056 GCA_035630675.1 Allosphingosinicella sp.
ATTTCATCGCCGTCGGCCTCGAAAGCTGGGGCGCGGGCGGCGGCACCGGATCGGCCGTGATCGATCCGGGCATGATGTTCCGGATCACCACCGTGGTGAGCCTCGTCGGGGGCACCATGTTCCTGATGTGGCTCGGCGAGCAGATCACCAGCCGCGGCATCGGCAACGGCGTCTCCCTGATCATCATGGCCGGCATCGTCGCCCAGTTGCCGACCGCTATCGCGCAGGCGCTCGAGGGCGGCCGCACCGGAACCTTGTCGCCGCTCGTCATCTTCGGCGTCCTCGCCCTCGCAGCCGGCCTGATCCTCTTCATCTGCTTCATGGAGCGCGCCCAGCGCCGCGTGCTGATTCAATATCCCAAGCGCCAGACCGAGCGCGGGCGGATGCAGCAGGAGCGCTCGCACCTCCCCTTGAAGATCAACACCGCGGGCGTGATCCCGCCGATCTTCGCCTCGTCGCTCCTGCTGATGCCGCTCACCATCGCCCAATTCTCGGGCAACCGCACCGCCGGCGAGAGCTGGTGGGGGGACCGCATCATCGACGTGACCGCCGCGCTCCAGCACGGCGCGCCGCTCTACATGTTCCTCTACGGCGCGGGGATCGTCTTCTTCTGCTTCTTCTACACCGCCGTGGTCTTCAATCCGGAGGAGACGGCCGAGAATCTCAAGAAATATGGCGGCTTCATCCCCGGCATCCGGCCAGGCAAGCGCACCGAGGAATATCTCGATTACGTGCTGACCAGGATCACGGTCGTCGGCTCGGTCTACCTCACCCTGATCTGCCTGATCCCCGAATTCCTGATCGCGCAGGCGGGCATTCCCTTCTACCTCGGCGGCACCTCGCTGCTCATCGTCGTCAACGTGACCATGGACACGGTGACGCAGATCCAGAGCCACCTCATCGCCCACCAATATGGCGACCTCATCAAGAAGGCGAAGCTGAAAGGCGGCCGCGGCCGCTGATGCTTCGATACGGCATTTCGACGGAGTTTCTCCCGAGCGACGCCGCAGGCGACGTCGAAGGGCTCGATGCCTGATCAGCATGAGCGGGGTTTTCAAATAGCCGCTCATGCTGAGTAGCGGCTGAGCTTGTCGAAGACGCGTATCGAAGGACTTGTTTGTGATGAACATCATCCTCCTCGGACCTCCCGGCGCCGGCAAGGGCACGCAGGCGAGCCGGCTCGAGAAGGAGCGCGGCATGGTCCAGCTCTCGACCGGCGACATGCTGCGGGCGGCGGTCGCCGCCGGCAGCGAGATCGGCCTCAAAGCCAAAGCGGTGATGGACGCGGGCGAGCTCGTCTCGGACGAGATCGTGACCGGCATCCTCTCCGCGCGGCTGGATCAGCCGGACATCGAGCAGGGCTTCATCCTCGACGGCTATCCGCGCACCGCCGCCCAGGCGGACTCGCTCGACCGGCTGCTGGCCCAGAAGGGCCAGCGCCTCGATCGGGTGATCGAGCTCTGCGTCGACGAGGAGGCCTTGGTCGACCGGATCACCGGCCGCTTCTCCTGCTGCAAGTGCGGCGCCGGCTATCACGAGCGCTACAAGCTGCCGAAGATTCCGACCCTGTGCGACGTCTGCGGCGCCGAGGACCAGTTCCAGCGCCGGCCGGACGACAATGAGCAGACGGTCCGCAACCGGCTCGCCGAATATCGCGCCAAGACCGCGCCGATCCTTCCGATTTACGAGGCCAAGGGCATCGTCTCCCGGATCGACGGCATGGCGCCGATCGGCGAAGTCAGCGCCGCCATCGAGACGATCCTCGGCGGCTGACGCCGCGCGGCCATTGCGGCGCCTCAAAACATGCTATGCAATGCGCGGTCGCGAGTCTCCGCAGAGGGACGGCGGCGGGGCAGGAATCGCAACGGAGGCGCAGGCATGAACAGAGGCGGGGGCGTCCCCAAGGGGGCGGAGCATGTCGATCTCGACGGGTTCATCGACGGGGTGAAGCGGCGCAATCCGGGCCAGCCCGAATTCGTCCAAGCGGTGACCGAAGTCGCGCAGGACATTTTCGAGTTCATCGAGGGTAAGCCCGAATATCACGAGGCGCAGATCCTGCGGCGCATCGCCGAGCCCGACCGCGTGGTCTCGTTCCGCGTGTGCTGGGAGGACGACAACAGCAATATCCGCGTCCAGCGCGGCTATCGCGTCCAGAACAACAATGCGATCGGCCCCTACAAGGGCGGGATCCGCTTCCACCCCTCGGTCAACGAATCGATCCTGAAGTTCCTCGCCTTCGAGCAGACGTTCAAGAACGCGCTCACCGGCCTGCCGATGGGCGGCGGCAAGGGCGGTGCGAACTTCAATCCCAAGGGCAAGAGCGTCAACGAGATCATGCGTTTCTGCCAGAGCTTCATGACCGAGCTCTTTCGCCATATCGGCGCCAATATCGACGTGCCGGCCGGCGACATCGGCGTCGGCGCGCGCGAGATCGGTTACATGTTCGGACAGTATAAGCGAATAACCAATAGCTGGGAGGGCGTGCTGACCGGCAAGGGGCTGGAATATGGCGGCTCGCTGATCCGAACCGAAGCGACCGGTTACGGCGCCGTCTATTTCCTCGCCAACATGCTCGCCACGCGCGGGCAGGACCTGGTCGGCAAGCGCGCTGTCATCTCCGGCTCGGGCAATGTCGCGACCCATGCCGCGGAAAAGGTGGTCCAGCTCGGCGGCAAGGTGCTGACGCTTTCGGACTCGGAAGGCTTCGTCCACGATCCGGACGGCATCACCCAGGAGAAGATCGACTGGGTGAAGGCGCACAAGACCAAGCGCCGCGGGCGCATCTCCGAATATGCCGACGAATATAAGAACGCGACCTTCCACGCCGGGGTGCGGCCGTGGGGCGTCGAATGCGACGTCGCCTTGCCCTGCGCGACCCAGAACGAGCTCAACGACAAGGATGCGCGGACTTTGGTCCGGAACGGCTGCATCGCGGTCAGCGAGGGCGCCAACATGCCGACCGACCTCGATGGGGTGCACGTCTTCAAGGACGCGAAAATCCTGTTCGCGCCCGGCAAGGCGGCCAATGCCGGCGGCGTCGCCGTTTCCGGCCTCGAAATGAGTCAGAATTCGGCCCGGATCAGCTGGAAGGAAGACCAGCTCCAGCAGCTCTTGAAGGACATCATGGACGGAATCCACGAGCGCGCCGTCACCTACGGCCGGATCGACGACGAATATGTCGACTATGTGAAGGGCGCTAACATCGCCGGCTTCAAGAAGGTCGCCGACGCGATGCTGGCGTTCGGGGTGATCTAGCCGGCACGCTTGAGCTTTACGATTGCCGTATCCAGCGCCTGCAGGAAGCGCGAGCGGTCTTCTTTTCGGAACGGGGCGGGGCCGCCGATGGCGTCGCCGGCGCCGGCGCGCAGGTCCGCCATGATCGCGCGGGTGGCGATGGCGCCGCCGATCGAGCCGGCGGTGAATGGGCGACCGCTGGGACCGATCACTGCCGCGCCGGCCTTGAGGCAGCGGTCGGCGAGGAGGATGTCGGCGGTGACCACCACAATGCCCGGGCCGGCGGCCTGGGCGATGCAGTCGTCGGCCTCGTCGAAGCCGGCGCCGACCGTGATCCGTTCGATCAATGGGTGGGGCGGGACGCGAAGGAAGCTGTTGGCGACGAGCGTGACCGGCACTTCGTGGCGGAAGGCGACCTTGTAGATCTCCTCCTTCACCGGGCAGGCGTCGGCGTCGACGAGGATGCGGATTGCCACGCTCACCGAGCCTGTTTTGCCTTCCAGGGCTTGGGCTTGTGGCGCGGCGCGGCGGGAGCGGGGCGATGCGGGCGCGGGGGGCCGCGAGCGGGCATCGCCTCGATCGTGATACCGCCCTCGCCGGCGGGATCGCCGCCGGCGGTGCGCTTGACGGCCGCGGCGAACTTGGCGGCCGCTTCCCGCGGGATCTCGAACTGGGTTTCGCCGGCGCCGATCCGGATCGCGCCGATGTCGCGCTTGGTGACGTGGCCGCGCCGGCACAGCAAAGGCAGCAGCCAGCGCGGATCGGCATTGTGGCGCCGGCCGATGTCCATCCGGAACCAGATCGTGTCCTCGAAGCCCGGGCGCGGTCCCTCCTGACGCTGCTGGGGCGCGCCGGCCGGGCCGGAATCGACCATCTCCTCGGCCGCGGGCATGCGCGCGCGGTGGACCTGGACCAGCGCGGCGGCAATCTCCTCGGGCGATTTTTGCTCGAGCAGGCGCTGGGCGAGCGCGCGATCTTCCTCCTCGATCTCGACGGGCGCCAGCAAGGCGGCCAGCAGCCTCTCATGATCGCCCTTGCGGATATCTTCCGGGGTCGGCGCCTTGATCCACTCGGCCTGGATCCGGGCGCCGCGCAGCACGCTCTCGACCCGCTTGCGGCGCGGATAGGGGACGATCAGGACCGCGATGCCCTTGTTGCCGGCGCGGCCGGTGCGGCCCGAGCGGTGCTGCAGGGTTTCGGCGTCGCGCGGCAGCTCGACATGGACGACGAGGCTAAGGTTGGGCAGGTCGATGCCGCGGGCGGCGACGTCGGTGGCGACGAGGACCCGGGCACGGCCGTCGCGCAGCGCCTGCAGCGCCTGGTTGCGCTCATTCTGGCTGTGCTCGCCGGACAAAGCGACCGCGTTGAAGCCCCGTTCGGTCAGGCTCGAATGAAGCCGGCGGACATTGTCGCGGGTCGCACAGAACAAGAGCGCCGATTCGGCCTCGTGGAGGCGGAGGAGGTTGACGACCGCCGCTTCTATGTCGGCCGGCGCGACTGTCATCGCTTGATAAGAGATGTCGCCGTGGCCGCGGTCCTCGCCGACCGTCGAAATGCGCAAGGCGTCCTTCTGGTAGCGTTTCGCCAGCGCGACGATCGGCTTGGGCATCGTCGCCGAGAACAGGAGGGTGCGCCGACCGTCCGGGGTCGCGTCGAGGATTTCCTCGAGATCCTCGCGAAACCCCATGTCGAGCATCTCGTCGGCCTCGTCGAGCACGACCGCGCGCAGGGCCGACAGATCGAGCGCGCCACGCTCGAGATGATCGCGAAGCCGGCCCGGCGTGCCGACGACGATATGCGCGCCGCCGGTCAGCGCCCGGCGCTCCTTGGACGGGTCCATGCCGCCGACGCAGGTCGCGATCCGTGCGCGCGCCTTGCCGTAGAGCCAGTCGAGCTCGCGGCTGACCTGCAGCGCGAGTTCGCGGGTCGGCGCGATCACCAGCGCCAGCGGCTCGCGCGCGACCGGCAGCCGATCGCCGTCGCCGAGCAGCTGCGGCGCGAAGGCCAAGCCGAAGGCGACGGTCTTGCCCGATCCGGTCTGGGCCGAGACGACGAGGTCTCGCCCCTCCGCCCCCGGCTCGAGCACGGCGGCCTGGACGGGAGTGGGGACGCCATAGCCCCGGGCGGACAGAGCTTCGCCGAGGAGCGGCGGCAATTGATTGAAAGGCATCAAGAGGAAATGGTGCGCCGCAGCGAGAGGGGCAAGGGCTAAAGCGCCTGCCCCGCGGCGACACCGCTCGCCCAGGCCCATTGGAAATTGTAGCCGCCGAGCCAGCCGGTGACGTCGACCGCCTCGCCGATCGCGTAGAGGCCGGGAACGCGCCGCGCTTCCATCGTGCGAGAGGACAGGCCGTCGGTGGCGATGCCGCCGACCGTGACCTCAGCCTTGGCGAGGCCTTCGCTGCCGCTGGGAGTGAAGCGCCATCCCGCGAGGCGCCGCGCCGCTTCGGCAAGGTGGCGGTCGGGGAGGTTGGCGAGCTCGCCGGTGAGGCCCAGCCGCCCGGCGAGCGCTTCGGCGAGCCGGTCCGGCAAGGCGGCGGCGAGGGCGCTGCGCAAAGTCGTCCGCGGCCGGTCGCGCTTGGCGGCGACAAGCCAGCCGCCGGTGCGCTCGGGCAGGAAGTCGATCTCGATCGCGGCGCCGTTGCGCCAGTAGGAGGAGATTTGGAGGATGGCGGGACCGGACAGGCCGCGATGGGTGAACAGAGCCGCCTCGCGGAACGCGGCCGTGCCGCAGCGGGCGACGATTTCGGCGGAGACGCCCGCCAGTGAGGTGAACAGGGCCTCGTCCGCGCCGAGCTTCAGCGGGACGAGCGCGGGGCGCGGCTCGACCACCTTGAGGCCGAAGCGGCGCGCGACCTCGTAGGCGAACCCGGTCGCGCCGAGCTTTGGGATCGACGGGCCGCCGGTGGCGAGGACCAGGGCCGGCGCACTGTCGCCGCCGACCCGGAAGCGGCCGTCGGCATGCTCGACCGCGCCGACGCTGCGGCCGAGGCGAAGCTCGACGCCGCTCTTCGCGCATTCCTCGAGGAGCATCGCGACGATCTGCCTGGCCGAGCCGTCGCAGAAAAGCTGGCCGAGCGTCTTTTCGTGCCAGGCGATGCCGTAGCTTTCGACCAGAGCGATGAAGTCCTCCGGCGCGTAGCGGCTGAGGGCGGACGTGGCGAAATGCGGGTTGGCCGAGAGAAAGCGGTCCGGGGCGGCGTGGATGTTGGTGAAGTTGCAGCGGCCGCCGCCCGAGATCAGGATCTTCCGGCCCGGCTCGGGCGCATGGTCGAGCAGCAGCACCCGGCGCCCGCGCTGGCCGGCGACGGCGGCGCACATCAGCCCGGCACCGCCCGCTCCCAGCACGATCGCGTCATAATCGTTCGACATCGCGCACGCATTCGCACCGCCGCTTGGGCTTGCCAATGAGGGAAACGGCATGCGAGCAGGCTCAGTCGGGCACGGGAGCGATGATGGCGGCGGAAGTGGGGGCTGGAGCGACTTCGGAGCCGCCGCGGCAGAGCGAGCGGCTGGTAATCGTCGCTTCCTCGCTCGGCACCGTGTTCGAATGGTACGATTTCTACCTTTACGGCCTGCTGGCGACGATCATCTCGGCGCAATTCTTCTCCGGCGTCAACGAGACGACCGGCTTCATCTTCGCGCTGGCCGCCTTCGCCGCCGGCTTCGCGGTGCGGCCGTTCGGCGCGATCCTGTTCGGCCGCATCGGCGACCTCGTCGGCCGCAAGAACACCTTCCTCGTGACCATGGGCCTGATGGGCCTTTCGACCTTCGCCGTCGGCCTGCTGCCGAGCTACGCCACCGCCGGGGTGGCGGCGCCGGTCATCCTCGTGCTGCTCCGCCTGGTCCAGGGCCTGGCGCTCGGCGGCGAATATGGCGGGGCGGCGACCTATGTCGCCGAGCATGCGCCCGAGGGAAAACGCGGGCTCTACACCAGCTTCATCCAGACCACCGCCACATTGGGCCTGTTCGCGGCCTTGCTGGTCGTGATCGGCATCCGCTCCGCGCTCGGCGAGGAGGCGTTCGCGGCCTGGGGCTGGCGCCTCCCTTTCCTGCTTTCGTTGATCCTGCTCGGCGTGTCGCTGTGGATACGGCTCAAGCTCGAGGAGAGCCCGGTCTTCGCCAGGATGAAGGCGGAAGGGAAGGGCTCCAAGGCCCCTCTCACGGAGGCGTTCGCCCGCTGGGGGAATTTGAGGATCGTGCTGATCGCCTTGTTCGGCGCCGTCGCCGGCCAGGCGGTGGTCTGGTATACGGGGCAATTCTACGCGCTCTTCTTCCTCGAGCGGACATTGAGGGTCGAGGGCGCCACCGCGAACATCCTGATCGCGATCGCGCTGGCCATCGCCACCCCCGCCTTCATCTTCTTCGGCTGGCTCTCGGACAAGATCGGGCGCAAGCCGATCATCCTGCTCGGCTGCACGCTGGCGGCGCTCACCTATTTCCCCTTGTTCGACGCGCTATCGCGTGCCGCCAATCCGGCGCTCCACGAGGCGACGCAGCGCGCGCCCGCGAGTGTCGTCGCCGATCCCGAGGATTGCTCGCTCCAGTTCGATCCGATCGGGCGCAACCGTTTCGACCGAAAGGGCTGCGACATCGCCAAGTCGTTCCTCGCCCGCGCCGGCGTGTCGTATCGGAACGAGGCCGCGCCCGCGGGGGCGTCGGCCCGCGTCCGGATCGGAAGCGTCGAGATTGCGGTGCCGGCCGGCGACGCGGACGCGATCAAGTCGTTTCAGGACCGCACCCGCGCTGCGCTCGGCGCCGCCGGCTACCCCGAGCGCGCCGATCCCGCAGCGGTGAACAAGCCGCTGGTCGTTCTCATCCT
>DASQKE010000235.1:0-3061 GCA_035630675.1 Allosphingosinicella sp.
TTCTTCAGGTCGGCCGAGACGGCGTTGCCGGCCTTGATCTGGTCGAGGGTCGTGCCGCGGTCGATCGCCTCCCGCACCACCTTGTAATTGTTGGCGACGGTGCCCTCGAGGAAGCCGTCGAGGGCGCGCTCGATATCGGCGCGGCGCAGTCCCGTGCCGAAGAGCTGCTGCTCGAAGCGGTTGACGATGACGCGCGGCTTGACCTCGGGCAGGCGCTGGGAGAGCGCGCACGCCATGCGCCGGGCAAGGCGCAGGCCCGGAACGGTCATGTCGGTGACGACATACACCCGGTTCGAGCCGAGCAGCACCTGATCCGTCCACGGCTCCCAAACGCGCGGCAGGTCGATCACCACGTTCTCGAAGCGCGACGAGACGAGATCGAGGATGCGGATGACGACTTCGGGATCGAGCGTGCAGCGCTCGCCCGGCCGCCCGCGCGCAGCGAGGAGCGAGAGGCCAGAGGCGTGACGGGCCAGCATGACGTCGAGGAGCTGCAGGTCGAGCCGTTCCGGATGCGGCCCGATCTCGTCGAGGTCGAGACGCGGGTCGAGATCGAGGTAATCGGCGCAGGCGGCGCCCTGGAAATCGAGGTCGACGAGGCATGTCGGCTCAAGGCCGCGCGCCCCGCGCGACAGCTGCAAGGCCGTCTCGATAGCGAGCGTCGTCGTGCCGACGCCGCCGGCCGCCGCCAGGAAGGTCAGGATGCGCCCCTCGTCGTCCGGCAGGCTCGACGAGGAGCGCAGCGCGCGCAGGCACGCGCGCAGCACCTCCTTGGGCTCGACCGGCTTGCGCAGGAAATCGGACACCTTGATTTGCAGGAACCAACGGGCGAGGGCGTCGTCGAACGAGTCGGTCAGGACAACCACGGGAACGCGCCCGCCGAGCCGGCCGACCAAAGCCTGGAGGGCGCCGAGGCTTTCACGCCGCTTGGCGTCGATCGCGATGACGAGAACCGCGGCGTCGACGAGCTCCGGGCGCTTGCCGGCCTGCTCGATCGGCTCCGCGATCGCGCTCACGGCGACGGCGCGCGACTGGCTGAGGGCCGCCTCCACGGTCTTCAGGAACGCCGCATCGGTGCCGATGAGGAGGATGGCGGGTTTCGGGGCGGAGGTGTCCGGCGTCATGGCAGGATCATGCGGTTACGGGGCTACGGCGGGAGCCGGCATCGGCACCGCGCCGGGCGCGCCGTTGCCGGCCACGGCCGGCTCGCCCTGCTCATAGCGTTCGATCGCGCGCACCGCGCGCGGGCCGTCGAACGCGATGTTGGCATTCCGCGATGCGGCCGGCCAGGGATCGATTGTGTGAACCGCCCGGTTATGGGCCGCGGCCTCGCCGGCATGGAAGGCGATCGTGTCGCGCCGCTCGGCGTAGCTCTGGCAGCCGGCGACGAGGAGCGTCACGGCGGCAAGGGACCGGCGCAGGCCGCGCCCGATCTCAGTAGCGGGCGACGACATGGCTGACGTCCTTGCGGGTTCTGGGGAGATCGAGGAAGTGGCCCATGACGGGGGCGGCCGGCCGGCCGCTGCCGGCCTTGGCGACGGGAATCTCTTGCTGACCCGTCAGGAAGAGCTCGAACTCGTTGGCCGGAAGCGCCGGGTCGAGCGGCGTCTTCAGAGGCTCGCCGGGCCGGGCCGGCTTGACGAGGCGCGGCGTGACGATGATGGCGAGATCCGTTTCCTTGCGCTCGAACGAGGTGGAGCGGAACAGGGTGCCGAGGATGGGCACGTCGGCGATCCAGGGAAGCTGCTGCTTGGTTTCCTGGTTGATGCTCTGCAGCAGCCCGGCGATGGCGAAGCTCTGGCCGTCGCGCAGCTCGATCACGGTCGAGGCGCGGCGGACGATCAGGGCTGGCACCGAGACGCCGGCGGTCCTGACCGAGTTGGTGGCGTCGAGATGGCTGACCTCGGGCTCGAGCCTGAGGTTGATGACCCCGTTCGCCAGCACGGTCGGCGTGAAGGTGAGGCCGACGCCGAACTTCTTGTAGTCGACGAGAACGCGTCCTTCCTCGGCCGCGACCGGGATCGGGAACTCGCCGCCGGCGAGGAAGCTCGCCTTCTCGCCCGACAGGGCGATGAGGTTCGGCTCGGCGAGGCGGCGCGCCAGGCCGCGCTCTTCGAGCGCCTGCACGAGGACGTCCGCATCGACGCCGCCCGAGAGCACGCGTCCGATCAGCGCGCCGAACGGCGCGTAGCCGGAAGCGAGGGCCGCCGTGCCCGAGACTGCGCTGAAGTTCTTGCCCGCCGCCTGCCAGTTGATGCCGAGATCCTTGCCGGCGTTGCGCGAGGCCTCGACGAAGCGCACCTCGAGCATGACCTGCTGGGGCCCGCGCACCTTCATGTGGTTGAGGACGTCGGGGCCGTATTGCCGGGCGAGCGCCACGGCCTTGGCGGCGGCGACCGCGTCCGGCATCTCGCCGGTGAGAACCGTGCGGCCGTTGGCGGATTCGACCCGGGCGGCGCCGGCTCCCCGCACGGCGAGATCGGAGGCGAGCCGGGGCGTGTTGTAGGCGACCTCGACCTCGATGACGCCGACGAGCTGCTTCGAGGCGTCGTAGATCGAGACGTTGGTGGTGCCGATCTTCTTGCCGAGGACATAGAGGGTCTCGTCGGTGAGCGGCATCACGTCGGCGGTCTCGGGATCGCCGACGACGAGATCGACGAAGCCGCGGCTCGTGCGCAGGGTCTCGGATTTGCCGAGCGCGACGCGGACGGCGCCGACCCGGTTCTCGCCGATCGCCACGGTGCGGGCGTCGGCGGCGCCGGCCGGGCTCAGCGGCGCGCCGGCGAGCAGCGCGATCCCGGCCAACGGAGCAGCCAGGGCCAGGGCAAGGCTCAGCCGACTGAACCGTCGCGGATTGCGCGGGCTTCGATGCCCCTGACCCAACATACGCGAACTCCGATACGCCGACGCGATACTGACGACCTTAGAAGACGCCGGATGCTCTAAATTTACCGTGAACGAAGCCGAAATAGTTTACCGCACCACCCGCGAGGATCGCCGCGAAGCTCTTCGCTCCGCCGGAGCCGCCGGAGCGTCGCAACGGATCGTTTGCCTTTTTCAC
>DASQKE010000236.1:0-4233 GCA_035630675.1 Allosphingosinicella sp.
ATCAGGGTCGCCGCCTGCTCCTGGATCGCCTTGGTCAGCACCGGGTGGCCGTGGCCGAGCAGGTTGACCGCGATGCCGCTGGCGAAATCGAGATATTGCTCGCCGCCCTCGCCAAAGAGATAGACCCCCTCGCCTCGCACCGGCCGCACCGGCGAGCGCGGGTAGACGGGCATGAGCGGCGTAATGGTCATCGGCGACATCCTCGGCGAAGCGGCAAAGAGGAAAGGCGGCCTCGCTTGGGGCCGCCTTTTCCCTTTGCCTGCCAAGGACGCCTCGAGATGACGATCACCCCGCTCATGCCCGTCTACCCGCGCTCGCCGGTGCGGCCGGTGCGAGGGGAGGGGGTGTATCTCTACGGCGAGGACGGCACCAAATATCTCGATTTCGCAAGCGGGATCGCAGTCAATCTGCTCGGCCACGGCCACCCGCATCTGACCAGGGCGATCCAGGACCAGGCGGCGACGCTCGTCCACGTCTCCAACCTTTACGGGTCGCCGCAGGGCGAGGCGTTGGCGCAGAGGCTGGTCGATCTCACCTTCGCCGACACCGTCTTCTTCACCAATTCCGGCGCCGAGGCGGTCGAATGCGCGATCAAGACCGCGCGCCGCTATCACTTCGCCAAGGGCAATGCGCACAAAAATGTGCTGCTGACCTTCCGCAACGCCTTTCACGGCCGCACCATCGGCACGATCAGCGCGACCGACCAGGCCAAGCTGCGCGAGGGCTTCGAGCCCTTGCTGCCGGGCTTCCAGGTGCTCGAGTTCGACAATCTCGAGGCTGCCGAGCGCGCGGTGACGGACAATGTCGCCGGCTTCCTGGTGGAGCCGGTGCAGGGCGAAGGCGGCGTCCGGCCCGCCTCGCTGGAATTCCTGCAGGGGCTGCGCAGGCTCTGCGACGACAATGACCTGATGCTCGCGCTCGACGAGGTCCAGTGCGGCGTCGCCCGCACCGGCAAGCTCTACGCCTATGAGCATTACGGCATCGAGCCCGACATCCTCGCCACCGCCAAGGGGATCGGCGGCGGCTTCCCGATGGGCGCCTGCCTCGCCACCGAGAAGGCCGCGGCGGGGATGACTATCGGCACCCACGGCTCGACCTTCGGCGGCAACCCGCTGGCCTGCGCCGCGGGTCAGGCGGTGCTCGACGTCGTCGCCAACGACGAATTCCTGGAGAAGGTGACGCGGATGGGCGAGCGGCTGCGCGGCGCGCTCGAGCAGATGATCCCGAACCACGACCATCTGTTCGAGAGCGTGCGCGGGCTCGGGCTGATGCTCGGGGTGAAGATGAAGACCGACAGCCGCGCCTTCGTCGTCCATTTGCGCGAGCATGGCCTGCTGACGGTGGCCGCGGGCGACAATGTGATGCGGGTGCTGCCGCCTTTGGTCATCGAGGACGCGCACGTCACCGAGTTCGTCGAGCGGCTGTCCGAGGCGGCGCGGACCTATGAGGTGCCCCAAGCGGCGTAATTCCTCCCCATCGCAGATGGGGAGGGGGACCACACGAAGTGTGGTGGAGGGGTATGGCTCGGACTGTGCCGGTTACCCCTCCACCATGCTTTGCATGGTCCCCCTCCCCACGAGCTTCGCTCGCAGGGAGGATCTACCTTGTCCCCCGCAATCTCGCAGTCCCCAGATCGAGCTCTGCGAACGGGATGACCTCGACGTTGGGATAGAGCGCCCTCAACGCTTCGAGGAACTCGCTGGCGCGGCCGACGATGACGATGCTGGCCCGCGCCGGGTCGATCTCGGCGGCGACCGAGGCGGCGACCTGCGCGGGCGTGACCGCCTCGATGCTCGACAGATAGCGGCCATATTCGCTCATCGGCAGTCCCTGGACGGCCAAGCCGGCGAGGAAGTCGCCGAGGCCCAAAGTCGTCTCGACCTGGCGGCCGAAGCTGCCCGCGAGCAAGGTCCGGCGCTTCTGGAGCACGTCTTCGGCGAGCGGCTCCCGGGTCAGGCGGCTGATCTCGGCGAGCATCACCTGCGCCACTTCGGGCGCGGCATTGTTGCGGGTCTGCGCGGTCGCGACCAGCATGCCCTCGTCGCGGTAGGAAGGCAGGCCGCTGTTCGCGCCGTAGCTCAGGGCCCGGCGCACCCTGACTTCCTGGAACAGCCGGGCGGTCGAGGAGCCGCCGAGCGCGGAATTGGCGAGAACCAGCGGGTAATAATCGGGATCGCTGCGCGAGATGCCGCGCATGACCACCGACACCGCCGACTGGTCGGAATCGGGATTGTCGACCACGATCACCCGCGGCGCGGGCGCTTCGCCTGCGCGATTGGCCGGCAGCTCGGGCATCGGCCGGTCGGGCGCGGCCCAGTCCCCGAACATGCGCTCGGCGAGCGCGAAGCCGGCCTCGGCGTCGAGGGCGCCGGTGATGATGAGCGTGGCATTGTCCGGCCGCCACCAATTGGCGTGATAGGCGGTGAGATCGTCGCGGGTCAGCGCCGCCAGCGAGGCGGGCGTGCCGCCGGACGGCGCGCCGTAGGGCGCGTCGCCATAGACGGCGCGAGAGGCGACGCGCTGGCTGACGAAGCTCGGGTCGCGCATCGAGACGCGCAGGCGATCGAGCGCGCGGCGGCGCTCGCGCTCGAGCTCGTCCTGCGCGAAGGCCGGGGCGCGCACGATCTGGGCGAGCAGGGCTCCGGCCTCATCGATGGTCGCGGTCGGTGCCGCGACGAAGGCGGTGCTGCTGTCATTATTGGCATTGCCGCCGATCTGCGCGCCGAGCGATTCGACCCGGGCCGCGATCTGCGGCGCGGTCATGCCGGCGGCGCCGTTGTCGATCAGGGTCGTCATCATGGTGGCGACGCCCGGGCGCGCGGCGGGATCGGCCGCAGTCCCCCCGCCGAACACCATGAAGGCCGATGCGATCGGGAGAGCGGTCGAGCGCGCGACGACCACGCGCATGCCGTTGGCGAGGCGCCGCTCGGCGAAAGCGGGTGCGGCGAAGGCCTGGCGCGGGCCAGGCGCGGGGACGGCGACGCGCTCGCCCTCGGGCGCGAGCTGGTTCGGCGTGCCGGTCGCGGGCGGGAAACTGCGCCCGAGCGCGACGTCGGTCGGCTGGGCGGAGGGATCCGGCGCGGCTTCGCCGGTCCGCTGCGCCTGGTCCTGATAACGGATCGAGATCCGGTTCGAATCGGAGAGGTAGCGGCGGGCGACGCGCTGGACGTCGGCGGCCGTGACGCGCTGCACGCCGGCGAGCAGGCGATCGCCCCAGCGCGGATCGTTGGCGCTGGTCAGCGACTGGCCGATCTCGAACGCGCGGCCCTCGGGCGTCTCGCGCGAGAACAGCATCTGCGCCACGATCTCGTTGCGCGCCTCGGCGAGCTCGGCCGCGGTCACCGGCTGGTCGCGAAGCCGCGCGACCTCGGCCAGCAGCGCCGCCTCGGTCTCGCCGATATCCTTGCCGCTGGCGACGATCGCGGTGACCGCGAAGATGCCGGCATCTTCGAGCCCGAAATCGATCGCGCTCGCGCTCTGAGCGAGCTGGCGGTCGTAAACCAAAGATCGGAACAGCCGCGACGACTGGCCGCCCGACAGGATCCGGTTGAGGACGGTTATCGCCGCCGAATCGGGATGATTGAGGCGCGGCCGCTGCCAGCTGAACACGACCGCCGGCAGCGGCACGTTCGGCCCGTAAGCGGAAACGGTGCGGGCGACGGTGCGGGGCGGCTCGTTGGAGCGGTGGCGCAGGATCGGGCGGTTCGGGCGAGGCAGCGCACCGAGATGCTCGTCGACCCAGCGGTCGAGCTGCGCCTGGTCGAAATTGCCCGAGACGATCAGGATCGCATTGTCGGGACGGTAGAAATTGGCGTGGAAGGCGCGCGCATCCTCGAGCGTCGCCGCGTCGAGATCGGCCATCGTGCCGATTCCGGAGCGGCGATAGGGGTGGGCGGTGAAGCTGTTGTCGAACAGATGGTAACGCTGCAGTCGGCCATAGGGCTGGGAGAGGACGCGCTGGCGCATCTCTTCCTTGACGATATTGCGCTCGGCATCGAACACCGACTGATCGAGCACCGACCGCCCCATCCGCTCGGCATGGGCCCAGAGCATCGCCTCGAGCTGGTTGGCCGGCACGGTCTCGTAATAATTGGTAGTGTCGGGTCCGGTCGAGGCGTTGCGGGTGCCACCCGCCTGCTCCTCGACGATCCGGCTCAATTCGCCGTGCGGGATGTTGCGGGTGACGCGGCTCAATATATGCTCGAACAGATGGGCGAAGCCCGAGCGGCCGGC
>DASQKE010000237.1:0-14899 GCA_035630675.1 Allosphingosinicella sp.
TGTCGGCTGGGCGAAGAGCCGGGGGCCGTGAAGCACCGCGCCCCCCTTCGGATCGGCCGCGGCGAAGTAGAGCCGCGACACCCGCGCCAGCGCCATCGCTCCGGCGCACATCGCGCAGGGCTCCAGAGTCACCCAGAGGTCGCAGCCGTCGAGCCGCGCCGCGCCGAGCGCGGCAGCGGCAGCGCGGATCGCCACCATCTCGGCATGGGCGGTGGGATCGGCCAGCTCGCGCATCCTGTTGCGGCCGGTCGCGATCACCGCGCCGCCGCGGCTGACGACTGCCGCGACCGGCACCTCGCCGGCGGCCGCCGCCGCGCGCGCCTCATCGAGAGCCAGGCGCATCGGATCGGGGAGCGGGAAGCTCATCGCCGGTGCGCCGGCCGCGCGCCCTCGGCTCTACTGGCCGTTGGCGGGCGGGGCTGGGGACGGAGGCGGGGCCGTTGCGGGCGCCGGCGCCTCATTGCCCGTCTTGACGCGGATCGTCGGAGTTTCGACCTGGCGGGTCTCGGTGCCGACCTCGACCGGGTTGATCCGGACCTGGCCGAACCTGGGGACTTCGACGATTCCGGTTCCGACCAACGCGATCCCGACCAGGACGAGGAGAGCGAGCAGGAACAGGAACTTGCGCAGCATCGGGATTCTCCGGCAATGAACGTTCGCGACGATCGAGGCGTAGCGGCTTGGTTGCGGCACCGCAACGCCTTCGCGCGCTGCCTGAACGGTTGACGGGACGGCCCCCTGCCGCTATCTCGCCACCGCTTTCGGGGCTCCGTCCCCGCTTCATCCAGGACGAAAAAAAGATGTCGCGCATTTGCGAGCTGACCGGCAAGGGCCGGCAGGTGGGTCACAACGTTTCCCACGCCAACAACAAGACCAAGCGGGCGTTCCTGCCCAATTTGCAGGACGTGACCCTGATGTCGGACGCGCTCGGCCGCTCGGTCAAGCTGCGCGTGTCGATGAACGGCCTGCGCTCGGTCGAGCATGTCGGCGGCCTCGACAATTGGCTGCTCAAGTCGAAGGACGACCGGCTCAGCCTGCGCGCCCGCCGCCTCAAGCGCGAGATCGCGAAGAAGCAGGACCAGAGCGAAGCCGCCTGAGCCTTCGGCTCCGGGGCAGCTTGCTACTCCGTCAGCGCGAACTTCATCAGCAGCGTCCGCTGGATCGGCAGGAAATTGTCGTCCGACGCGATCCACACGATCGTGCGCCTTCCTTCGCGCGTCACCGTCATCGCTTCCAGATTGTCGCGCGTGACCCGCCCGGTGAACGCGGCCAAGGTCCGCGCCTCGACGACCGCTCCGGCACGCACGGGACTCCTCGTCGCAATCGACAGGATCGCCTCCCAGCCGCGCCAGAGGTCGAAATTGCGGTTGAGGACGAGGATGCGCCCGTCGGGCAGGAGCGCCGCCTCGGTCGGGCGATAGCCGGCGGGGGGGCGGTAGCGGAGCCGCTCGGTCCGCGTCGCGGCGAGGGCCGGGTCGCCCGCGAACAGGATCAGCGGCGTCGTGCCGTCGTCCGCCACCGGCCCTTCGGAAAAGACGAGGAAGCGCCCGTCCGGCAGCCGCGCCATCGCCTCCGGTCCGCGGCTCCAGGGAAGCTCGCGCAACGCGGCCGGCGCCGCCGACGCCTCGACGGCGAGGTCCGGGCGGCGGTAGCGCCAGACCTGATTGTGTCCCTCGAAGAGCAGCCACGCCTGAGCGCCGAGAGCGGCGATGGATTCGACGTCGCGGTCGCTCTTGCGACTCCCGTCGCCCGGGCCGCGGGCGAGGCGCTCGATCCTGAGCGGGAGCGCGCCCGCGCGCCGCGGCACCGGGAAGCGGAAGACGCTGCCCGAATCGCTGAACGCGAGCACCTGCCCGCCCTCGACGTGCATCGCCGAAATGCCTCCGAAGCGGACGTCGCGGCTGGAGAGGACCCAGAGATCGAGCAGCTTCAGGCCGCCCAGCCGGCTGCGACTCGGATCGCCCTCGTCGAGGAGCACCCGCTCCGCCGCCATCGAGACCAAAGCGGGCCGCCGCTGCGGCGGCCGTTCGACCGGCCAGGCGAAGGTGCCGAGCACCAGCCCCGCGCCGAGCGCGGCGAGCGCGCGCTTGTGCCGGCCGCGCACCTTCGGGCTAGAGCCCCGGCGCGTCGAACAGATCGGCGAGCTGGCCGACCATCGTGCCGCCGAGCTGCTCGGCGTCCATGATCGTCACCGCCCGCGAATAATAACGCGTGACGTCGTGGCCGATGCCGATCGCGATCAGCTCGACCGGCGAGCGCTGCTCGATCCAGCCGATCATCTGCCGCAAATGCCGTTCGAGATAGGTGCCCGAGTTCACCGACAGGGTCGAATCGTCGACCGGCGCGCCGTCGGAGATCACCATCAAAATCTTGCGCTCCTCGGCGCGGGCGATCAGCCGGGCATGCGCCCATTGCAGCGCCTCGCCGTCGATATTCTCCTTGAGCAGGCCCTCGCGCATCATCAGCCCGAGATTCCTGCGCGCCCGCCGCCAGGGCTCGTCGGCCTTCTTGTAGACGATGTGGCGAAGGTCGTTGAGCCGCCCCGGATTGGCCGGACGCCCCTCGCCCAGCCACTTCTCGCGGCTCTGTCCGCCCTTCCAGGCGCGGGTGGTGAAGCCGAGAATCTCGACCTTCACCCCGCAGCGCTCGAGCGTCCTCGCGAGGATGTCGGCCGAAATCGCCGCGATCGAGATCGGGCGCCCCCGCATCGAGCCCGAATTGTCGATCAGCAAGGTCACCACCGTGTCCCTGAACTCGGTGTCGCGCTCGACCTTGTAGGAGAGCGAGTGGGCGGGATTGACGACGACGCGGGCGAGCCGGGCGGCGTCGAGCAGCCCCTCCTCCTGGTCGAACTCCCAGCTCCGCGACTGCTGCGCCATCAGCCGCCGCTGAAGGCGGTTGGCGAGCTTGGTCACCGCGCTCTGGAGGTGAACGAGCTGCTGGTCGAGATAGGCGCGAAGCCGCCCCAATTCCTCTTCGTCGCAAAGCTCGCCGGCCTCGACGATCTCGTCGTGCCGCGTGGTGAACTCCTTATAGTCGAACTGGGGCGGCAAATCGGAGTGGAGGCGGTTCGGCCGCACCGGCACATTCCCCTCCTCACCCTCGTCGCCGAGCCCCTGGTCGGCCATGTCCATGTCCTGGTCGGCCCAGTCGCTCTCGCCTTCCCCCTCGCCGCCGTCGCCTTGCTCGGGGCGCATCTCGGCCGAGCCCTCCCCGGACGGATCCTGGTCGGCATTGGCGTCGTCGCCCTCTCCGCTCTCGTTTTCGTCCTCGCCCTCGCCGTCGTCGGCGGCGTCCGAATCCTCGTCGGGGACGAGGTCGCCTTCGACCAGCTCGAGATCCTGGAGCACACGGCCGAGCATCTGCGCGAACGCCGCCTGGTCGTCGAGCACCAGCGGCAGCGCGTCGAGATCGGCGCCGGCTTTCTCCTCGATCCAGTCCGCGACCATCGCCAGCGCCTGCCGCGCCGGCTCGGGCGGCGCCTCGCCGGTGAGGCGCTCGCGCACGATCAGGCCGATTGCGGACGCCAGCGGCACCTCGTCGCGCGAGCGCGCCCGGGTCAGCGGATCGGTCCTCAGCCGCATCTCGGTCAGCCGGCCGAGATTCGCGCGGACCCCTTCCATCGCCCGCGCGCCGAGCGCCTCGACCCGCGCCCGCTCCGCCGCGTCGAACACGCTGCGCGCAATCTCGTCCGCCGGCGCGCCCCGCGCATGGAGCTGCGCATTGTGATGCCGGAGCTTGAGCGCCGCCGCGTCGGCGAACCCGCGCGCTTCCGCGACCTCGCGCTCCGGCAGCGTCCGCCCCGGCATCGGCGCCTTGATCGACTTGCCGCTCGCCGACGGCGCCTCGGCCGTCAGCCCCAGCTCCACCTCGGCGTCCCGCGCAATTGCCCGCGCGGCGCCTGCGAGCACCTGTCGGAACGAGTCGAGGGGGTTGCGATCGTTAGCCACCTGAAACTCCGTTCGCCCTGAGCCTGTGGAAGGGCTGTCCTTTTTTCTGCGGCAATGGAGAAGTGCAGGGCTTCGACAGGCTCAGCCCGAACGGTTTCGGCATTACACCACCGAAACCACGCTCTCGGGCAGGTCCTTGCCGAACACGCGCTGGTAATATTCGGCGACGACCGGCCGCTCCGCCTCGTCGCATTTGTTGAGGAAGGTGAGTCGGAAGGCGAAGCCGACGTCGCCGAAGATGAGCGCGTTCTGGGCCCAGCTGATCACGGTGCGCGGGCTCATCACGGTCGAGATGTCGCCGTTGACGAAGCCCTGGCGGCTCAATTCGGCGACCTTGATCATCCGCTCGACCTCCTGGCGGCCGCCGACATGGTCGTACTCGCCGGACTTGGCGAGGACGATCCGCGCCTCGGTCTCGGCCGGCAGATAGTTGAGCGTCACGACGATGTTCCAGCGGTCCATCTGGCCCTGATTGATCTGCTGGGTGCCGTGATAGAGGCCGGTGGTGTCGCCGAGGCCGATCGTGTTGGTCGTCGAGAACAAGCGGAAATAGGGGTTCGGGCGGATCACCCTGTTCTGGTCGAGCAAGGTGAGCTTGCCCTCGGTCTCGAGCACGCGCTGGATGACGAACATCACGTCCGGCCGCCCGGCATCATATTCGTCGAACACCAGGGCCACCGGATGTTGCAGCGCCCAGGGCAGCAGCCCCTCGCGGAACTCGGTCACCTGCTGGCCTTCGCGCAGCACGATCGCGTCGCGGCCGATCAGGTCGATGCGGCTGATATGGGCGTCGAGGTTGATCCGGATCAGGGGCCATTTGAGCCGTGCCGCGACCTGCTCGACATGGGTCGATTTGCCGGTGCCGTGATAGCCCTGGATCATCACCCGGCGGTTCTTCGAAAAGCCGGCGCAGATGGCGAGAGTCGTATCCGGATCGAACACGTAAGCGGGGTCGAGGTCCGGCACGCGCTCGTCGGCTTCGGAGAAAGCCGGCACCTCCATGTCGCTGTCGATGCCGAACGCGTCGCGCACCTTCACGACACGGTCGGGCGCCTGCATCACGGTCGCGCCGCGGCTGGCGGGATCGACGTTGGAGAGATCGGACATAGGAAGCTTTCTGACAAACTCAGGCGGAGGGTTCACCCGCGAAGGCGGGGCGGGACTTGAGGTGGGCATAGGCCTCGAGCACCGTCTGTAGCGCCTTCTCGTGGCTCCTGTCACCGCCGTTGCGGTCGGGATGGTAGCGGCGGACGAGCTCGGAGTAACGCAATCGCAGCCGGCGGCGGTCGGTATCGGTGGGGAGCCCGAGGATGCGCAGTGCCTTGCGGTCGGGGTCGCTGAGCTCGCGTCCGTCGCGGCGGGGCCCTTCCGCGACGGCGCGGCGAAAGCGGGCGCCGATCGCGTCGAGGGGATCGGTGAAATCCGCCCAGCGCGGCGGCCGGCCGCCGCCGTTGGAGGCGAAGGCCTTGGTCTCGCGGTCCCAGCCGCCATAGGGATTCTGCGCCGCCGAAATCTCCTCCGAGTTCATTCCCGCGAAATAATTATAGCCCGCGTTGAACGCGCGGATATGGTCGAGGCAGAGCAATCGCCAGGCTCCTGGGCCGTTGAGGCTCGGGCCGCCGCCGTCGGGCGCGCGAAACTCGCCGGGCGCGGCGCAGCCGGGCTCGGCGCACAGGCCCTGCCCTTCGATCCGTCCGTGAAACCGACTCTCCTTCCGTCCCGCGCTCGCCAAGCTTCTCTGCCCTTCCGATCCAAACCGCCTATATAGGCGCGATGCCCGATCCTTTCACCGGTCCCCTCGCCGCCGAGATCCACCAACGCCTGCGCAGCGCGCTCGCTCCCGAGAGCCTCGACGTCATCAACGACAGCGCCCGCCATCGCGGCCATGCCGGCGACGACGGCAGCGGCGAGAGCCATTTCACCGTCCGGATCGTCGCCGCCGCCTTCGCCGGCATGACCCGCCTCCAGCGCCAGCGCGCCGTCAACGCCGCGCTCGCCGATCTGCTCAGCGACCGGATCCACGCGCTGGCGATCGAGGCGAAGGCGCCGGCAGAACCCTGAATCCTTTGCAGCGAGGGATTTACCCCATAGACGGAAAGCGATGGGGACGGGCGACGGATCGAGCGAGGGGGCGCAAAAGCGCCTGATCGCGTGGCTGGGCGAGCTCGGCGAGCGCTGGGGTCTGCCGCCGAACGCCTGCCGGGTTCACGGCCATCTCTATTTCAATGCGGCCCCCGCGTCCGCGGCCGAGCTCGCCGAGGCCCTCGGCATGAGCAGGGCTGAGATCCGCGAAGCCCTGGCCTGGCTCGGCGAACAGGCGCTCGTGCACGAGGCGCCGCCGTCGCAGTGGCGGACGTCGGCCGATCCCTGGGCGCTGGTGACCACCGCGTTCGAGCATCGCCGCGCCCGCGAGCTGCCCCCGGCGCTCGAAGTGCTTCGCTCCAGCCGCCGCGACGCCGCCGGGGACCCGGTGCTGGCCCGTCAGATCGGCAGGCTGCTCGATCTGGTCGAGGATCTTGCCGCGATCGACGCGCAGGCCCGCCGCCTCTCCCCCGCGACCTTGCGGAGCCTGCTCGGGATCGGCGGCCGCGTCGCTCGGCTGATCGGCCCGCCGGCCGGGCCGCGGTCGTGAGCGAGGCGGGCGGCGCGGCCGCGGGCGCGTTCAAGGTCAATTCCCTGACCGGCCTCGACCAGGCCAGCGCGGTCGAGGGGGATGTCGTCTGGGATCCACCGCGCTCGCTGTGGAACGGCTTCATGCTCGGCGCCGCCCTGATCGCCGGCCCGCTCACCTTCGCCTGGGACGCGTTCCTTATCTTCCTCGCGACGTCGGCGGTGACCTTGTGCGCGGGCCATTCGGTGGGCTTCCACCGCCGCCTGATCCATAGAAGCTTCCAGTGCCCCCGCTGGCTCGACTATCTGATGATGTGGCTCGGCACCGCGGTCGGCATCGGCGGCCCGATCTGGACGATCAGGCTTCACGACAGCCGCGACTGGGCGCAGCGCCAGCCCGATTGCCACTGGTTCCTGCGCCACGCGAAGCCGCTCGCAATCGACGGCTTCTACTATCTGCACTTCAGGCTGCGGCTCGATCGCCCGCCCGGCTTCGACCCCGGCCCCGGCATCGCCGACGACACCTTCTATCGCTTTCTCGACCGGACCTGGATGCTGCACCAGCTGCCGATCGCCGGCCTGCTCTGGCTCGGCGGTGGCTGGCCATGGCTGGTCTGGGGCGTGTTCGTGCGGGTCGCGGCCTGCACGACCATGCACTGGTTCATCTCTTATTTCGCGCACACGCGCGGACCCAGCGACTGGACCGTCGACGGCGCCGTGATCCAGGCGCACAACGTGCCGATCATGGCGATCCCGACCATGGGCGAGAGCTGGCACGGCAATCACCACGCCTTTCCGAGCTCGGCGCGGCATGGCCTCTATCCCGGACAGATCGACCTCGGCTATCGCTTCGTCCGATTGCTCGAGCTGATCGGTCTTGCATGGAATGTGAAGCTGCCTGCCCGCCTCCCTCCGCGCCCGGGGATCACGCCGGTGACGCCGCGCGCGCTCGACGTCGCGGCGCCGGGCCAGGCCGAATTGTGCCGCCGCGCGATCGACTGACCCGCGCGCAGGCGCTCGCGATATTGCGCCGCGCCGATAACGTGCCCGCCGCTCGCGGCAGCTGGACGTGCCCGGTCGGACCGCTGACATTGCGCTTCCCGGATTTCGCCTGGCGCCGCCGCGCGCTGCGCGCCCACGATCTCCACCATCTGATGACCGGCTATCCGATGACGATGCGCGGCGAATTTCAGCTCGCCGCCTGGGAAAATGGCGCCGGCCGCTATCCGCATTGGGGCGCCACCTTGTTCTGCGCGCCCCTGATCCTGATCGGCCTCATCTGGTCGCCGCCCGCGATGCTGCGGGCCTGGCGAGCGGGCCGCGCCACCGCAAGCTTGTACCCGGCGATCGAGGGAGACGCGACATGAGCGACGATCTCATCCTCCAGACCCTCCTGCCCACCTCCCACGATCTCGGCGGCTTCAAGGTCCACCGCACCCTCCCGCACCGCGAGCGGACCACGATCGGACCGTTCATCTTCTTCGACCAGATGGGACCGGCGCAGCTTCCGCCCGGCACCGGCATCGACGTCCGCCCGCACCCGCACATCAACCTCGCCACCGTCACCTACCTGTTCGCCGGCGCGATCGACCATCGCGACAGCCTCGGCACGTTCCAGACCATCGAGCCGGGCGCGGTGAATTTGATGACGGCCGGCCGCGGCATCAGCCATAGCGAGCGCTCGCCCGCCGCGCTGCGACCCGACGGCCCCGAGCTCAGCGGCATCCAGACCTGGCTCGCGCTCCCCGCCGCGAAGGAAGAGATCGACGCCGCCTTCGAGCATGTCGCCGCCGACCGGCTCCCGCTGGTCGAAGCGTCGGGCGCCGCGGCGCGGGTGGTGATGGGGACCTTGTGGGGCGCGACCTCCCCGGTCACCTGCCACAGCGAGACGATCTACGCCGACGTCCAGCTCGCCCCCGGCGCCACCATGCCGATCGACCCCGGTGCCGACGAGCGCGCACTCTATCTCGCCGACGGCGAAGCGAGCCTCGATGGCCGCGCGCTCGAGCCGCGCACCCTCTACGTCCTGCGCCCCGGCATCGCCGCCACCCTGCGCTCGGCGGGCGGCGCCCGCGTCATGCTCTGCGGCGGCGGCCCGCTCGACGGGCCCCGCCACGTCTGGTGGAACTTCGTCTCCTCCCGCCGCGACCGCATCGTCCAGGCGCGCGACGACTGGCGGGCCGGCCGCTTCGTCCTCCCGCCCGACGACGATGCGGAATGGATCCCGCTCCCCGACGTCCCCAAGACCGTGAGCTATCCGTGACCTTGCTACGCACCGAACGCATCGCCCTCTCCACCGGCCTCACCCTCAACGTCCGCCACGGCGGACCCGAGGACGCGCCCGCCATCCTCTTCCTCCACGGCTTCCCCGAATCGCACCGCACCTGGCGCCACCAGCTCGACGATCTCGTCCGCGATTACCGCGTGATCGCGCCCGACCAGCGCGGCTTCGCGGCCTCGGACAAGCCGGAAGGCGTCGAGAATTACGCGACGAGCCGGATCGTCGAGGACGCCATGGCGCTGATGGACGCGCTCGGCATCGACCGTTTCACCCTCGTCGGCCACGATTGGGGCGGCGCCGTCGCCTGGACCGCGGCGCTGCAGCACCCGCAGCGCGTCCGCCGCCTGGTCATCGTCAACGCTCCCCACCCGCTGGTCTTCCAGACATCCTTGATCGAGGACGAGGCGCAGCGCGCCGCCTCGCAATATATCAGCTTCTTCCGCAGCCCGGCGGCGGAGGCCGCCATCGCCGCGATGGGCCTCGAGACCTTCCTCGAGAAGGTGCTGCTCACCCATAGCGACGCGACGAAGCTCCCCGCCGAGGAACGCCGGCATTATCTCGACGACTGGCGGCAGCCGGGTGCGCTGACATCGATGCTGAACTGGTACCGCGCCTCCGGCATCCTTGTCCCGGCGCCCGGCGAGGACTCGGCCGCGCCGTCCTGGACCCTCGCGCCCTTCCCGAAGCTCGGCATGCCGACGCTCGTCGTCTGGGGCCTCGGGGACCCGGCCTTGCTCCCGGTCCAGCTCGCGGGCCTCCACGACCTCGTCGAGGACCTGCGCATCGTCACCTCGCAGACCGCGAGCCACTTCATCCCCTGGGAGGAGCCGTACACGGTCACGACCGCGATCCGGGACTTCCTCAGCGAGACCTGAGCGGCCGATTGCCGGTCGCTGCGGACTATGTCATCTTGCGAGATCGGGGCGATGCTCTGCCCAGGGATGCGGCCGATGCGCATGTTCGAGCCCATGAAGCCACCGACGCGAAGGGCGCCGGTGCCATTGCAGGCCCCGCGGCCGGCGCCGCGCCGCCCGGCGTCCGCCTTCGCCCACCATCCGTCCGGATCGCCGCTGACCATCGGTCGATCCGGCCTCCACTCGGAGAGGGAAGCGCGGCAGATCGCCGACCAAGCGGTGTCCGGCGGCGCCTCCCCGCCGGTGCCCGTCACCGGGCGGGCCGAGGGCGACGGCGAACAGGCTCCGCCGATCGTGGACCGCGTCCTCGGGCGGGAGGGCCATCCGCTTGAGCAAGGCGCCCGCCGACTGATGGAAGCCGGTCTCGGCGCGGATCTGGGAGGCGTTCGCATCCACGACGACGGGCTCGCGGCCGAATCGGCCCGCGCGGTCGGTGCGCGCGCCTATGCGGTCGGCGAGACGATCGTGTTCGGCGCAGGCGAATATGCGCCGCACGAGCCCAAGGGAAGATGGCTGCTCGCCCATGAACTCGCCCACACGCTCCAGCCCGGCGCGGAGAGCGTGGTGCAACGTTACGAGAGCTTCGAGCATGTCTTTATCGGCGACACCGCCCCCGGCGACGGCGGCAAGCGCATCCTCCTCAAATGTCACGAGTTCGATTTCCCCGCGAAGGAGCGGACGAAGCCGTTCGACGAATGGCCGAAATTGTGGCGCGAGCGCTACATCGGCTACAAGCACGAGCAGCGTCTGGCGCTGCAGCTTGGGCTCACCTATGGCGAGATCGTCGCTTTGGTAGGCGATCTCTATGCCAGCTTCGAAGATCTGACCAACGCGCCGCTGAAAGAGGTAATGGACCTCATTCCGCTGATTCGCGGCGAAAAGACGACAACGGCGGAATTCCAGGCGGCGACTGCCGGGCGCTACGGCGACCTGGCGGTCAAGAATGTCAGTCACTTCTCCGGCGTGCCGACCCAGAAGAACAAGGACGTCTGGAAGAAGAAACGCGGCGTCGGAATTAGCTCGAACATGGAGGTTTGGGGCGAGCAGCACCGGGCCGCCATCGCCTATGCGCGGCAGGGGCTCGCCGACTTGGCCTGGGGCACGAATGCGGGCGCCGACCATTTTCTGAGCGATGCCTTCTCGGCCGGCCACATTCGAACGCCTCGCGCCGACCTGATCGGCGGCGGTCTCACCGGAAAGGCCAAGGACGTAAAGTCCAAGGTCTTGCACGACCTCGATAACGCCTACGGTGTCGAGGTGGTGAATGCTCGCGGCGAGAAATGGCTGGCCTTTGGCGACAACTATTTGGACCCCGACGACAAGGACCCGAAATACGCGGCGGGCCGGATGATGGTCCTAAGAGCGATCGCGCTCTCGAAGCAGGATATCGCCGACGCGCTGGCCATGGGAAAGGCCTATCCGGACCCATCGACCATCACGGGCTTCGAGGCCGAGCAACTCGTGCCCCATGCCGTGAACCCGGCGAAGGATCGCTGGACGGGACGGCCCCCTGAAACCAACCCATTCGTGGACGAGGGGCCGGCGTGGAAAATGGACACTGACTATTCCACAATGGAGAGCCAGATAACGAGCAAAGAAGGTCCGAATGCGATAAAGGAAAAGCTGCTTACCGAAGATAATTTGATAATCGACTGGATTAGCTCTATTCCCATGAATGCCTTGGCGCGCATTAACGTGTTCGAAAAGATCCGGATGCTTAATATTTTGGTTAGTGGAAGCATCGACCCGTTCGACATGGCAGCGATTGAAAAAATTCTCGGAAGCGTGCCCAGTGAATTTGAAATGAAGATCATAAGCACGGAATTCCCAGACGCCTGGATTGTGAACGTCGACGCCAAGAAGCGTATCCGCGAGGCCCTCGATCGATTTGCGCCGAAAAACTATCCCCCCGAAAAGCCGGACAGGTCTTCCCTCCCCTTTTCGCGGCCTCCAAGAACATCGGTTTTGCCTCACGAAACGCCCTCCTGGCCTCCACGCTGACGGCGGCTGCCCGGCCCGGCGCAACCGCCGCCCGGGCCCGGCCCGGAAATATGTCCTTCCCTCGTCCTTGCCGCGCCCGCTATGGCCCCGCCTCATGTCGTCGACCCCGGCCCGCTCGCAGTCCCGCTCCGCGGCCCGGCTCGCCGCCGTCCAGGCGCTCTACCAGCACGAGATGGAAGAAACGCCGGTCCCCAAGCTGCTCCACGAATTCCACCGCCATCGCTTGGGCGCGACCATCGAAGGCGCGCAATATGCCGACGCCGAGGTCGATTTCTTCGACGACGTCGTGAGCGGCGTCCACGCCCGCGTCGCCGAGCTCGACGCCCTCATCTCGGCGCGCCTGGCCCAGGGCTGGGCGCTGAACCGCCTCGACCGCCCGATGCGCCAGATCCTCCGCGCCGGCGCCTACGAGCTGGTCGCGCGGGCGGACGTTCCGACGGGCACCGTCATCTCCGAATATGTCGACGTCGCCAAAGCTTTCTACGACAAGAAGGAAGCGGCCTTCGTGAACGGGCTCCTGGACGCTGTGGCGAAGGACGTGCGGGGGTAGCGTCTCGACGGGCGGCACCGGACGCCGCCCGATCCCTGCACCCCGCTCGGGCCGAGCCTGTCGAAGCCCTGCCCTTCTCCCCCTACCTGCCGGCGGCGAGCCCCGCCAGCAGCCCCGCCCCCGCCAGCGCCTTCCTCAGCCCCACATCGCCGACATGGGCGTAAATCGCCGTCGTCGCGATGTTCTCATGACCGAGCAACCGCTGAAGGTAGCGAATGTCGACTCCGTCTTCGAGCAGCAGGGTCGCGCAGGTATGACGCAGCATGTGAGGCGTGATTCGGCGCGCGATTCCGGCGGCTGCCGCCGTCTCGCGCAGTGCCCGCCGCACAGCCTGCGTCGACCACTCACCCGCATCCGGCGCGAACAGCGAGGAAGCACCCTTGCGCGCCTCGAGGGCGGCCACCGCGTCGCGCAACCCCTCGTCGACTACGAACACCCGCCGCTCGCGCCGCCCTTTGCCGCGCACATGCAGCCCGCCCGAATCGGGGTCGAAGTCACCGGCCCGCAGCCGCACCAGCTCGCCGACCCTCAGGCCTACCGAGAGCAGCAGCAGCACCGCTGCAGGCCACGCCGTGCCCGCGACCGACGCTGCCTCGTCCAGCTCCCGCCGGACGCGCTGCGCCAGCAGCCGCGCCTCCCCCCGCGTCAGCGTCCTGGGCAGCGATCGCGCCCGCGGCAGTTGCATCTCGAGCCCGGCGAACGGGGACCGCTCGATGACGCCAGCGCGCACTAGGTCCTTATAGAAACCTCGCAGGCACGCCATCCGCCGCCGCAACGTGCGGGGAGCAGCAGCCTTTTCGTCGAGCAAATAGGCCGCGTAAGCGAGAATTGTCGCCTCCTCCCGCGGGCACACCTGGCGCGCTCCGAGGAAGGCTCTGTAATTTCTGAGGTCGGACGCATAGGCCTTCACGGTGTGATCGGAAGCATCGCGCACCGCTTTCAGGCGGCTGACATAGGCCGCCGCGGTCGCATTGGTTATGACCAATCCACTCTCCCCCAACGATCGCAGGCAGTTGCCCGGACGCTTCAACCCCAATACATCCATAATGGATATATCTCGCAATCCGCCACCGCCTTCCTTGACCGAGTTGGATGCGATACGGTCGCCTGCGGAAGGTAGGAGGATAACTCCGAATTATTGGAGCGCCCTTGTTCGACTCACTCACGGGTTCCCTGATCAGTCTTGTCATCGGCACCTTGTTAGGGTCCGAGCTGATGCGCTTTCTCTACAAACCCAGGGTGATCATTCGCTATAAAAATGTAGAACCGCTTCACTGCGCAGACGGAGTGTTCTGGTCGCTCTGTGTGGAAAATCTTGGACGCACGGTTGCTTCCCAGTGCATCGGGACGCTCACGCTGTACGACATTGTCCCGGACCAGATCGTGTCTCCGGAGCTCGTGACAAGTGAGGAGTGTTTGCCAGACTATCCGACCGAGGCGCTCAGACTTTCGTTTCCTCGCGATCAAATAGTGCTTCCACACTACTATCGTCCAGTCAGAAGTGCTAGCCTGTGTTGGGCAAAGCTCGGCAACCCTGACACTCTGGATATTAATCCGGGGGTTACGCAGTCGATCGACCTCTGCAAGTTTCAGAAGGATGGCTATTTCATATTTCCGTCCGAATTTGGTTGGCGCCGTGTGCGGGCGCGCGTTCGCTCGCAACGGATTTGCGGTCGAATACAAATCTGTCCTTCTAATGAGTTTCCAACTCTTATAGACTTTGTGCTCTCCATTGATGACGCCGGAAAATCACAGTTTCATGCATTGCGGCAGCAAACCTGGAAGCACGCGGTGGCCCGACGGCTCCGTCACCCTTTTTCGGCAGCAGCCCCGTAGAGAGCGCCGTATGCCTTGGCACACTCGCGCAGGTCGTTTTGAGAGCGAAATCTGATGGCCTCAGCGCGTTCGACTGGCTTGAGTGAGCCCATGGCGCGATAGATTTGCTGAGCTAGGGATTCCGCCGAGCCACTCTTAAAAAAAAGAGCATGCCGATAACCTAATCCGATCTCTCTGTACGTTGGGATATCGCTTAGAATAGTGGGTATTCCCAACGCAAGGGATTCCGATACGGACAATCCATACGAACAATAACGCTCTGGTGAAATCACGACATCGCATTCCTGAAATGCCTCCTGAATCGCGTTGTACCTAGTGAAACGGATTTGTTCAGCGAGGCCGCGTTTCTGGATTTTATCTCTGAAGTCTCTGAGAGCCAACAGGTGATCTTCACGAATGCCGCTAAAAGTTATGTCGGCATGAATGGCCATCTTTCCAAGAATCTCGAGTGCATCGACGGCAATATCGTGCCCTTTCTGATGGGGCTCAAACCGGGACGGCAGTAACAGCTTGAGAGGGCTTCCCCTTATGACGCCGCCCGGCTTCATCCGAACAGGGAAGGTATCCAAGCGAACTCCCTGCTTCATAGCCAAAATCGGAAGTCCCATCTGCTGCGCGTATTTCTGAGCATAGTGCCGGCTCGGGACAGCGAGCGCCGCGTGCTGGTGGAGAAGAATATTGCGCACCGATGCGGCCTGAACCAGAAAACTAAAGAATCCATCTCCCCAGAGGTGGTCGGACTCCTGAGCATTCTCGT
>DASQKE010000238.1:0-2807 GCA_035630675.1 Allosphingosinicella sp.
GACCAGCATCGCTGCGATGATGATAAGACCGGTGGCCAGCAATTGGTAGAAAGCCTGGACATTCAGCAGGGTAAGGCCGTTGCGCAGCGCGCCGAGGATGATGGCGCCAAGGATGGTGCCGACGACGCTGCCCTTGCCGCCCATCAGCGAGGCCCCGCCGATCGCCGCAGCCGCAATTGCATCGAGCTCCCACAGGTTGCCGAGCGTGGGCTCCGCGGCCCCCAGGCGGCCGATCAGGATCAGCGAGGCGACGGCGGCGAGGACGCCGGAGATCACGTAGGCGGCGATCTTGGTCATCGCCACGGGGACGCCGGAGATAAAAGCCGCCTCGGCGTTGCCGCCAACCGCCATCAGATACTCGCCGAGCGGCGTCTTGTTGAGGATGATCCAGATCAGCAAGGCGATCACCGCGACGATCACCACCGCGCTCGGCACCCCGAAGACTGACGAGTTGAAGATTGCCCGAAACTCGGGGGGCAGCCCGAAGATCGGATTGCCGCCAGTGTAGATCAGCGCGGTAGCGCGATAGAGCGACAAGGTGCCGAGCGTGACGATGAAGGGCTGCAGCCCGCCGTAAGCGATCAGCGCGCCGTTGATTGCGCCCGCCAGCACCCCGACCAGCAGCGCGCCGCCAATGGCGACCAGGATCGGTGCCCCGCCGGTCAGGAGACTTGCCGCCGTTACCGCCGCCATTGCCGCCGTCGGCCCAACCGACAGGTCGATGCCGCCGGAGATGATGACCAGCGTCATCCCGAGCGCGATGCAGGCGTTGATCGAGGACTGCTGGAGGATGTTGAGCAGGTTCGGCGTCGAGAGGAAGGTCGGCGCCAGGGCCGAGAAAATGACGAAGATCAGCACCAGGCCGATCAGCGTGCCGGCGTCGCGCAGTTCGAAGCGAGAGGCGAGGGCGGCGAGCCCCGAGCCGCCGGTGGTTGCGTGCGTAGTTGCCATGGTATCCACCCTTAGGACGTTTGTGCGGCTCGCGAGCCGGGTTCGGTTGTGGACGCCTGCGGGTCCCGCGACTGCGGGATCGCATGCGCGACGATTGCTTCTTCGCTCAGCTGATCGCGCTCCAGGCTGGCCGAGATGCGCCCTTCGCGCATCACCAGCACCCGATCCGCAAGTCGGAGGATCTCCGGCAGCTCCGACGAGACCACGATGATGCCGCGACCTTCCGCGGCCAGCGCCTCGATCAGGTTGTAGATCTCGGCCTTGGCGCCGACGTCGATGCCGCGCGTCGGCTCGTCGAAGAGCAGGATCTTGGCGCCGGCCATGATCCAGCGGCCGATGATCGCCTTCTGCTGGTTGCCGCCGCTGAAGTTGCGGATCGGCCGATCGATCGCGAGCGGCCGCAGGTCGAGCCGCTGCATCATCTCCTGCGTCTCGTCGCGCAGCGCGCGCCGGCGAACCATGCCGGCCGGCGAAAAGCGTCCGAGCGAGGGCAAGCCGACGTTGCTCGTGATGGGGCGGCCCGGAACGATGCCGTCGCGCTTGCGCTCCTCGGGCAGCAGACCGATCCCAGCCTCGATCGCGGCGCGTACGTCGCCGCCAGGCAACGGCGCGCCCTCCATGATGACGTTGCCGGAAGTCGGCCGGTCGACCCCCGCCAGCAGGCGCAAGAGCTCGGTTCGCCCGGCGCCGATCAGCCCCGAGATGCCGAGCACCTCGCCCCGGTGCAGGTCGAAGCTGGCGTCGATCACATGCTCGCCGCGCGTCAGGTTGCGCGCCGAAAGCATGACGTCATCGGTCCGGTGCGAATGGTGCACGGCGGCGGCGAGCGTGCGGCCCACCATCCGGGCGACGACCGCCGCCTCGCCGACCTCGGTCAGGTCGAGCACATCGACCAGCTGGCCGTCGCGCAGGATCGTCGCGCGCCGGCAAAGCCGGAACACCTCGTCCATCTTGTGCGACACGTAGATGATGGAGACGCCTTCGCGCACGAGCTGCTCGATGAGGAGGACCAGGCGGTCGAACTCGCTCGGCGTCAGGCTCGACGTCGGCTCGTCCATGGCGATGATCTTCGCCTCTTCCATCACCGCGCGCGCGATCTCGACGATCTGGCGCTGAGCGACCTTCAGCGTCTTGATCGGCGCGGCGGGATCGATCCCCGGATCCAGGCGCTCCAGCACCTCGCGCGCCCGGCGCTCCTGTTCGCCGCGACTGACCAGCATCCCGCCGGCGGAAGTCAGCGGCCGGCCGAGGAACATGTTCTGCGCGACGGTCAGTTCCGGGACCTGCTGCAGCTCCTGGTGGATCATGGCGATGCCGGCGACCCTTGCGGCCACCGGGCCCCGTGGCTCGATCCGCTGTCCGTCGACCTCGATCGTCCCTTCGTTCGGCTGCAGCACGCCCGAGAGAATTTTGAGCAGCGTCGACTTGCCCGCCCCGTTCTCTCCGAGTAGCGCATGCACCTCGCCGGGCTCGACGGTCAGCGACACGCCCTCAAGCGCGCGCACGACGCCAAACCTCTTGGAAATGCCTGCTAGATGCAGGCGCGGATGATTGGCCACAGTGTTCCTCCCGTTTCTTGAGGTCGGGCCAGGCGATATTCTCGCCTGGCTCGCGCGTCGTCAGTTCGACGCCGGCGCCGCCTTCGCTTCGGCTTCCAGAACCGCGCGAAGCTCGTCACCCTTCACGGAATAGGTCTCGACGGTTTCCTGCGTGACCAGTGCCTGCGGCGTGGTGACGACCCTCGGGAGGTCCTGGCCGCCCAGCAGCCGCAGCGCCACCTCCATCGCCACCTCGCCGGTCAGCACCGGAAAGGAGTCGACGGTGCCGTCGAGCTCGCCGGCTCGGATCGAGGCATA
>DASQKE010000239.1:0-5028 GCA_035630675.1 Allosphingosinicella sp.
GATAGCGCTCCGGATCGGACTCGACGATCGAGCCCGAGCGCGTCTTCCGCTCGGCGCGGATCTCGGCGCCGTAGGTGAGGCTAAAGCCTTCGCGAAACACCGCCAGCGGATCGTCCCGCTGCCCAGGCGGGAGCACCGGCCGCGTCAGCGCGAACAAGGTCGGCGCCGCCTGCGCCACGGCGTCGGTCGCCGTTTCCCGAGCCTTGTCGTCCGCGGCCCAGACGAGACGCGAGGGCTGGGCGAAACGGGCCCAGACCGACACGCTGTCCGCACCCACGCTGCACTCCCGGGCGAAATCGGCTTCGCTCAGCACCGCATATTTCGCGCTCAGCCCCTCATGCGCGAACGGGAAGACGTTGGGCGGGATCAGTCGGTTCGCCGCCGCCAGCCAGCGCCGGCCGTAAGCCGCGTCGTAATCGGAGACGATCAGGTAGAAATCGAGCATCAGCCCGTCGAGCTGCTTCTCGCGGAGGCAGGAGCCGTAGAACAATATTGCGCGCGAGGCGGCACCGTGGCGCTCGGCCACCGCCTCCGCCATCTGCGCGACCCGCGGGTCGACCGGCTCGGCGAGCTCGGCGGCGGCGAGGGCGCGAAGGTCGGGCGGCGCGTTCACACCCGCCGCTTTAGTCCGCCCGGCGCTCGGGCGCGAGCGCGCCGTGCCTCAGCAAGTGAAGGCCGACCAGAGCCGCCCAGCCGACCTGAACCGCGTAGGAGATGAATGCGCCGGTCACGTCGAGCCGGATCGCACCCGAGGCGAGCAGCGAAGCGGGCAGGATCGCGGCGACCAGGCCGAGCGCTCCGAGCAGCCGCGTCCGGCCTTCGCCGATCAATTCGGCGGACCAGAAGAGGTAGGCCGCCGACGTCGCGTAGACGCCGAGCTTGGCCAGCGCCTGGTTCATCTCCCAGGCGAACAGAAACAGATCGTGCGCCGTGACGCCGCGCGCAGCCAGGGCCGGGACCACGAAACCGTTGATCGTCGCCGCGCCGACATGGCCGAAGAGGGCGATCCCGTATGCAAGCAGCCCCGCCAGCACTGCCGGCCGGTCGAGCCCGCGCCGCCTCGCCATGTGCGTGAAGCCGAAGATGAGCAAACCCAGCAACGCGATCATCGATGCGTGCACGATCCCGGCAAGGGCGCTCCCGCCATGGGCGCCGCTCGGATGGTGCCCCATTGCCAGCAACGCCCCCGCCGCGGCGGCGATCATCGCCACGCCCGCGACCCTGTCTGCTTCTTTCATCGGGCTCTCCTCCCTCTGGACTCCGCTGCCGTCAGGCGCGACGTTCGCGCCGCGGCGCGCGTGGCGGAACCCCTGACGACGCGGCGGCAGACGGGAGCGGCCGAATGTCCGGAAAAACGAGCCAGAACCGTCGCGCCCAGCGCACTCGCGCCGCGCTGATCGGCGCGTTCAACCATCTTTTCCTGAGCCGGCGCCGCGGGCGCGTTCGGGTGGCCGAGATCGTCGCCGAAGCCGAAGTGGGCCGCTCGACCTTCTACGAGCATTATTCAGGCGCCGACGAACTCCATCTCGAATCCCTCAAGCGCCCGCTCGCCGCCCTCGCCGACGCCGCCGCCGGCTTCGGCGACCAAGGCGCGCTCGAGCGGCTTCTCACCCATTTCTGGGAGAACCGGCAGCGGGCGCGCGATTCGCTTTCGGGCCGGTTCGGCGAACGCGTCTCCCGCCTGCTCGCCGGGATGATCGAGGAACGCATCGAGGGGGCCGCCCTGAGCCTGCCGCCGCGCCTCGCCGCTTGCACCCTCGGCGATGCCGCGCTCGCGCCGATCCGGCCCTGGCTGTCCGGCGAAGCGTCCGCGCAGCCCGCTCAGCTCGCATCGGCGATCCATCTCGCGGGCGAAAGGCTGCGGTCGGCCCTCGAAGCAGCTCAGGTGCAGAGCGCGAGATAGGCGATCTCCATCACCGTGCCTCCGACGATCGGAGCGATGCCCTCGCCTGCCGGCCGGTGATCGCGCTCATCGACGATGGAGCCGTCCGACCCGTGGCTGCGAAAGGCGAGCGAGTTGATCGATCGCGCATCGCAATCGACCCTGAGCAGATAGGAATTGCCGCTCGGGCCCGTCGCGCCGGGGTTGGTGAGCCGGAACCAGGCCTCGCGCGTTCGCCCCTGCTCGGCGATGCTCGAGGCATTGACGGCGATCGACTGACCGCTCGGGGCGGCGCCGAGATTGAGCCAGAGCGGCGCCGTCGTCCTGACCGCGTCCGGGACCGCCTGCGGCGCGGCTGCGGCGACGATGGGTACGGGCGGCGGTGCGCATTGGGCCACCGTCGCCTCGACTTCCGGTCTCACCCGCGGATTCTCGACATGGGCGGCGACCGCGGCCAGGTCGCGCGGCTCGAGCGCGGCGCGGCCGAAATGGGTCGGCGGCACGAGCTTCGCGATCCGCTCGAGCTGCCTCAGCTGCCAGACGCTCAGCGCCGCGGTCAGGCGCCGCCCGGCGCACGTCGCCTGGGCCTGATCGAAGCCGTAGCGGGGCAGCTGCCGTGCGATGATATCGGTCTCCGGCCCCCAATAATCGGCCGCATAGCCGGAGCATCCGGCAAGCGCGGCGAAGGGCAGGATGACAAGCAGGTTGAGACGCATCGTGAGACTCCCGCCGACCTTCTAGCCGGGCCGCAGCCATCGCGCGAGAGGGCTCGACGTCGTCCTGGCCAAGCTTGGCGGTTGACGACGCGGGCGGTTCGGGCTCTGTGCGGCGACACTGATCGGAGACACCAATGCGCAAGCTTCTCGCCGCCTCCGCGGCTTTGTCCCTCGCCGCCGCGCCTGCCGCCGCCCAGCCTCCGCAGGGCACGGAGCCGCAGCAGCAGGAGGACGAGGACGAGGGCGGCGGCCTCATGGGCGAGTCGTGGGGCTATTTCGTGCTGCCGGCGCTGATCGTCGTCATACTCCTGATCGCGGTCGCGGGCGGCGAGGGGGAGGATCCGGTCAGCCCCTGAGGGCCGCGGCACCGTCGATTGGACCCTAGGCGGCGAGCCTCAGGAAGGGCACGGGCAGGGTCGGCGTCAGGATGATCGGACGCCCGCGACCGGTCTGGAAGATTTCGCCGTCCAGGATCACGCTCGAGCGGTCGCCTTCGATCCGGATCTCGTCGCCGCGCTCGAGATAGACGCCGGACATGCGGTAGCGTCCCAGCCGGCCGCGGATCGCGGCGATCAAGGCGCGGATCAGCGCCCAGGCGTTGCGTTCGATCACGATCAGCTGCATCGCTCCGCGGCCGCCGCCCTCGGGCCCGCGCGGCAAGGTGGTCTCGAGCAGCAGGCGCTGCAGCGTCGTCACCAGCAGCAAGGCGAAGCGGCCCTGGAGCACGCCGCTCCTCAGCACCGAAATCTTCACCGGGCTCGGCCGCGGCGGCAGGAACTTGGCGGTGACGCCGATCAGCACCGAAAGGATGGTCGCGAGGAAGGTCAGCACATGGGCGAGCCAGTTCGGGATGCCGAGCGGGTACAGCTTGTGCCGGCAGAAGAGGATGGAATCGGCAAGCCCGGCGCCGCCGAGGAACATGCCGAGCACCGGCCGGCCGTCCCGGCTGCCTCCCGAAAGCTGGATGAGCTCGCGGCTGACGATGTAGGACGCCATTTCCGAGCGGGCGATCTCGAGCACGCGTTCGAGCGCCACGATCGGATCGCCGTCGGCGCCGAGGTCGTGCGCGATCAAATTGGTCTTGCCGTTGGGCAGCACCGCCACCGGCGGCGGCGAGTCGCCGAAATGATTGCCGTGATAGAGCTCGGTCAGCGTCGCCTGGACGGTGCCGTCGCCGCCGTTCAGGACCAGCACCTTGGGCTTCACCCGGGCGATCGTCTTCAGCGCCTGGCCGATCTGGTCGACGCTCTCGACCTCGTAGTGGAAGATATCCTGATGATTGGCGCAAAAGGCGCGGACGCGCGGCAGCAGCGACTTGTTGCCGGTCGAGCGTGGATTCGAAAGGAGGGCGACGCGGGCCATGGGATCAGCGCTCCCCGCCTGCGTCTGTGAGATTCGCCTTGGCCACGCATGCACTCCTGAGAGCCCCGGCCGCGCCGCATGCATGCGCCGCAACCGGTCGATCGGCCCCCATTGCAAAGGATATGGAATATCCTTGCGGCCAAATTGTGTTGATGCGGCAATAAAAATGAAGTCGAGCCGTACGCCGCTCCGGATCAGCCGTCGTCGATCCTGCGTCGAAAGGTCTCGGGCAGGAAGAACAGGCCGACGATCACCGTCAACACGGCCACGCCGATCGGATACCAGAGGCCGTAATAGATGTCGCCGCTGGCGGCGACCATGGCGAAGGCGGTGGTCGGGAGAAAGCCGCCGAACCAGCCGTTGCCGATATGGTAGGGGAGCGACATCGACGTATAGCGGATCCGCGTCGGGAACAGTTCGACCAGCAAGGCGGCGATCGGCCCGTAGACCATCGTCACGTAGAGCACGAGAATGGTGAGGATGAGCACAACCAACGGCTTGTTCACCGCCGCGGGATCGGCACGCTCGGGATAGGCCGCGGCGGCGAGCGCGGCACGGGTCTGGTCCTGGAACGCCTTGATCGCGTCGGCGCCGCCGGCCGGCACCGCGATCTCGGCGCTGCCGATGCGGACGCGGGCGGGCGCCCCGGGCGGCGCGGCCTCGTTCCGGTACGACACGCCCGCGCGGGCGAGGAACGACTTGGCGATGTCGCAGCTCTTCCGGTCGAAACGGTTGCGGCCGACCGGATCGAACTGGAGCGAGCAATCCTGGGGATCGGCGACGACGGTCGCCGGCGCGCGCTGCGTCGCCTCGTGGAGCGCCGGATTGGCGGCGCGGGACAGCGCGTCGAACAAGGGGAAATAGGTGAGCGCCGCCAGCGTGCAGCCGAGCAGGATGATCGGCTTGCGCCCGATCCGGTCGGAGAGCCAGCCGAAGAAGATGAAGGCGGGCGTGGCGATGGCCAGCGCGATCGCGATCAGGATGTTGGCGGTGGCGCCCTCGACCCTCAATGTCCGCTCGAGGAAGAAGAGCGCGTAGAATTGCCCCGTATACCAGACCACCGCCTGG
>DASQKE010000240.1:0-4846 GCA_035630675.1 Allosphingosinicella sp.
CCAAACCCATTGCTCCGGAGAAGAACGACCAAATTTCACGCCGACCCGACGAACGGGACTGGTGCTGAGCGCGCGCCATGTGTCTGTGTGCCCTCTCGCGTGCCGCAAAGCGAATCTCTGACAGCACGGACGCCGTATGTCCACGGCCACCTCCAGGTTTGCGGTGGGCCGTTCCGCCCTAGCAGGCACCGGGCGTTTCCGTAAGCATCAGCCGCCCCGCATCCTCTTCCAGCACCTCGAAGCAGTTGCGGGTCATGCAGTCGAGCTCGTGGAACTCGTGGGTGCGGATGACAGCGATCTTTCCGGAGCCGCGCCGCGTCGCGGCCGACGAGCTTGCGCATGTCCATGCATAAGAGATGGCCCTGACGCGGTGGCGGGATCAACCATGAATGTGGAGATTGCTTCCGACTGCGCGGTTTCCGGGGAATGGGTGAGTGCCCGCGCCCCGGCCCACGGGCCGCGGCGTGGCTCCGCGAGGCGGCGCGGCGATTCGCCTTGGAGCTGAACCGGGCGGGGCTGTACGGGGCGGCCGCCTATGCGGCCATGGCGGCGGACGCTATCGAGCCGCTTGGCGGCGAAGCATTGGGCCGGAGGGATGACAGGGGATGACGATGAAGCAGGGTCCGCGCTCGAAGCCACGCCCGGCTTCGCCACTGGAATCAGGTTCGCGCGCCGTTGAGGCTGAGGCTCGGCGACAGTCCAAGCTGGTCGCCGCCGACACGCATGAAGTGGAGGATCAAGCCTTTGTCGATGCAATCAGTCGCGGCCTGATGGACGCTGAGATTTAGTAAGAAGGTGGGGACAGTCACTAGTGACTGTCCCTGAGTACGAAGGTGGGGACAGTCACTAGTGACTGTCCCTGAGGGCGAAATTTATTTTCCGCCGCACCCGCCGGGGGCTGTTCGGCGATAGAAAATGGCTGATATCTGGATTGCCTCCGTCGCGAATCGGGGCCCTTCGACGGGCTCGGGATGCGCGGAACAAGAGAGGCGAACCATGCTGAAGAAGATGTCTGCCGCGCGCAGGGCGGCGTTCCTCCGGGCGCTGGCGGCGACCGGGAATGCGACGCTCTCGGCGGAGCGGGCGAAGGTTTCGCGCTCCTGGGTGCTCAAGGCGCGCAGGGCGGATCCGGAGTTCGATGCGGCCTGCGAGGAGGCGATCCGGGCGTCGTTCGCGCGGCTGGGCGAGAGCTTGTGCAACCGGCCGGGGGCGAAGGGCTGGGGGCATCTCGACGGAATGGAGCTGGTGGTGCGCGGATCGAACCGGCGGCGGGTGCAGATCGCGCGCGCGCGGGTGCGGCAATTCTCGCCGCGGACCGAGGACCGGTTCCTCGCGGTGCTGGCGGCGACGTGCAGCGTCAAGGCGGCCTGCGAGGCGGCCGGGATGAGCAAAGGCGCGGCCTATGATCATCGCAAGCGCTGGCCCGGCTTCGCGCGGCGCTGGGGCGAGGCGATCGAGCAGGGCACGATCCGGCTCCAGTTCGGCCTGATGGAGAATGCGAGCAACATGTTCTCGTCGGCGGAGCTGCCGCCGGCGATCGAGATGCCGCCGATGCGCACCGACGACATCCTCCACAATCTCTACATGCACCAGCATGCGAGCGCGGGCATCGGGCGGCGGCCCGGGCTGCCGCCGCGCGAGCCGGGGTTCGAGGAGGCGCGCCGGGCGATCATCGCGGCGATCGATGCGATCGAGGCGGCGGACGGGCTCGGCGAGGAGGTGAAGGCGCGGGACCGGAAGGAGTGGGCTAGAAGGCGGGGGACAGTCTAGCTGACTGTCTCCCGGGGCGCGGGGGTTGAGGGGGACAGCCAGATAGGCTGTCCCCGGTGCGCGGAGGCTGAGGGGGGACAGCCGGATAGGCTGTCCCCGGGCTTCTCGACTTCGCTCGAAGCGAACGGCGGGTGCTAGAAGCGGAAGCCCAAAGCGGCGACGCCCTGGTGGCGGCGGAGGTCGCCGTCGTAGCTCGAATAGCGATATTCGGCGCCGATATAGGAATTGGCGCCGACCGCGAACTGGGCGCCGGCGCCGACGCGCAGGCCGCCCTCGTCGGCCTCGATCACTTCGGAGAAGGTCGGGCTGGTGAAGTCGAGGCGGGTCGAGAGGTTGGTGTAGCCGGCCTTGGCGTAGAGGTTGAGGCTGGGGCTCACGGCGGCGGTGATGCGGGCGCCGGCATAGAGGTCGCGGCCGAGCGCGATGCGAAGGTCGGTGGCGAACGCGGTCGAGGTCTCGCGCCAATTGACCGCGCTGTCGGTCGCCTCGAGGTCGATGCCGAGCGCGATCGTGGGCCCGACGGGGATGTCGTAGCCGACGCCCAGGCCGTAGAGGATGCCGCTTTCGGAGACGTCGTCCTGGCTGCCGAAATCGTCGAGCGTGGCGCTCTCGTAGCCGATCACGGCCTCGACGCGGGGGCCGGAGACCTGAGCGGCGGCGGGCGCAGCGGCGAGCGCGGCGGCGGCCGCGGCGGCGACTGGGAGGAGAATGCGCATGATTTCAAAGTCCTTTGGGGTGAAGTGCGGCGCCGGATTCGGGCGCGGCGGCTGAACGCGCGGTGAATCCTCGCGCCGCGGCTGGAAGTGGCGGCGAAGGGCGCGTATCGGGCGCGGATCGCAAGGAGACATGAGATGGCCGTCAATGCCTATGGCGCCTATTCCGCCGACAAGCCGCTCGAGCCGATGGCGATCGAGCGCCGGGCGCCGGGGCCGCGCGACGTCGAGATCGAGATCGCCTTTTGCGGCGTCTGCCATTCGGACCTCCACACGGTGCGCTCGGAATGGGGCGGGACGCTCTATCCGTGCGTGCCGGGGCACGAGATCGTCGGCCATGTCGCCGCGGTCGGGGGCGAGGTGACGCGGTTCAAGGCGGGCGACGCGGTCGGGGTCGGCTGCCTCGTCGATTCCTGCCGGACCTGCGCCTCGTGCGCCGAGGGGCTCGAGCAATATTGCACCAACGGGATGGTCGCGACCTACAATTCGCCGACCGCCGACCCGCCCGGCCACACGCTCGGCGGCTACGCCCAGCGGATCGTCGTCGACCAGGATTTCGTGCTCAGGATCGACCATCCGGCGGAGCAGCTCGCCGCGGTCGCGCCCCTGCTCTGCGCGGGGATCACGACCTATTCGCCGCTCCGCCACTGGCAGGCGGGGCCGGGCAAGAAGGTCGGCATCGTCGGCATTGGCGGGCTCGGCCATATGGGCGTCAAGCTCGCCCACGCGATGGGCGCGCATACGGTTGCGTTCACGACGTCGGAGGGCAAGCGCCGGGACGCGCTCGATCTGGGCGCCGACGAGGTGGTGGTCTCGCGCAACCGGGACGAGATGAAGCGCCACCTCGGCAGCTTCGACTTCATCCTCGACACGGTCGCGGCGAGCCACGATCTCGACGCCTTCACCACGCTGCTGAAGCGCGACGGGACGCTGTGCCTGGTCGGCGTCCCCGAGCACGCCCACCCCTCGCCCAATGTCGGCGTATTGATCTTCGGGCGGCGCTCGCTGGCGGGGTCGCTGATCGGCGGGCTGCCGGAGACTCAGGAGATGCTCGATTTCTGCGCCGAGAAGGGGATCGTCGCCGACATCGAGACGATCCCGGCGGCGATGATCGACGAGGCCTATGAGCGGATGCAGAAGAGCGACGTCAAATATCGCTTCGTGATCGACATCGCCTCGCTCGCCTGACGCGGCGCTTTACTGGGCGTTCAGGTCGACCTCGACGTCGGCGCCGGCATTGCCGAGCGCGTTGGCGTTCTGCTGGAAGAGCGCCTCGGCCTCGTTGGCGTAGCGCCGCTCCTGCTCGGCGACGAGGTTCTCGGCCTCCGCCTCATATTCGCGGCCCTTGTTCTCGACCTCGCCGGCGAGCGTGTTGAACTGCTCGGCGACCGACGGCTGGTCGCGGCAGGCGGCCAAAGCGAGGAGGGCGAGGAGGGGGAGGGCGGAACGCATCGCGCACCCATAGCGGCAAGAAAGGAAAGTGGGGAGCTTCTGTTGCTCGGTGCTCCCCGTACCGCCGGTGTCCGCTTCTGTTGCCCGGTGCGGCCCGAACCGCGCTTTTGTCCTTGTAACTTAGTCCGTGAGGACCTTGTTACGCGGCAATTGCGAGCGCCTCGTTGTCGTTGGCACTTGTGTGATGGGCCGTCGCGGTGGTCCCATTCCGGGCGAAAGCAGCGCTTTTCAACACACGTCGATCCTGGTTCGGCCCCATCAGAGATCACCGCCTGCGCGGGGACATTTGGTGGAGCCGCCGGGTACTGCCCCCGGGTCCGCTGTGCCTATTGTACGCAACATTTTATCGCCATAGCCGGGCGAACCCGGCACTGCTGCATATAGGGAATTTCGCCTTAATGTGAAGTGAGCGCGGCTTCAGCCTCTGCGCGGATGGCCGGGTGATGCACCCGCCAGGCCTGCCACACCTCTTGAGCCCAGGCGCGGACGGTGTCGCCGTAGCGCTCCGTCCCGGCGGCGGCGATCGCGGTTTCGACGCCGGCCTCGGTGCTGAGGTCCGGGGGGTCGAGCCACTCGAAGGCGCCGCCTTCCGCCATCGCGGCGAGGACCTTGCGCACGCGCGCTTCGTCGCAGTCGCGCTCCAGCATCAGATGGAGCGCGGCGAGATGGACGTGAACCGATTGCGTGCTGCGGCGGCCGGGGACGCCGGGATGCTGCGCGGTATAAGCGTCGACGGTGAAGCGATGCCAGCGCATCAGCGCCGGGCTCTCATATTCGAGCGCGAGCAGCTCCCCGTAAAGCGCCCAGCATCCGGCCGATGCGCCGATATAGGCGTGGACCGGCCCGTCGGACGGCGGAAAAGCCCGCCCGCAGCCCGGGCAGGGCTCGGGCTCAGGCGCCGCGTCGGGCGC
>DASQKE010000241.1:0-4162 GCA_035630675.1 Allosphingosinicella sp.
GTGCGTCGCGCGAGATCGGTCAGCGTCCAGCGCTGCTCGAAGCGCCGCCGGACCTCGGTCATCGGCACATGCTGGTCGATGCGGGCTGCTTCGAGCAGCGCTGGACGCTGACCGATCTCGCGCGACGCACCGGCGGGCCCGCCCGCTACGTGCGCACCGACGAGGGCGGGACCATCGGCTTCATCACGCCTTTGACCCGCAATTTCTGCGACGGCTGCAACCGGGTGCGTGTGACCTGCAGCGGCCAGATGTATCTGTGCCTCGGCCAGCCGGCGCGGGCCGACCTCAAGGCACCGCTCCGCGCCTCGCCGGACGATCGCCTGCTCGACGCCGCGATCGACGAGGCGATCGGTCGCAAGCCCAGGGGGCACGACTTCGTCATTCGCGCCGGTTCTGGGCCGGCGGTCGAACGACCGATGTCGGTGACGGGGGGATAGACGGTGCGGATCCTCTTCTTCGGCCGCCTCGGGGACCTCGCGCCGGCCGGCCCGGTGCCGCCGGGCGTGCGCGATACAGGCGCGCTCCGGGCATGGCTCGGCCGTGACCGGCCCGAATTGCTCGACGCCTCGATCCGCATCGCCGTCAACGACGAGATGGTCCTCGGGAATCGGGCGCTGGATGAAGGCGACGAAGTGGCCTTCCTGCCCCCGATGAGCGGCGGATGATCGCGGTCCAGGCCGAGCCGTTCGAGGCCGCCGTTCTGCTCGCGGACTTTTCGGCGCGCGCGGCCGGCGCGGGCGCAATCGCCTCGTTCATCGGGCTGGTGCGGGGCGAGAATGACGGCGCCTTGGTGTCCGGGCTCGAGCTCGACCACCATCCGCGGCTCACGGAGCGCACGATCGAGGCGATCGCCGCGGATGCCGCCGCGCGCTTCGATCTGATCGATGTGGCGATCGTCCACCGCCACGGCGCACTGGCGCCGGGCGAGGCGATCGTCTTCGTCGCGGCCGCCGCGCCCCACCGCCGGGCCGCGTTCGATGCCGTGGATTATGTGATGGACCGGCTGAAGACCGAAGCGCCCTTCTGGAAGCGCGAGCAGCGCAGCGACGGCGCGCATTGGCTGGAAGCGCGCGACAGCGACCATGCCGACCGCCGCCGCTGGGAAGCGGAGCCGCGATGAGCCCGGCGTTCATTCCCGTCCGAATCGCCGTGCTGACCGTGTCGGACACGCGCACGGCGGAAACCGACAGCTCCGGCGCCTGGCTCGCCGCCGCGATCCACGGCGCGGGCCATGTCCTCGCCGCGCGCGCGATCGTGCCGGACGACGAAGCGAAGATCCGTGCCGCGGTCCAGGCATGGATCGAGGATCCGGACATCGACGTCCTGATCTCGACCGGCGGCACCGGCCTCACCGGCCGGGACGTGACCCCCGAGGCCGTCGCGCCCTTGTTCGACAAGGTCATCGAGGGGTTCGCGATCCTCTTCCACAATATCAGCTTCCAGTCCGTCGGCCTGTCGACGATCCAGTCGCGCGCCTGCGCCGGCGTCGCGAACAATACCTTCGTCTTCTGCCTGCCCGGCTCGGGAGGCGCGGTTCGTGACGGCTGGGAGAAATTGATCGTCCACCAGCTCGACGCGCGCACGCGCCCGTGCAACCTCGTCGAGATCATGCCGCGGCTGGGAGAGCTTTGATGGCGGACCTCACCCATTTCGACGAAAGCGGCCGCCCGCGCATGGTCGACGTCACGGCCAAGCCCGAGAGCGATCGCTTCGCGGCGGCGCGCGGCGTAGTGCGTATGGACGAAGCGACGCTGGCCCTGGTCCTCTCCGGGAGCGCCGCGAAGGGCGACGTCGCCCGCATCGCCGAGCTGGCCGGGACGATGGCGGCGAAGCGCACCGGCGACCTCATCCCGCTCTGCCACCCGCTGCCGCTGACCGCCGTGGCGGTTCGGGTCGAGCCGGACGAATCCCTGCCCGGCCTCGCCGTCATCGCCGAGGTCCGGACGACCGGCCGGACCGGCGTCGAGATGGAGGCGCTGACCGCGGTCTCGGTCGCCTGCCTGACCATCTACGACATGCTCAAGTCGAAGGCGCGCGGAATGACGATCGAGCGGATCGAGCTCATTCGCAAGAGCGGCGGCGCGTCGGGCGACTGGCGGCGGGAGTGACCCTGCTCTCGCTCGACGCGGCGCGCTTTTTGCTGCTCGCGGACGTCACGCCGGTCGATGCTGAAATCCTCCCGCTTGGGGATTGCGGCGGGCGCACGCTCGCTGCCGACATCGTCGCGACCCGGAACCAGCCGCCGGATCCGGTTTCGGCGATGGATGGCTATGCCGTCCGCCGTGAAGACGCCGTCGCCGGGGCCAGGCTGAGAATCATCGGCGATGCGCCCGCCGGAGCACCGTTCGGCGGAAGCGTCGCGCCGGGAACGGCCGTCCGGATCGCGACCGGCGGCGTCGTCCCGCACGGCGCCGGCCGCATCGTGATCCAGGAAATCGCCGCGCGCGACGGGGATGAGGTCCTGATTGCCGCAGCGCCCGGCCCGGCAAGCTATGTCCGCCCGGCCGGCTGCGACTTTGCCGTCGGGCAGAAGCTGGCTTGCGCGGGCGAACTGCTGACGCCGGCGCGGCTCGGCCTTGCCGCCGCCGCCAATCTGGGCGCCCTCCAAATCCGCCGTCGGCCGCGCGTCGCAATCTTCGCCTCGGGCGACGAGCTGCGCGAGCCCGGCTCGGAGCTGGCGCCCGGACTGATCGTCAATTCGGCCGCTTATGCGCTTGCCGAGCTGGTCCGGTCGTGGGGCGGCGCCCCGATCCGGCACGAGATTCTGTCCGACGACCAAGACCGATGCGCGGAGCAGATCGCCAATGCGGGTCCGGACGCCGACATCATCCTGCCGCTCGGCGGCGCCTCGGTCGGCGAGCGCGACGTGCTGAAGCCGGTCCTGACGGGCTTGGGCGCACGCATGATCTTCGAGGGGATCGCGGTACAGCCGGGAAAGCCCTGCTGGCACGCCCGTTTCCCCGACGGCCCCCTCGACGCCGCTCGGGACAGGCGGCTGGTGCTCGGCCTGCCGGGCAACCCCGCCTCGGCATTCGTCTGCGCGCATCTGCTGCTCAGGCCGCTGATCCTGGCGATGCTGGGCCGCGCCGGACCCGACCCGTTAATCGCTGCCGTCCTGACGCGCGAAATGCCCGAAGGAGCCGACCGCGAAGTCTATTGGCGCGCCAGGCTCCGCGCCGACACCACGGGTCGCCTCGAAGTCACCCCGGACGAGCGGCAGGATTCGAGCCTGCAGACACCGCTTGCCTCCGCGAATGCCCTGATCCGCCGCCTTCCGCACGCTTCGCCCGCGGCGGCGGGCGACCTCGCCGAAGTCCTCGTCCTCGCCGAACTCTAGACCCGCCGCCCGCGCAAATAGGTCGCAGCCACTGCGCGATCGTCGCCCAGCACCTGCAAGGCGAACAGCCGGTCGTGGAGCGTCGCGCCGGCACAGCGGCGGGCGAGCAAAGGGGTGGCGGCCGCGTCGAGGACGATGAAATCGGCTTCCTGGCCCGGCAGCAGGGCGCCGACCCGGTCGGCTATGCCCATGACTCTCGCACCGCCCGAGGTGGCGAGATGGAGCGCGCGGAAGGGGTCGAGGCTAAAGCCCCTGAGCTGGCAGGTCTTGTACGATTCGCCGAGCGTGTGGAGCACCGACAGCGTCGTGCCGGCGCCGATGTCGGTGCCGATGCCGAGCCGGACGCCGTGGCGATCGGCCTGCGCCAGGTCGAACAAGCCCGAGCCGAGGAACATGTTGCTGGTCGGGCAGAAGGCGATGCCGGCGCCCGCTTCGGCCATTCTCGACAATGCCCGGTCGCTCATATGGACGCAATGGGCGAAGACCGAGCGCGGCCCGACCAGGCCGAACCGATCGTAGACGTCGAGATAGTCGGCGGCCTCGGGAAAACGGCCGGCGACGAACTCGATCTCGCCCGGATTTTCGGAAAGGTGGGTGTGCATCAGCACGTCGCCGTGCGCTGCGACCAGGGCGCCGGCATCGGCGAGCTGCTCGTCGCTGGAGGTGGGGACGAAGCGCGGAGTAACGGCATAGCCGAGGCGCCCGCGGCCGCGCCATCTGGCGATCAGGGCCTCGGTGTCGGAGCGCCCGGAGGCGACGGTGTCGCTCAGGCCCTCCGGCCCCAGGTCCATCAGCACCTTGCCGGAGACGATCCGCATGTCGCGC
>DASQKE010000242.1:0-6162 GCA_035630675.1 Allosphingosinicella sp.
TCGCGCGCTTTCCGCGCCGCTTCGCGGGCGGCGGCGGCGTCGATCACCTTCTGGATGATCATGCGGGCGTGCCCGGGATTCTCCTCGAGCCATTCGGCGAGCTTGTCGGCGATCAGGCTCTCGAGCGGCTGGCGGACCTCCGAGCTGACCAATTTGTCCTTGGTCTGCGAGCTGAACTTGGGGTCGGGCAGTTTCACCGAGACGATCGCGGTCAAGCCCTCGCGCATGTCGTCGCCGGTGAGGCTGACCTTCTCCTTCTTGAGCGCCCCGGACTTTTCGGCATAATTGTTGAGCGTGCGGGTCAAGGCGGCGCGGAAGGCGGCCAAATGGGTGCCGCCGTCGCGCTGCGGGATGTTGTTGGTGAAGCAGAGGACCTGCTCGTAATAGGAATCGTTCCATTCGAGCGCGACGTCGATGCCGATCTCGTCGCGCTGGCCGTGGACGTCGATCGGCTCCGGGATCAGCGGCGTCTTGGTGCGGTCGAGATAGCGGACGAAGGCGGCGATCCCGCCCTCATAAAAAAGCTCGACCGCTTTCTCCTCTTCGTGACGCGCGTCGGTCAGGACCAGGCGGACGCCGGAGTTCAGGAAGGCAAGCTCGCGAAAACGATGCTCGAGCCGGTCGAAATCGAATTCGAGGATCTTGAACGTGTCGGGGCTGGGCAGGAAGGTGACGCGCGTGCCCTTCCTGGCGCCGGCCTTGCCGACCAGCTTGAGCGGCGCTTCGGCGTCGCCGTGGCGGAAGCGCATCCAATGCTCCTCGCCGTCCCGCCAGATGGTGAGCTCGAGCCATTCGCTGAGCGCGTTGACGACGCTGACGCCGACGCCGTGGAGCCCGCCCGACACCTTGTAGGCATTCTCGTCGGACGTGTTGTCGAACTTTCCACCGGCGTGGAGCTGGGTCATGATGACCTCGGCCGCCGATACGCCTTCCTCGGCGTGGATGCCGGTCGGGATGCCACGGCCATTGTCCTCGACCGAGACCGAGCCGTCGGGGTTCAGGACGATGCGAATGAGGTCGCAATGGCCCGCCAGCGCCTCGTCGATCGCATTGTCCGAGACCTCGAACACCATGTGGTGAAGGCCCGATCCGTCGTCGGTGTCGCCGATATACATTCCCGGCCGCTTGCGGACCGCGTCGAGGCCCTTCAGCACCTTGATGGAATCGGCGCCGTAGGCATTCTCGCTGGGGGGATTTGTCATGCCGAGGATATAGGGATGGAGGGGCCGCAACTAAAGGAAAAAGGGCGGCGGTTCGGGGCCCGGGATGCGACAAAGTTTGCGCGTTCGCAGGGCGATCGCGTCACATCTGTCACTTCTCGTGAGCTTGCCGGTTTCCTAACCGCAATTTTATGGCGATGGTAGAAATTGCAAACCAAAAAGGTTGTACCACGGCGCGGCACAGCGATCAAGTCAGCGCGGTGCGACCCTTCCACCAGCGATCTCCAGCCGCGTGGAGCCCAAGCCCGCGCACTCGAACAAGGCTGGCTCGGTGCCTGTGACCCAGACCTGGCCGCCCGCCGCCTCGAGCCGCCCGATGAGCGCCCCTCGCCGCAGCGGATCGAGATGGGCGGCGACTTCGTCGAGCAGGAGGATCGGGCGGCGGCCGGAGCGGTCGGCGACGAGATCGGCATGGGCGAGGATGATGCCGAGGAGCAAGGCCTTCTGCTCGCCGGTCGAGCAGCCGGTGGCCGGCTGGTTCTTGTCGACATGGGTGACGATGAGGTCGCTGCGATGGGGGCCGTCGAGGGTGCGGCCGGCGGCGGCATCGCGCGCGCGACCCTTTGCGAGGTCGCGGGCGAGATCGTCCGAAGCGCCTCGATCGAGCGCGAGGCCGGCGCGGGCGAACGGGCCGTCCGGAGCATCCGCGAGGCGCGCGGACAGAGCTCCGACCGTCGTCGCCCGCGCCTCTGCCAGCGCCGCGCCGTGCTCGCCCATCCGCGCCTCGAGCGCGGTCAGCCAGGCTTCGTCGCTTCGTTCCTCGGCGAGCAGCTTGTTGCGCGCGCGCATCGCCGCTTCGTAGCGGGCGGCGTGGACGGCATGGCCGGGAAAGAGCGCCAGCGTCAGCCGGTCGAGGAAGCGGCGGCGCCCGCTCGCTCCCTCGACGAACAGGCGGTCCATCGCCGGGGTCAGCCAGAGCACCGACAGCCACTCCGCAAGCGATGAGGAGGACGCGGACGCGCCGTTGATGCGCACCTGCCGCCGTTCGGGGGCGGAGGCGAGGACGCCCGTGCCGATGTCTATGCAAGCCCTCCCCCTCGAGGGGGAACACTTGGGTGGGGGTGGAGCGTCCACCCTCTCGGCGTCTCCGGAGACTCCACCCCTCCCCAACCTTTCCCCCTCAAGGGGAGGGGCCAATCTCGCCGCGACCGCGAATCCTCCGTCGCTGCCTTGCCGTGCCATCTCGGACAGGGACGCGCCCCTGAGGCCGCGCCCGGGCGCAAGCAGCGATACCGCTTCGAGCAGATTGGTCTTGCCCGCGCCATTGTCGCCGGTGAGGATGACGAGGCCCGGTCCCGGCTCGACGAGCGCGTCCGCATAGGAGCGGAAATCGCTGAGGGCGAGGCGGGTTACGAACATGCCCCGGGTCTAGCGCATGTCGCGCCGCCATCAACCGCCGCCCTTTCCACGCCCCCGTGCTGCCGCTAGGCCCGCAGCCGATGAGCAGGGAGGACCAGAGGATCCCGCCGCAGGATGTGGCGGGGAACCGGTTGACGGTGCTGTCCGACGGGCCGGACCGCCTCGAAGCCTTGATCGCCCTGATCGACGGAGCGCAGGAATCGCTGCGCATCCTCTATTATATCTGGCTGAACGACGAAACCGGCATTCGCGTGCGCGACGCCCTCGTCGCGGCGGCTGGGCGCGGCGTGAGGGTCTCGATGCTGCTCGACGGCTTCGGCTCGTCGGGCGCGACCGCGGGCTTCTTCAAGCCGCTGGTCGACGCCCAGGCGCGCTTCTGCCGGTTCGTGCCGCGCTGGGGGCGGCGCTATCTCCTCAGAAACCACCAGAAGCTCGCGCTCGCCGACGGGTCGCGGGCGATCGTCGGCGGCTTCAACATCGGCGACGAATATTTCGGGACGGTCGAGGAGGGCGCCTGGCGCGACCTGGGCGTTCTGGTCGAGGGGCCGAGCGTCGCCTGCATGGCCGATTATTTCGACGATCTGTTCGGCTGGGCCGAGACCGAGATCGCCTCGATCCGCAAGCTCAGGCGGATGCTCAGCCGCCACAGCGTGCGCATCGGCCAGATCCAGTGGCTGTTCGGCGGGCCGACGCGGCGGCTGAGCCCGTGGGCGCGGGCGGTCAAGGACGATCTGCGCGCCGCGCGGGCGGTCGATTTCCTGATCGCTTATTTCGTGCCGAGCCTGTCGATGCTGCGCCGCATCTACGCGGTGGCGGAACGCGGGCGGGCGCGGATGGTGACGGCCGGCAAGTCCGACATCAAGTCGACGATGTGGGCCGCGCGCTTCTTCTACTGGCGGCTCGTGAAGCACGATGTGGAGGTTTACGAATATCAGCCGACCAAGCTCCACACCAAGCTCATCGTCATCGACGACGCGGTCCATATCGGCTCGGCCAATTTCGACATGCGAAGCCTCTATCTCAACCTGGAGATGATGCTGCGCGTCGACGACGCCGCCTTCGCGGCGACGATGCGCGCCTTCATCGACCGCGAGATCGAGGACAGCCGCCGAATCCATCTCGACGAGCACCGGGCCGGCATGACCTGGCTCAATCGGCTGCGCTGGGCCTTCGGCTATTTCATGATGGTGACCGCGGACTATAATCTCGCGCGGCGGCTGAACCTGGGGAACAGGAAAAGGCTGCACTGAGGGCTTGAAGGGAAGGCCATGCCGGTCGCGTCATCCCGGCGAAGGCCGCGATCTCAGGACGAGCTGTTGCCGCCGGAAGTGCAGTGCTCCATCGACGCTGAGTTAATCCTCCCTGAGATCCCGGCCTTCGCCGGGATGACGGTCTCGGGCGCGGAACCCGCGCCCGCGCCCGTCAGTCCTTCCAGGCCCAGAAGAGCTGGGCGGGGGGGACGTTGATCCACTCGAAGCCCTTGTCGATCCGGGCGAAATGGGGCGCGAGGAAGTCGCGGACCTTGGGCGAGAATTGGTAGACCAGGAAGCAGCCGCCCTTGCGCAGGGCCGCATGGGTCTCGGCGGCGATCTTCGGGCCGATGCCGGCGGGAAGGGTCGAGAAGGGAAGGCCCGAGAGGATATAGTCCGCTTCCTCGAAGCCCGCCTCGGCCATGATCCGGCGCGTGTCGGCGGCCGAGCCGGTGACCGCGATCAGGCGGCTGTCGCGGAACTTGCGGTTGAGATAGTCGGTGAAATCCGGGTTGGTGTCGATCGCGATCAGGGTCGCGTCGGGCGCCATGCGCTGGAGGATATGCTCGGTGAAGGTACCGACGCCGGGCCCATATTCGACGAACAGCCGGCACTCGGCCCAGTCGACCTTGCCCAGCATCTTGTCGATCAGCTGCTTCGACGAGGGGATCACCGAGCCGACCATCACCGGATGCTTGATGAAGCCGCGCAGGAACATCATGAACGGACCGCCGCCGGAGCCCTGCGAGCCCCGCTCGCTGCGCGCGTGATTGGTAGCTGACATGCTGTGTCTCGCCGAATTTCTGGAGGCAGCCGGTGCGTTGGCAAATCGCCGTCGCAATGGCAAGGGCGGGTTTGCGGCGCGGCCGCCTCGATTGCTCAGTTCGGGACATCCAACGGATGGACCGCCGGAAAGGCTCCGCCCGATGGCGACGGAAAAAGACGGCTGAGCCGATGCCCGGCCATGGCATTCCGCGGCGACGCTTCCTCTTGCTCTACGCGGTGATGCTGGTCGCCGCCTCGGGCAATACGGCGATGCAGTCGCTGATGCCCGCGATCGGGCGGAGCCTGCGCATCCCCGACATCTGGGTGGCGGTGGCGTTCAGCCTGTCGGCGGTGATCTGGGTGGTGACGGCGCCTTATTGGGCGCACCGCGCGGACCGAAGGGGGCGGCGGGCGCTGATGCGGCTCGGCCTCTACGGCTTCATCGTCTCGGCTTTGCTGTGCGGAATCGTGCTGGCGCTGGGGCTGGCCGGGGCGATGCCGGCGGCGCTCGCTTTCTTCGTGTTCACGCTCGGGCGGACGATCTACGGCGGCTGGGGCTCGGCCTCGCCGCCGGCGGTGCAGGCCTATGTCGCGGCCCGCACCAAAGGCGAGCAGCGGACCAACGCGCTCGCCGCCATCGCCTCCTCCTTCGCACTCGGCACCGTGCTCGGCCCGGCGGTCGCGCCCTTGTTCATTTTCTCGCCGCTCGGGCTTGCCGGGCCGCTGATCGTCTTTGCCGGAATCGGCGCGGCGGTGCTTCTCGCCCTCGCCCTTTTGCTCCCCGACGACACGCCCCAGTCGCAGGTCCAGGGCCGGACCGTCGACTATCCCTCGATCGGCGGAGCCTCGGCCTCCGTTCCGGCGGCCGAGGGCGACCGCCGGCGGCTGCGCTGGCGCGATCCCAGGGTCTTCGCCTGGCACATGATCGGAGTCGTCGGAGGTCACGGCCACGCCGCCTTGCTCGGCGTCGTCGGCTTCCTCGTCATCGACCGGCTGGAGCTTCCGATCGAGAGCGCGCAGCATTCGATCGCGATCGTGCTGATCGCCGGCGCGATGGCGAGCCTGGTCGCGCAATGGATGCTGATCCCCTTGCTCGCGCTGAGCCCGCGCCAGCTCGTCCTGTGGGGCTCGCTGGTCGCGGCGGCAGGAAGCGCGCTGATCGCTGTCGCCGGCGGGCTCTACGAGATCACCCTCTCCTTCGCGCTGGCGTCGCTCGGCTTCGCCTTGTTCCGGCCCGGCTTCACCAGCGGCGCCTCGCTCGCGGTCACTCCGGCCGAGCAGAATGCGGTGGCGGGCATGGTGACGTCGGTGAACGGCGTCGCCTTCATCGCGGCGCCGGCCGCGGGGGTGGCGCTCTACAGCTGGTTCGGGCCACTGCCCTTCCTGCTGACCGGCGCGGTGATGCTCGGTCTCGCTTTGTGGACCTGGCTGCGCTTCAGCCCTTCGGCCCCCGCCCCGTGAGCATGCCGGGCGCGATGAAGCCAATGCCGGTGGCGGACATCGCGTCCTGCTTGAGCTTGTCCTGGATCTGCTCGTATTCGCGCTCCATCTCGACGGTGACCGAGGCT
>DASQKE010000243.1:0-3022 GCA_035630675.1 Allosphingosinicella sp.
CTCGCGGAACCGCTCCCAGGCGGCCTCGAAGCCGGCATGCTCACTGGTTTTCAAGGTGCAGACTTGGCCCAGGTGACGCGCCCGTCCGTCCTCGACGTCCGCGATCGCGAAGCGCGCATGGGTCCCGCCGATGTCGGCCGCGACGATCTCGGTCATACCCGGACCCTAGGGTCCGTACTTAATACCCGCAACGGCCGTGACGGAGCGGATTTTGGCGCAGGGCAAGGAGCAAGGAGGGAGCGATGCTGTCGCATCGTGACCGACGCGCGACGCGGCCCTGCGCCAAAAGCCGCCCGCCGCCCGAAGGGCGGTCGCCCGGAGAGGCCCGCCGGCCACGTCGCCTGCTTGCGCGTAGCCCCGCTACGCGACTGCGCCGCGCTCCTTGCCGGCGGACCGCTCCGGACGATCACGGCCATTGCAGGTATTGAGTACGGACCCTAGGGCGCTCGCGGTGACCGACATTTCCGCGCTCCTCCAGGCCGACAAGGGCCAGCCGGCGACGGCGGTCCAGCTCGTCGACAAAAAGACCTTTCCGCGCTGGCTGAAAGCCCAGCCGGAGCGGGTCAGGGGCGCGGTCGGGGCGCAGGGATTCAACGGCGAGGGATACCAGATCGCCTACGTCCCCGGCGAGAGAGGCGAATGGTCGGCCGTGCTCGGCGTCGCCAACGCCGATGAGCTCGGAACCTGGTGCCTCGCCAAGGCGGCGGAAGCGCTCCCTGAGGGAACCTACCGGATCGCCGAGCAGGGCCCGGGGCCGGCAGCGCTCGGCTGGCTGCTGGGGCAATATCGCTTCGGACGCTACAAGGAGGACAAGGCGCCCAAGGGGCCGCGCCTGCTCCTCACCGACGCGCCGGCCGCGATCGCCGAGACCGTCGCCCTCGCCGATGCGACCTGCCTCGTTCGCGACCTCGTCAACACCCCGGCGCAGGACATGGGGCCGGGCGAGCTGGAGGCGGCGGCCGGCGCGCTCGCCAGGGAGTATGGCGGCGAGCTCAAGACGGTCTCGGGCGCCGCTCTCGACCAGGGCTATCCGATGGTCGCCGCCGTCGGCCGGGCCGCTTCGCCCGACCGCGCGCCGCGACTGATCGAATTGTTCTGGGGCGACCGGCGGCATCCGAAGGTCGCATTGGTCGGCAAGGGCGTCTGCTTCGATTCGGGCGGCCTAGACATCAAGCCGGCCGACGGCATGCGGCTGATGAAGAAGGACATGGGCGGGGCCGCCCACGCTTTGGCGCTGGCGCGGCTGATCATGGGCCGCAAGCTCCGGCTGCGCCTCCATCTCCTCATCCCCGCGGTGGAGAATGCGATCTCGGCCTCCGCCTTCCGCCCCGGCGACGTGCTTCGCAGCCGCAAGGGCCTCAGCGTCGAAATCGGCAATACCGATGCCGAGGGACGGCTGATCCTCGGCGACGCGCTGGCGAGGGCGGGCGAGCAGGAGCCGGAGCTGATCCTCGACTTCGCCACGCTGACCGGCGCCGCCCGGGTCGCGCTCGGTCCCGACCTTCCCGCTCTCTTCGCGAACGACGATGCGCTGGCCGAGGCCCTGCTCGCGGCGGGCACCGCGGTCTCCGACCCCCTCTGGCGGATGCCGCTGTGGAAACATTATGACGAGATGCTCGCCTCCGACGTCGCCGATCTCGGCAATGTCGGCGAAGGCGCCATGGCGGGCGCGGTCACCGCCGCTCTGTTCCTCGCCAGGTTCGTGCCGGAAGCCACGCCGTGGGCGCATCTCGACACCTTCTCCTGGCGCAGCGCGGCCAGGCCCGGCCGCCCGAAAGGCGGCGACGCGCTCGGCCTTCGCGCCGCCTGGGAAGCGCTCAAGGCCCGCTATCCGGCGTGAGCCGCCGCTTCTTGGCGCTGAAATCTCAAACAAGTGCGAAACGAAACCGGGTCTGACTGGTTGTAGCCCCGAAACGTAGATTCGAAGAGATCGGAGAAGACGGCCGTGTCCGACCGAGCGCTCAGAAGCTGGATGCAGACGCTGATCAGTTACGTCCGCTCCGGCCAGCCGGACCTCACCAACCGCCAGATGGCCCTGATGCTGCTGGTGTACCTCATGCCCGGGCCGCACACGGTCCGCGGCCTCGCGCACGTCCTCGGCGTCTCCAAGCCGGTGATCACCCGCGCCTTGAACACGCTCGGCGCGCTCGGCTATCTGCGCCGGGTCAGGGACGAGGCGGACCGCCGCAACGTCTTCGTCGCCAAGACCAGCACGGGACAGGATTTCCTTGACAGTTTCGAACGCAATCTCGAGCAGGACGGCACCCCCAGAAAGTCGCCGCGGGAACGCGGCCTCATCCTTCAGCACGGGTGAACGGTTCGAGCTGACCGGATCCTCGGGAACGCTGGACCCCCGCACCCACGCCTATCGCGCCGACATCGCCGACATCGCGCTCGCCGGACGCATCATCGCGCCGCATTATGCGCGTCCGCTGGTCCGCGCCTGCGGCCCGCACACGATCAGCCTCCGCGACCGGCCCCGGAGCGAGGGCGATGCCGCTTCGGAGCTGCTTCCGGGCGAGGAGTTCGCGGTGCTCGAATATTCGGGCGGCTGGGCGTGGGGCTATGGCGTCGCCGACCACAGGGTCGGCTATGTCGAGGCGATCGAGCTCATTGTTCCGGTCGAGCCGACCCATATCGTCTGCGAGGCCTCGGCGCCGATCCACCCGGACGACGATATCCACTCGCCGATCCTCTGCCGCCTGCCGATGGGCGCGCGGCTCCACGGCATCGAGCGCGGGCCATGCCTGGCGACCGAAATCGGCTGCGTGCCGCTCTGCCACCTGCGCCGGATCGGCGAGTTCGAGGTTGATCCGGTGGCGGTGGCCGAGCGGCTGCTCCGGGCGCCGTACCGGCCCGGCGGGCGCAGCTTCCGCGGCATCGACTGCGCGGGGCTCGCCCAGCTCGCTTACGGCCTGTGCGGGCTGCCGCTGCCGCGCGAGTGCGAGCAGCAGCAGGCGCTGGGCGAGGAGGTGCCGGAGGGCGACCGGCTGCAGCGCGGCGACCTCGTCTTTTCGGGGAA
>DASQKE010000244.1:0-7406 GCA_035630675.1 Allosphingosinicella sp.
TGGCGGAGACGGAGGGATTCGAACCCTCGGTAGGAGTAATCCCCCTACGGCGGTTTAGCAAACCGCTGGTTTCAGCCACTCACCCACGTCTCCGGGACCGGCCGGAAGCGGGCTATAGAGGGACGAATCCGAAGGTTCAACCGCGCCGGCCGCTGCCCGCGCCGCTATCGTCGCGCGGTCCCATCCGCTAGGACCCGCGCCATGAGGATCGTGGTCTGTATCCCCATCCACCGCCAGGCGGAGGCCATGTTCGTCTCCTCGGCGATGAACATGGCCTCGCGCTTCCTGATGACGGAGATGGAGCTCGATGGCCGGCGGCTGCGGCCGGAGCTCTGGACCTGCGTCTTCACCAGCGCCGACGTCGCCGCCAACCGCAACCGCCTCGCCGACCGAGCGCTCGAATGGGGCGCCGACTACATCCTCTGGGCGGATGCCGACCATGTCTTTCCGGACCATGCGCTGATCCGCTTGTTCTCGCTCAACCTGCCGGTCGTCGGCTGCAATTATCCGACCCGCGTCGCCCCGCTCGTGCCGACCGCGCTCGGCCTCGACGGCAAGCCGGTCGTCACCACCGAAGCCCTCGCGCGCCAAGGGAAGGTCGAGCAGGTCGCCGCGCTCGGCCTCGGCCTCTGCTTGATGCGCGCGGATCTGCTGGCGGAGCTCGCGCGGCCCTGGTTCGCCTTCGCCGACGGGCTCAGCGAAGACCGCCGCTTCTTCCGCATGCTGGGTGCGGCGGGCGTGCCGATCCACGTCGACCACAGCCTTTCCTGGGAGATCGGACACGTCGGCGCCCAGACCTTCACCAACGCCGACTGCGCACCGTCGCCCGCCTCCTGACCTCGGCTATCTGAGGCCCGCCGCGGCCGCCGCCACCGTAATTTCACGGCCGCGACAGTCGCTTCGGCGCGGGATAGACTCGGATCGCCGATGCTTCGTTGCGGCAAAAGCCGGGACGGCTTTAGCTTCGGCCCGTGGGAGTGTGGGGGAGTATCATGCCGAACTTGTCTGCCTTGAGGATCGCCGCGGCCGCCGCTCTGGCCCTTCTCGCCATGCCCGCCGCCGGGCAGGATGCGCCGGCCGATGCGGCCCCCCCGAGCGAATGGTTCCCCCCCGAGGAGCAGCAGGCTGCGCCGGTGGAGGCCCCGGTCACCACCGGAACCGGCACGACGACGACGACCACGACCACCGCGGCGCCGGGCGGGACCATCCCCCGCCACGACATATTCAACGCCGCCGAGAATCTGTTCGGCCGCGGCGCCGAGGGCCTTGCCGGCGTGCTCGAGCGCATCCTCGGCGATCAGGGCGAGCCGATCGCCTATATCAGCGGCGAGGAAGCGAGCGGCGCCTTCGTCTTCGGCCTGCGCTACGGTTCGGGCGTGATGCGCCACCGGATCGAGGGCGATCGCAACGTCTATTGGACCGGCCCGTCGGTCGGCTTCGATTTCGGAGCCGATGCCAACAAGGTCTTCGTCCTGGTCTACAATCTCAACGACGCCCAGCGTCTGTTCCGCCGCTATCCGGGCGGCGAGGGCCGGGCCTATGTCGTCGGCGGCTTCACCGCGAGCTATTTGCGACGCGGCGACGTCGTCCTGATCCCGGTCCGGCTCGGCGTCGGCGTCCGGCTTGGCGTCAATGCCGGTTACATGCGCTTCTCGCAGCGCAACCGCTGGCTGCCCTTCTGAAGTCTATTCCAGCCGCGCGAACGACCAGCGCAATGTCTGCCCGGCGTGGAACGGGACCAAGTGCGTCCCGGCCGCCGGCAGCGAGACCGGCACCGCCGCGTTCCTCCGTTCGAGCACCACGCGTCCCTCGTTGAGCGGCAGGCCGTAGAAACGCGCGCCATTTTCCGACGCGAACGCCTCGAAGCGGTCGAGCGCGCCCTCCTCCTCGAACACGGTCGCATAGCTTTCGAGCGCGAACGGCGCGTTGAAGATGCCGGCACATCCGCAGGCGGATTCCTTGGCTTCGGCCGCATGCGGCGCGCTGTCGGTGCCGAGGAAGAATTTGAGCGAGCCCGAGGTCGCCGCCCGCCGCACCGCCAGCCTGTGCTCCTCGCGCTTGGCGACGGGAAGGCAATATGCGTGCGGCCTGAGCCCTCCCGCGAACAGAGCGTTGCGATTGATGTGGAGGTGGTGGGGCGTCACCGTCGCGGCGACGTTCGGGCCGCAGGCGAGCACGAAGTCGGCCGCGTCCGCGGTCGTGATGTGCTCGAACACGATCTTCAGCCCCGGAAAATCGCGCACCAGCCCGGAAAAGACGCGGTCGATGAAGACCTTTTCGCGATCGAAGACGTCGACGCCGGCGTCGGTCACCTCGCCATGGACCAGCAGCGGCATGCCGACCCGCTCCATCGCGGTGAGCGCGGCGGCGATCCTGCGCACGTCGGTGACCCCGCGCGCCGAATTGGTGGTGGCGTTGGCCGGATAGAGCTTGGCCGCCGCCCACGCGCCCGCTCGGAATCCCTCGGCGAGCGCGTGCGGATCGGCATCGTCGGTCAGGTAGCAGGTCATCAGCGGCGTGAAACCGGCTTCGCCGGCGGCGGCGCGGATCCGGTCGCGATAGGCGATGGCCGCCGCAACATTCGTCACCGGCGGATCGAGGTTCGGCATGACGATCGCCCGCGCGAACTGCCGCGCCGTCCACGGCGCCACGGCCGCCAGCATGTCGCCGTCGCGCAAGTGCACGTGCCAGTCGTCGGGCCGGCGGATGACGAGGTGTTCGGTTTCGGTCATGCACCTCGCGCGGAGTTTGGCTTTCGGGCCCCGACCCCCTAACTCGGCTCCGTGCCCGCGACCACCCTCCTCGACCGCGCCCTGATCCGTCTCTCGGGCGAGGACGTGCGCGACTTCCTCCAGGGGCTGGTCACCAACGACGTCACGCGGCTGGCCCCGGATCGGCCGCTCTGGGCGGGCCTGCTCTCGCCGCAGGGCAAGGCACTGTTCGACTTCATCCTGTGGGCCGACGGCGACGAGGTCCTGCTCGACTGCGAACGGTCGGCCGCGGACGATCTCGCGCGCCGCCTCACTCTCTACCGCCTCCGCCGAAAGATCGCGATCGAGCGCGAGGAGTCCCTCTGCGTCCACTGGTCGCCGGACGGCGCGGACGGCGTGCCCGACCCGCGCCTCGCCGCGCTCGGCCGCCGCCGGCTCGCACCGCCGGCCGAGGGCGGCGCCGACGCCGCATGGCTGGCGCACCGCCTCTCGCTCGGCGTCACCGAGGGTCTCGCCGAGCTCGGCTGCGACAAGATCCTCTGGCTCGAATGCAATGCGAAGGAGCTGAACGGGGTCAGCTTCACCAAGGGCTGCTATGTCGGCCAGGAAAACACCGCCCGGATGAACTACCGCGCCAAGGTCAACCGCCGCCTCGTCGTCGTGCCGACGAGGAAGACGAACGAGCGCACCCGCATTGCCTATGCGGAACTCGGTCTCGCCGTGGAGCATCGGCGCGTCGACGCACTGGAGGGAGCGATCCTGCCCGACTGGCTCCTCTCCGCGTAGCTTGCGCTGGAGGCTGGATTTCAGGCGATCTGCGCGAAGGCGCGGACCGGGAACGTGCCCATCCCCGCCACCCGCGGCGGGGCGGCGGTGAAGCGGAAGCCGGCGGCGGGGAGGGCGGCGAGATTGGTCATATGCTCGCAGATGAGCACGCCGGCGCCGAGCAGGATGGTGTGGACCGGGCGGGAGCGGGCGCGCGTGTCGTCGATATTGTGGCTGTCGATGCCGACCAAAGCGGCGCCGCGCTCCGCGACCAGGCGGGCGGCGGCTTCGGTGAGGAACGGGTGGTCCTCGAAATAGGCGTCGGTGCGCCAGTGGCGGTCCCAGCCGGTGTCGACCAGCACCGCTTTTCCCGCGAGGTCGAGGCCTTCGAATGCCGCCGCTTCGACCGCTTGCGCGCTGCTGTGAACGACGATTCCGTCCAGGCCGGCGAGCTGGTCGAGCCGCAGCGCCGCGAGGTCGGGGCCGTCCTCGTAGCGGTGGAAAGGCGCGTCGAGATAGGTGCCGGTGTTGGCGACCATGTCGATGCGCCCGATCTGGAAGCTCGACCCGTCGTCGTAGAACTGGCGGCTATGCTCGCGGCTCCAGAAGTCGCAGATGTGCGGCCCCGGCAGGCCTTTGTAGGTGGTCATGCCGTCTTCGATGACGTGGCTGAGCTCGATGAGGCGCGTCATCCGGCTGTCCTGCTCCACCTCCGTCAGCGCTTTCCGGCGAGGCCTCTCAGCACGTAGTGCAGGATGCCGCCGTGGCGGAAATATTCGAGCTCGTTGAGGGTGTCGATGCGGACGCGGACCGGGATGCTGGTCTCGCTGCCGTCGGCCCTGGTCACCTTGAGGGAGATCTCCTGGCGGGGCTGCAGGGCGCCGATGCCGGTGACGGTGAAGGTCTCGGTGCCGTCGAACTGCGGCGGCTCGCCGAGGAACTGGAGCGGGACGACGCCCATGCCGACGAGGTTCGAACGGTGAATGCGCTCGTAGGTCTCGGCGATGACCGCGCGGACGCCGAGCAGATTGGTGCCCTTCGCCGCCCAGTCCCGCGACGAGCCCGTGCCATATTCCTTGCCGGCGATGACGACGAGGGGAGTGCCCTCTTCCTTGTAGCGCATCGCGGCGTCGTAGATGGCGAGCTGCTCGCCGGAAGGGATGTGCTGCGTGAAGCCGCCCTCGACGCCGGGGACGAGCTTGTTGCGGATGCGGATGTTGGCGAAAGTGCCGCGCATCATGACCTCGTGATTGCCGCGGCGGGCGCCGTAGCTGTTGAAATCAGCGCGTGAAATTCCCTTTTCTATCAAGTACTTACCGGCAGGCGAATCGACTCGGATGGCGCCGGCGGGGGAGATGTGATCGGTGGTGATGGAATCGCCGAAGATGGCGAGCGGGCGCGCGTCCAGGATGTCGCCGGGCGCGGTCGGGCTCATCGACATGCCCTCGAAATAAGGCGGGTTCTGGATGTAGGTCGAGGCGCCGTCCCAGGCGTAGGTCGCGCCGCCCGTGAGCGGGATCGCCCGCCAGCGCTCGTCGCCCTTGTAGACGTCGCCGTAGCGCGCGCGGAACATGTCGGAGGTGACCGACGAATCGATCAGCGCGCGGACCTCCGCGTTCGACGGCCAGATGTCCTTGAGGTACACGTCGACCCCGTCGCTGCCGACCCCGATCGGCGAGAGGATCATGTCCTCGATCACCGTCCCCTTCAGCGCATAGGCGACGACCAGAGGCGGCGAGGCGAGGAAATTGGCACGCACGTCCGGCGACACCCGCCCCTCGAAATTGCGGTTGCCCGAGAGGACGGAGGCGGCGACGAGGTCGTTCTTGTGGATCGCCGCCGAGATCGGCTCCGGAAGCGGCCCGGAATTGCCGATGCAGGTCGTGCAGCCATAGCCGACCAGCTCGAAGCCGATCGCGTTGAGGTCGTCGCTGAGGCCGGCCTTGTCGAGATAATCGGTGACCACCTGCGAGCCGGGCGCAAGCGAGGTCTTGACCCAGGGCTTGCGCGTCAGCCCCCGCGCCCGCGCCTTGCGCGCGACCAGGCCGGCGGCGATCAGCACCGACGGGTTCGAGGTGTTGGTGCAGGACGTGATGGCGGCGATGACGACGTCGCCATGGCCGAGATCGCAGGCCTCGCTCTCCTGGCCGCCCTCCTCCCCGTCGGTCGCCGCCTCGACCGGGAAGCGGTCGTTGAGCGAGTCCTTGGCGTGGCCGAACTCCGACTCGAAGCTGGCCACGAACTCCTCGTCGACCAACGACAAGGCGACCTTGTCCTGCGGCCGCTTGGGCCCGGCCAGCGACGGCTCGACCGACGACATGTCGAGCTCGAGCGTGTCGGTGAAGACCGGATCGGGCGCGCCGGCGTCGAGCCACATGCCCTGCGCCCTGGCATAGGCCTCGACCAAGGCGATCTGCTCCTCGGAGCGGCCGGTGAGGCGGTAATAATCGAGCGTCTTGCCGTCGATCGGGAAGAAGCCGCAGGTCGCGCCATATTCGGGCGCCATGTTGGCGATGGTCGCGCGGTCGGCGAGCGAGAGCGCGCTGACGCCCGGCCCGTAAAATTCGACGAACCGCCCGACCACGCCCTTGCGGCGAAGCATCTGGGTGACGGTCAGGACGAGATCGGTGGCGGTGATCCCTTCCTTCAGCTCGCCGCCGAGATGGAAGCCGACCACTTCGGGGATCAGCATCGAGACCGGCTGGCCGAGCATGGCGGCTTCCGCCTCGATCCCGCCGACGCCCCAGCCCAGGACACCGAGGCCGTTGACCATGGTGGTGTGGGAATCGGTGCCGACGAGGGTGTCGGGGTATGCGATCTCCTCGCCCGCGGGGTCCTTCGACGACCAGACGGAGCGGGCGATGAGCTCGAGGTTGATCTGGTGGCAGATGCCGGTTCCGGGCGGGACGACCTCGAAATTGTCGAACGCCTTGGAGCCCCATTTGAGGAACTGGTAGCGCTCGAAATTGCGGCTATATTCGAGCGCGACATTGGCCTCGAACGCGTGCGGCGTGCCGAACTCATCGACCATCACCGAGTGATCGATGACGAGATGGACCGGCACCTGCGGATTGATCCGCGCCGCCTCTCCCCCGAGCGCCGCCATCGCATCGCGCAGAGCGGCGAGATCGACGACGGCGGGGACTCCGGTGAAATCCTGCATGAGCACGCGCGCGGGGCGATACTGGATCTCGTGGCTGGCGCCGGCGCCCTTGTCCTGCTGCCAGTCGACGAGCGCCTGGATGTCGGCGCGGGTGACGGTCTTCCCGTCCTCGAAGCGGAGGAGGTTTTCGAGCAGGACCTTCATCGAGAAGGGGAGGCGGGAGACGTCGCCGAGCGCGGCGGCGGCTTTTTCCAGGCTGTAGTAGGCGTATTTCCGGCCGCCGACGTCGAGGGTGGAGCGGGTGTCGAGGGCGTTGTTGCCAACTGCGGTCATAAGGGTCTCGTCTCGAAGTGGTACTTCGAGCCGGGTCAGGAGCGGCCCGGCGCGGTTGGCGCGGGGCTTAGCAATGTGGGGCGGGAGGGGGAAGGGTGAGCCCGGAGTGTCGGCAGCGCATTCCGCATTTCGCGGAATCGCGCCGGCTGCTACAAGGGGAGCGAGGAGTGAGCTGGTGAACCAATTGGCGAAGGTTTCTCGAACTGCCGGCCGCCAGGTCGTGGAGCTGCCCGAGGGCTTCGAGATCGCAGGCGAGTCCCTGCGCGTACGCCGCGAGGGCCGCAATCTCGTGCTGGAACCGATGCCCGAGGCCGACGCCATCGCACCGGGCTTCTACACGAAGGACACCCTGCCCCCGCTTAGCGAGAAAGCGCGCGCGATCCTCGCTTCTGTGGACGCCGCCGTGGCGCGGCTCGATGTGGCCAAGGCCGAAGGCGATTTCAATGGCATCGAAATCGAGGATGCCGCGGTGGCGATCGAGCTGACCGACGAAC
>DASQKE010000245.1:0-3178 GCA_035630675.1 Allosphingosinicella sp.
TCGATCCCGACCGCTACAACCGCCACGCCACGATCGCCGAGAACATCCTGTTCGGCGTTCCGCTCGGCGACACGTTCCGCGAAAGCAACCTGCCTGGCCATCCCTTCGTGCGCGCCATCCTGGAATCGGAGGATCTGACCAAGCCGCTCACCGCCATGGGGCTCGCCATCGCGACGAACATGATCGAGATCTTCGCCGATCTCCCGGACGGCCACCCGCTCTTCGAGCGCTTCTCCTTCTTCGCCTCGCCCGAGCGGGCCTATTTCCAGGATCTTCTTGTGCGGCAGGGCGAGCGCCGCCGCGATGCCGAGAGCGCGCGTGACCGCGAACGCCTCATCGGGCTCGCCCTGCGCTACAGCGAGAGCCGCCATCGCCTAGGGCTGCTCGACACGCAGACCGAGGAGCGGCTCGTCACTGCCCGGCGGGCCTTCGCCAAGCTGCTGCCGGTCAGCCTGCAGCCCGCCATCGAGTTCTACCATCCGGACCGGCTCTGCGCCGCCGCCAGCCTGCAGGACAACCTCCTGTTCGGGCGGGTGGCACACGACCGCGCCGGCGCCGGCGCCGAGATCCGCGACCTCATCCGCCGGGTCCTGACCGACCGGGGTCTCGATGGGCATGTCTTCCGCGTCGGCCTGGACACGCCGGTCGACCCCCGCGGTGTGGATTTCTCGCCCGGCGAGGTCGCCGCCATCGATCTGGCCCGCTGCCTCGTCCGCCGACCGGACATCCTGGTCGTCGAGCGCGCCCTCACGGCTCTGCCGCCCGCCTCGGCCGCCGACCTGATCCACCGGTTGCGGCGAGCCCTCATCGGGCGCGGCCTCGTCGCGGTGACGGCCGACTTCCCTCCCGAAATCGATCAACCGCCGTTTGACGTCGTTATCCGCTTCGATAACGGGACAGTCGTATCCTTGCAGGATCGCCGCTCCCCGGAAATCAAGGAACTGGAGCCGGCGTGAGCCATTACGCCTCTTAAGGAGGCAGGCCGGCTTCGGTAGGGTGGGAAACACTCCGCACCAAAGTGCGCAGGCGCACGGCAGGGCGGACGGGTAAAAGGTTATCATCAGGCAATGTTGTGGACGACGCCGCCTGGCAGAGATGCCCTCCAGGTTCATTTCTGGGGGGTGCGAGGGTCTGTACCCGTCTCGGGGCCGGGTTTCGCCGAGTTCGGCGGCCGCACGGCTTGCGTCGAGATCCGGTGCGGGTCGCGTCTCGTCATCGTCGATGCCGGAACCGGCCTGGCAGCGCTCGGCGAGGAGATGGGCGCTCATGCTCCGGCCGAGATCGACATTCTCCTGAGCCACCTCCATCTCGACCATGTCAGCGGGCTGCCCTTCTTCAAGCCGATCCTGCTCGGCAAGCACCTCGTGCGCACCTATTGCGGCAACCTCGACGGCGAGAGCGCCCGGGAGGTGCTCGACCGCCTTTACTCGCCACCCCTGTTCCCGGTCGGCCTCGATCATCTGCCGGGCCGCTTCGAGCATATCGGGTTCAGGGGCGGGGAGCCGCTCCGCCTCACCGATGGGCTCCTGGTCAAGACGCATCCCCTGCACCATCCGGGCGGGGCGACCGGTTTCCGCTTCGACCACCGCGGCCGCAGCGTCTGCTACATCAGCGACATCGAGCATACGGCGCCGTGGCCGCCCGACAGCCTCGTCCGCTTCGTCGAAGGCACCGATCTCCTGATCTACGACGGCATGTTCTCCGAAGCTGAATATTGCACCTGCGTCGGCTGGGGACACTCGACCTGGCAGAAAGGCGTCGTCCTGGCCAAGGCGGCCGGCGCCAAGGCGCTCGCCATTTTCCACCTGCATCCGGCCCACGAGGATGACCATCTCCTGCAAGTCGAACAGGCGGCCAAGGCCGAGATGCGGGGCGCTTTCGTCGCGCGCGACGGCCAGGCGCTCGTGTTCGCCCCGGTCGTCTGAGCCGCTGCCGGGAGACACGCGAGCCCGCGCAGATCGACACGTCGGCTGCGATGTGTTGCCGAAAAGGGGTGCCTCCGTTTCGGGCTCATGCTCTAAGGTGCCGGCCATTGCCACCGAGTGCCGGACGCCTTGCCCCCTGCAGCCATCACGATCGCCATCGTCATCCCGGCCTCCGCTTTGCTGACGGCGATTCTGATCAAGCTCTTGAAGCCTGTCCTCGTGCGCTACGCGCTGGCGCGGCCGAACGCGCGCTCCAGCCACACCGTCCCGACGCCGCAAGGAGGCGGCATTGCGGTGCTCGCCGCAACGCTGGTTCTTGCCTCGGCCGCGCTTTTCGCGACCTCGCCCTTCCCGCCTCCGGCGGAGTTCGCTTGGCTCGGCGCGGCCGCGCTCGCGCTCGGGGCGGTCGGCGCGGTCGACGACATCCGGCCGCTGCCGGCGATGCTCCGCCTCGTCCTGCAAACCCTTGCCGTCATCGTCGTCGTCGTCGCGAGCGGCGACACGCGGATCCTGCCGCAGGCGGCTCCCTGGGTCGAGCAGGGGCTCCTGGTCATCGGCGGCGTCTGGTTCGTCAACCTCGTCAACTTCATGGACGGCATCGACTGGATCACGGCGGCCGAGATGGTGCCGATCACCGCCTTCATCGCGCTTCTCGGGGCGGCCGGCTTGCTGCCGCTCTGGGCCGCCGCGGTCGGAGCCGCCTTGTGCGGCGCGATGCTCGGCTTCGCGCCCTTCAACAAGCCGGCCGCGACCCTGTTTCTCGGCGATGTCGGCTCGCTGCCGATCGGGCTCGTCGTCGGTTGGCTCTTGCTCAAGCTCGCCGCGACGGGCGCGCTCGCCGCCGCGATCCTCCTGCCACTCTACTATCTCGCCGACGCGACGGTCACGCTCGTGCGCCGTCTTGCTCGCGGCGAGCGCGTGTGGGAGGCGCATCGTCGCCATTACTACCAGCAGGCCATCGACGGGAACGGCTTCACGGCGACGGCGGTCGTCGCGCATGTCTTCGCGCTGAACCTCGCCCTCGCGGCGCTCGCCCTCGTGACGATCATCTGGCCCCACTGGCCGGTACAGGCCGGCGCGGTGGCGGCCGGCGCCGCGCTCGTGGGCGCGGTGCTGCGGCGCTTCGCGACCTCGCGAGCCGGGACGGTGACGGCATGAGCGGGCAACTCGTCGCGCTGACCGGAGCGACCGGCTTCATCGGCCGCCATCTCCTCAGAGAGCTGCCGAAGCGCGGCTATCGCGTGCGGGTTCTC
>DASQKE010000246.1:0-14846 GCA_035630675.1 Allosphingosinicella sp.
CTGCCCGGAATCAGCGCCAATGTGCTGACCCAGCGGCTCGAGGGGCTGGAATCGGCCGGCGTTCTTGCCCGCAAGCGCCTCCCGCCGCCCGCCTCGGCCCAGGTCTACGAGCTGACCCCCTGGGGCTACGAGGCCGAGCCGATCTTCCAGGCCCTCGGCCGCTGGGCCGCCCGCTCCCCCACCCACGACCCCAGCCTGCCGCTGAGCGCAGTGTCGCTGCTGCTGTCGTTCCGGACGATGTTCGATCCGGACCGCTCGCAAGGCTACGAGGCGCGCGCCGGGGTACGGCTCGGGCGCGAGACCTTTGCCGTGCGTATCGCCGACGGCCGGATCGAGGCGGCCCGCGGAATCATCGAAGGCGCCGACTTCGTCCTCGACGGCCCGGCTCCCGCCATAGCCGCCGCGGTCTACGGTGGCATCGCGCTCGAAGCGCTGGAGGCGGAGGGCGCGCTGAAGGTCGAGGGCGACCACAGACTGGCGCGACGCTTCGTCACCTTGTTTCCCTTGCCGCCGAAGGTCGGCGCCTAACCGAACAGCCAATGGCCGAGCAGCCGGTCGAACGGGAAGGTGAAGAAGCCGGCGATGAGCAGCGCGCCGGTGACCATGCCGCGGACGCTGCTGCGATGCTGCCGATGCCGGTGGGTCCGCGCCGTCCAGGCGATCACCGGGACCTGGATCAGCGTCCAGGCCGAGAGGATGTGGATCAGGCTGAAGCCGCCCTGGTTGATTCCGCGCAGCGCGAAGCTGAAGGCGGCGGTGAGGAACATCGAGGTCGCCCAAATCCAGCCGAGGCGACGGTGGAGCCGGTCGCCGCGGCGGCGCAGCAGCATTATCGGCGTCAGCGCGACCGCGGCGACGATGGTGGCCAGGTGCAGCCAGACGAACAAGGGAACCTCGTGCCATTCGCCCCGCCCGCGCCAGAGCGCGGCGAGGACGAAGCCGAGCAGTACGACCGCGCCGGCCGCCAGGATGCGGTCGAGCAAGTCCGGAGCGAGGCTGACCCTGTTCGAGCGGGGTGTGCCCGCTGCGGCTCTCGTCGCCATGATTCCCCTCCCCTTGCGCCGAAGCTACCGCGAAGCGGAGAGCGGCGGCAAGGGTTGCACGGGAACGGCGGCGGGATAGGGTGCGTCCGCTCAATGAAGGGGTCCCTACGCATGCGCCTCAAGATCGTCCTCGCGGCCGCCGCCGCCTCGCTCGCCTTGGCGATTCCCGCCGCAGCTACGCCGGCGGAAGACTTCCAGCGGCTGATGGCCGAGCATTGGCAGTGGGTGCTGCGCAACAGCCCGCTGTTCGCGACGCGGCTCGGGGTGCGCGACTATGACGACCAGATCGAAGACATCAGCCTCGAGGCGGCCGACCGCCAGGCGGGCGAGGCCCAGGCCCTGCTCCGGCGGCTCGACGCCATTCCCGCCGCCCAGTTGAGCGCCGCCGACCGCACCAACCATGCCTTGCTGCGCCGCAACCTCGCCGAGCAGATCGAGGCGAACCGCTTCGGCCAGCGCATGATCCTCTATTCGCAGCGCGGCGGCTGGCACCAGGGTTTTGCCGGGCTCGCCGACTCGATGCCGTTCCGAACCCGCGCCGATTATGAGAGCTATTTGCGGCGCCTCGAACAATATCCGCGCCTCAACCAGGAAGCGATCCGGATCACCCGCCGCTCGGTGCGCGAAGGCTATACCCTACCCTGCGAGGCGATGCAGGGGGCCGACCGGACGATCTCCGGCGTCGTCACCGAGGATCCGGCGCAGTCGCGCTTCTACCAGCCTTTCACCCGCAACCGCCCGGCCGGGATGAGCGAGGCCGACTGGACGGCGATGCAGCAGCGCGCGCGCACGATCATCACGGGCACGCTCGTCCCGCAATATCGCGAGCATCACCAATTCTACCTGCGCGAAGTGGCGCCGCGCTGCCGCCAGACGGTCGGCGTCTCCGCCCAGCCGCAGGGCCGCGAATATTACGCTTACCGCATCCGCCAGCAGACCACGACCGACATGACCGCCGAGCAGATCCACCAGCTCGGCCTCAGCGAGGTGGCCAGGATCCGGGCCGAGATGGAAGTCGTCGCACGCCGCGCCGGCTTTCCGACGCGCGAGGCCTTCATCCAGGACCTCAGGACCAACCCGGTCCACTATCCTCGCACCGGCGAGGAGCTGATGCGCGAGGTCGCCCGGCTCACCAAGCGCATCGACGGCCACATGCCGAGCCTGTTCGGTCGCCTCCCGCGGCTCCCTTATACGATTCGGGAGATTCCGGCCGAGATCGCCGAGGGCACGACCACGGCTTATTATTCCGACGGCTCGCAGGAATCGGGCATCCCGGGCATCTACTGGGTCAACACCTCGAAGCTCGACCAAAGGCCGCTGTGGGAAGTGCCGGCGCTCACCGTCCATGAGGCGGTGCCGGGCCACCACCAGCAGATCGCGATCCAGCAGGAGCTGGAGGTGCCGGACTTCCGCCGCCACGCCACCTTCTTCACCGCCTTCGTCGAAGGCTGGGGCCTCTATTCCGAGCGGCTCGGGATCGAGATGGGCCTCTACGACACGCCCGCGCGCGACATGGGGCGCCTCAGCTACGAGATGTGGCGGGCGACTCGGCTGGTGGTCGACACCGGCATCCACGCCTTCGGCTGGTCGCGCCAGCGGGCGATCGACTTCATGGTCGACAATTCAGCGCTCAGCCGCGCCAATATCGAGGCCGAGGTCAATCGCTACATCACCAATCCCGGCCAGGCGCTCGCCTACAAGATCGGCGAGCTCAAGATCCGCGAGCTGAGGACGCGGGCCGAGCAGGCGCTGGGCGACCGCTTCGACATCCGCCGCTTCCACGACGCGGTGCTCGAGCAGGGCGCGATCCCGCTCGATCTGCTCGAGGCGAACATCGATGCGTGGATCGCGGCGGAGAGGGGGCGTGCGAGTTCCTCCCCATCGTGAAAAGATGGGGAGGGGGACCATGCGCAGCATGGTGGAAGGGTAACCGACTCAGGCGTTGAGGATCGGGTGCGAAACCAATGAGGCCTCGCCTTTTACCCCTCCACCACCCTGCGGGTGGTCCCCCTCCCCATGCTGCGCATGGGGAGGAACTTAAGGAATCGGCTGCCCCGCGGGATTGGTCCGGCGGTCCTCGCGGGCCTGGCGCATCATCTCGGCCCAGCAGCCGGTGAACCCGCCGGGGCCGACGGTGGAGCAGCTCTGGATGCCGGTTCGGCCGACATATTCGAGCGCGCGGGCGTTCGCCGCCCAGCTCTGGTTGCCGGCGGTCTCGCCATTGCCGCGCAGCGGCTCCGGGATCCGGTAGCGATCGTCCTCGCCGCGCCGCGCGCAGACCACGATCACCTCGGCATTGCTCGCCGGGCAGGGATCGTCGCCATAGACGATGAGCTGGCTCACCCGGCGGTTGTCGCCCGCGGGCGCGTCCGGCTGCTGGGCAGGCGCGGCGAGCGCGAACCCGGCGCCGGCAAACGCGATAGCGATCGGAACAAGGCGTTTCATCACTGGCCTCCTCAGGGCTTCACCAGGCCTTCCGGGAAAAAGGGTTTGCTGCCGCGCTTTGTTCCCGTTCTCTTGGACGCGGGCGTTCAATCGTCCTCGCTCTGCGCCCGCTCGATCTCCTCGGCGTCGCGGTCGATCCGGCGCAGGCGCTCCTGCCGCGCCTCGTCGATCAGCTCGCTCCAGCGTATGCCGTCACGGCCGCGGCGCTCGGCGCGCGCCTCGCGGACGAGTTGCTCGTGGCACCCGACGAAGCCGCCGGGCCCGACCGGCGAGCAGGAGCCGATGCCGGTGCGGCCGACATAGGAAAGCTCGATCGCGCGGTCGCCCCAGCTGCGGCTGCGGGGATCGTTCGGGCTGGGGCGCAGCGACTCCGGGATCCGGTAGCGCTCATCCTCCGGAAGCCGGGCGCAGACGATGATCTCCTCCTCGGTGCTCGGCGGGCAGCTGTCGGCGCCGTAGACGATCAGCTGGTTGACCCGTGTGTCGGCGGCGGCGGGAGCCGGCTCTTCCTGCGCCGAGGCCGGCGCGGCGGCGAAGGCTGCCGCCGCGAAGAGGAAAAGCTTCATCGTCAGATCCTCTTGGAAAGCTCGATCGCGACCCGGCAGCCCGCGCGAATGAAGAAGGAGAGGATGGGATAGCCCAAAGCGTCCTCGGCGCCGGCGGCGATCGCGGTGTCGCGATGCTCCAGCTCGTCGGCCTGGAACTCGCGGATCGTCTCGGCGAGGTCGGGATCGGTGGTGCCGAGCGCGGCGAGCTGCTCGGAATAATGGCGGTCGATCTCGGTCTCGACCGCGGCGGTGCAGGCCATGGCGGCATTGGGGCTGATCAGGGCCGTGATCGCCCCGAGCGCGTGGCCGGCATGGTTCCAGACCGGCTGCAGCAAGGTCGGGCGGACGCCGCGGGCGGGGAGCAGCTCGTCGAAATGCCTGAGGTGGCGGTCCTCCTGCGCCGCCATGCGGGCGACGAGCCGCGCGCACTGGCTGCGGTCGCCGAGCACGGCGAGCTGGCCGGCATAGATGCGGGTCGCACCATATTCGCCGGCCTGGTCGACGCGCAGCATCGCGCCGATGTCCGGCCGCCCGTCGCCGGGTCGCCGGGCGGGGCCCCGGCTCAGGTCCTGCGCGGTCGTCTGAGGCTCAGCCATAGGATCACCAGTGCGAACCCGATCGAGAGGATCGCGTTCCATCCCGCCATCGAGATGCCGAGCAGCGACCATTGCACCTGGTCGCAGCGCACCAGCGGCCGGGCGAGCATGTCGGCCAGCGTGCCGCCGCCCGACGCCGCGCACTGCGTGAAGCCCTCGAAAATGTCGAGCTCGACGCCGGCATGGTAGGCGCCGATCGCGCCGCTGGCGAGGATGGCCAAAGCCGCGAGCCAGACGAGGCTGCGGCCGCGGTCGGGCAGGCGCGCGGCGAGGGCGAAGGAGAGCAAGGCGAGGGCCAGCGCCGCGAAATGCGGCCAGCGCTGCCAGTAGCAAAGCTGACAGGGCGTGAGGCCGCCGAGATATTGCGAGCCGTGGGCGCCGGCGAGCAGCCCGGCGGGAACCAGGACCGCGAGCAATCGGGCCTTGTCGAGGCCGTTCACCGCCGCGGCGAGGTCCGCGCCGGCGCCGCGCCGGGAGCGCCCGGCGCCCGTGCGAGGCGGGACAGAGTCTGCACCGCATAATGGAGCTGATAGTCGGTGATGCCGCGCTGGCGCAGTTCCTCGGGCGTGCCGGCGAAGCGCGGATCGGGCCGCTGGTCGTCCTGGATCACATCCTCGCCGACCGCCGCTTCGTTGACGAGGTGGCGGCGAAGGTCGGATTCGCGCACCCGGTTGCGCGAGCGATAATCGGGATCGGAAAGCTGGGGCACGAGCACGTCCGGATTGATGCCGCCTTCCTGAACCGAGCGGCCCGAGGGCGTATAGTAGCGCGCGGTGGTGAGGCGGAGCGCCGTGTTGCCCGTGCCGAGCGGGATCAGGCTCTGCACCGAGCCCTTGCCGAAGGTGCGCTCGCCCATGACGATGCCGCGGCGATGGTCCTGGATCGCGGCGGCGACGATCTCCGCCGCGGAGGCCGTGCCCGCATCGACGAGGACGACGATCGGGGCGCCGTTGGTCGCGTCGCCGGGCCTGGCATGGTAGCGCTCGATGTCGTTCCTGCGGCGTCCGCGCTGAGAGACGATCTCGCCGCGCTCGAGGAACAGATCGGAGAGGCCGACCGCCTGGTCGAGCAGGCCGCCGGGGTTGGAGCGAAGGTCGATCACATAGCCGAGCAAGGGCGTCGCCCCCGCCTGGCGCTGGGCGGCCTGGATCGCGCTCTGGACGGCTTCGGTGGTGTTGCGGTTGAAGGTGGTGACGGTGATCACGCCGACCCGGTCCTTCACCTCCCAGCGTGCCGCCGGGATGTCGATGATGGCGCGGGTGATGGTGACGTCGAACGGCCGGTCGCGGCCGGCGCGGACGATGGTGAGGCGCACCGACGTGCCGGGCGCGCCGCGCATCGCTTCGACCGCCTCGTCGAGCGTGCCGCCGTAGAACAGGCGGCCGTCGACATGGGTAATGAAGTCGCCGGCCTTGATGCCGGCGCGGTCGGCGGGGGTCTCGCGGGTCGGCGCGATCACCTTCACCGCGCCGTCCTCCATCGTCACGCTGAGGCCGAGGCCGCCGTAATTCCCTTCGGTCGTCGTCATCAGCGAGCGGAAGTTGCGCGCGTCGAGATAGGAGGAATGCGGATCGAGGCTGGCCAGCATGCCGTCGATCGCGCCCTTGATTAGCCGCTCGTCGTCGACCTGCTCGACATATTCGGCGCGGACGCGCTCGAACACGTTCATGAACTGGTCGAGCTCGCGATAGGTCGCGACGTCGACCTGGGCGAGCGCGGCGGTGGCCGCGGGCACCAGGGCGATCGCGCTGACGAGGCCGAGCGAGCGTATGAAATTGGATGCCATGGAATGATCCTGAGCGATATGTTCGACGAGGCTTCTACCGACAGTCTAGCCCTACGGAAAGCAACCTTCGATGAACGCAGCCTAGTACGGGTCTTAACCCGCGAGCAAAGGCGCGATCGCGACCGGACGGCCGGAGCGGCGCAGCTCGACGCTGACCCGCGGATCCGATGTGCCGGCGCGCCCGATCCGGTCGCCGCGGCGGACGGTCTGGCCGACCGCCACTCCGATCGACGCGAGATCGGTGATGACGCTGTGCCAGCCGCGGCCGTGATCGATGATCACCACCTCGCCGTAGGATCGGAATCGGGCGGCGTGGATGATGCGCCCGTTGGCTGGCGCCACCACCTCGGCCCCGGGCTCGGTCGCGAACGTCAGGCCTCGGGCGTGGACGCCGCCGTCGGAAATCTCGCCGACTCCGGCGATCAGGCGCCCCTCGACCGGGAGAAGATAGGAAAGGTTGCCGCTCCCGGTGGGACGGGCCGGCGTCCCCGGGCGCGGCGAGGGACCAGGCAGCATAGCGAGCCGTGCCTGGAGCCGGTCCTGATAGTCGCGGGTGCCGATCCGCCGGGCGAGCTCGCGCGCTTCCTCGCCGAACGCCAGAGCGCGGTCCGATTCGGTGAGCGAGGACAAAGCAAGGCTCTGCGAGCGACGGCGCTGCAGCGCCTCGAAGCGGGCAAGCTCGACGCGGCGGCGGCGCAGCTCCCCGCGGCCGGCGAGGAGGGCGTTGCGGGCGCTCGCCGTCTCCGCGCGCAGCCGATTGCCGCGCTCGACCTCCACCCTGAGCGCTGCCGTCCGGGCGCGGATGATCGGCAGGGTCGAGGCGAGCAAAGAGCGGACGTGGACGGCATCGTCGAACGAGCCCGGCCGGATCAGCGCCAAAGCGGGCGGGCGGCGCGCCATGGTCTGCAGCGCCGCGGTCAGGCGGATGAGCGGCTGCTGGCGCTCGGCGAGCCGCGCGCGCTGCTGCGCCGCGAGGGCCTCGACGATCCTGAGACGCGTCTCGGCGGCGGTGATCTCGGCCTCGCTCGAATCGATCCGCGCGGCGAGCGCCTCGGCCTCGGCGCGCGCCCTGGCCGCCTCGCCGGTCGCCTTGCCGGCCTCGCGGTCCAGCCGCTGTGCCCGCGCCTCCGCCTCGCGCGCTTCGCCCTGCGCCAGACGCAGCGCCTGCGGCTCGTCGCCGCCGCGACCCTGTGCCGCCGCGAAACCTGCCGCGGAAAGGACGGCGGCGATCATGACGGTGAAAGTGACGCGACGCATCACATCACCCTTCACGATGATAGGGGTGGTTCGCAAGGATGGAGGTCGCACGCCACAATTGCTCGGCGAGCATGGCACGGGCGAGGAGATGCGGCCAGGTCGCCCTGCCGAACGCGAGCAGCAGGTCGGCCGAGGCGCGCTCCGAGTCGCCGAAGCCGTCGGCGCCGCCGATCATGAATCGGGCCTCGCGCCTCCCGTCGTCGCGCCACGCTCCCAGCTTTTCGGCAAAGGCGAGCGAGCCGAGCTGCTCCCCCTTCTCGTCGAGCAGGATCGTGACTGCATTGTCGGGTGTCGGTGGAATGCGCCCGCCGCTCTCGGGAAGCTCGCTGACCTTCAGGGGCCAGGAAATGCGCTTCAGGTAGCGCTCGACCAGCTCGGCTTCCGGGCCGCGGCCGATCCGTCCGCGCGCGACGATGTGAAGGAGCAAGGGCTCAGGCCGTCGCGGGCGCGGCGGACCGTTCCTCGAACGCCCACATCCGCTCGAGATTGTAGAAGCTGCGCACCTCCGGGCGGAAGAGATGGACGATGACGTCGTCGGCGTCGATCAGCACCCAGTCGGCGATCGGCAGGCCTTCGATGCGGACGCTGCGGCCCAGCTCCTGCTTGATGCGCTCGCTGAGCTTCTGCGCCATCGACGCGACCTGCCGCGACGATCGGCCGCTGGCGATCACCATATGGTCGGCGATGCTGGATTTCCCGCTGAGCGGGATGGAAACGACCTCGAGCGCCTGGTCGTCGTCGAGCGAGCGGAGGACGAGCTCGTGGAGCCGTTCGGTCCGTTCGATGGCTCCGTCGTCACGCGGAGCTTCTGGGTCTGCCAATGTGCCTCCTTCGGAAGAGCGGGCGCCGCGTCACGCCGTCGCGCAGGCCCGTCGGGTTGAACGAATTCTCGCTGGATAAGTGCCAATCGGGGTCGGCAGCGCGAATGGCGGTGGCTGAGGTCTGATCGAGCGGCAATCGAAGCAGCACGAGCGACGGCAAACTCCACTCTGTCCAGTGCCGGACACCGGCCGCGGGTCGGACGAAACGCCGCAGCCAACCCATCGCGCGAGCCCGACGGGCAAGGGCATGATAACCCGGCCGCTCCACGACCGCAATCGTCAGCGTTTTCGCGATCCGACGCCAGTCGCGCCAGCGGTGGAGCTGAGCGAGATTGTCCTCGCCCATGATCCACACGAAGCGCCGCCCGGGGTAGCGGCGGGTGAGCGCGCGCAGCGTGTCGGCCGTGTACGGGCTGCCGAGCTCGCGCTCGATCGCGGTGACCCGGATCGGCGCCCGCCTCGCCTGTCCCCGCGCCGAGGCGAAGCGCGCCTCGAGGGCGGCCATGCCCTTGCGGTCCTTGAGCGGGTTGCCGGGCGAGACCAGCCACCAGATTTCGTCGAGCCCGAGCGCCTCGGCGGCGGCGAGGCTGATCCGCCGGTGGCCGCCATGCGCCGGATTGAAGGAGCCGCCGAGAAGGCCGGTTCTGGTCATCGGAGGCGGCGATAGCATGGCGCGCGGCGTGCGCGAATGTTCTCGACGCACCGCCTGGGCGCGGCCATGATCAGCCGGTGGGGCGAGACGAGGAAGAACGGCCGCTGGCGGGCGCTCACGGCGACAGCGCGGCATGCCGCAATTGCGGCACCGCGCTCGCCGGCGACTATTGCCACCGCTGCGGCCAGGCGGCGCACGTCCACCGCAGTTTCGGCGCGATCGGTCATGACCTCGTCCACAGCGTCCTCCATTTCGAAGGGAAGTTCTGGCGGACGCTGCCCATGCTGCTGCTCCGCCCGGGCGAGCTCACCCGCCGCTATATCGAAGGGGAGCGCGCCCGCTTCCTTTCGCCGATCGCGACTTTCCTGCTCGCCGCATTCCTGATGTTCGCCATCGTCAACAATGTCGGCCGCAGGGCCTATTATGTGGAGGAGCCGGCGGCCCGAACGGCGCCGGGGCAGAGCGCGGCGGAGCCGAACCTTCCGATCGACATGGATCTGAGCGACGCGCCAGCGCCGCTTCGCTGGATCGACGCGGCATGGCGGAAGGCCAGGGAGAACCCGTCGCTCCTCGGCTACAAGCTCCAGGCCAACGCCTACAAGTATAGCTGGATGCTGATCCCGATCTCGCTGCCGCTTGTCTGGATCCTGTTCCTCCACCGCCGGCGCTACCGCGAACGCTTCGGGGCCTATGACCATGCCGTCTTCGTCACCTACGCGATCGCCTTCGCAAGCCTGTTCACGGTCTCGTTCACTCTCCTGAAGCTGCTCGGCCTCAACGGCACGGCCGCACTGATCCCGATGGCGATCCCGCTGGCCCACATATTCGTCCAGCTTCGCGGCGCCTACGGCCTCTCTGTCGCGAGCGCGCTGTGGCGGACGGCGGCGCTCGCGATTTTCGCCTTTATCGCCGGGCTTACCTTCTTCATGCTGCTGTTGATGGCCGGGCTGCTCGGCTGAAGCGACGCGGGCGCGGGGGAATCGCGATGACCGACGGGGCGGACGGCATAGGCGAGGTTGTGACCGGAGGCCTGATCGCGCGCGCGGTCGAGCCGAAGGCTGGAGAGAATCGCGCCGAGGCGCGTGCCGGCGCCTGCCTGAATTGCGGCACCGCGCTCGTCGGCCGGCACTGCCACGAATGCGGCCAGGCGGCGCACGTCCATCGCAGCGTCTCGGCCTGGTGGCACGATGTCGCCCATTCCGTTCTCCACTTCGAAGGCAAGATCTGGCGGACCTTGCCGCTGCTGGCCTGGCGGCCTGGCGAGCTCACGCGGCGGTTCATCGAGGGCGAGCGGGCGCGCTTCGTCTCGCCCATGGCCCTGTTCCTGTTCACCGTCTTCCTGATGTTCGCCTTGTTCAGCATGCTCGGCGCGAACCTCGTCGGCCTCGACCAGCTGAACGACGCCGAGGTGGCGACGGAGCTGCGACGAGCCGATCAAAGGATTGCCCGGCTGGAGACGGAACGGCGGCAGCGCCTGAGCCGGGGCGGAAATGCCGCGCAGATCGAGGAAGCGATCCGCGATGCGCGGGCGGAGCGGCGGGTGGTCGCGATCGCCTCCGGCACCGACCGCGTGTTCAGCGGCGATATCGACACCGGCTGGGCCCGCCTCGACAAGGGTCTCAAGAAGGCGAACGAGAACCCCCAGCTCCTGTCCTACAAGCTGCAGACCAGCGCCTATAAATATTCCTGGGCTCTGATCCCGATCTCGTTGCCCTTCCTGTGGCTGCTCTTCCTCCACCGGCGGCGCTACCGCGAACGCTACCGCGCCTACGATCACCTGGTCTTCATCACCTACTCGATCGGCTTCATGAGCATGCTCCTGATCGCGTTCGTGCTGCTCCGCGCAATCGGCATCGAGGGCGGATTGATCAATTTCGCGTTCCTGCTCGTCCCTCCGGTCCATATCTACCGCCAGCTGCGGGGCGCCTATGCTCTGTCCCGGCTCAGCGCGGCGTGGCGGACGCTCGTGCTGATCGTCGTCGCCGGAATGACGATGCTGCTCTTCGCCGCCTTGCTGCTCGCGCTCGGCGTCCTGGCCTGAGGCTCAGTCGCCCCGGGGCGCCGCCCCCGGATGCCGCCGCGGGGCTTGCGAGTCGATGGATGGAGGCGCATGCTCGCGTTCATCCTAATGGGAAACGCCGCCATTCTCCCTCTTCGCTGCCGCTCGGCCTCGGCCTTGTCAGTAGCGAAGGAGGCTGAAACGGCCCGGCGCCAAGGCGGCGCCGATCGACGGCCCCGCGTCATGCTCTTCAATCGCAACTGGCCTTGCAAGCACCGCCGCGACGATCGTGGCGGCAAGTTCGATGCTGAGAGACGCGGCGACGCAGCTCTGGGTGCCCGCGCCGAACGGAATCCACGCGCGCCGATCAATCTTTCCGGCCCATCGCTCTGGAAGAAAGCAGGTTGGCTTGTCCCAATAGTGAGGATTCCTGTGAACCGCGTATGGGCTGATGACGATCGCTGCGTCCGGCGAGACCCGCTCGCCGGCTATCTCGATTTCTCGTGATGCGCCCCGCTCGAGGAGCCACGTGATCGGGTACAGACGAAGCGCCTCTTGCACGATGTGGCGAGGCGCCGCACCGGTCTTGCCGTGTCGAACGGCAAGCAGAACCGCCCAGGCAAGGGCGAGGCCGACCGAACTCACCAGCGCGAACACGAATGCGGCATAAAGGTGGACGATCGTTTCGTCGCCGATCCGGCGGCCATCGGCAGTTAGTACGTCGAGAATATCGACTGGCAGATGTCGAGGCTGCATATCGGCGGCTTCCGAAACGACGGCATTTGCAAATCTGAACCGGTCCACTAGGCGTGCAACCCGTCCCGGTTGGCGATTGAAGCGGCCCACTATTCGTTGTGCGACAAGCCCTCGCAGCGCTCGATGAAAGGCGGGTGAGCGATCCGAAGACGCGAGGACGGGGAGCATCAGCTCGAGCACGAGCAGATTGCCCGCTGCCGGCCACTCGCTCCTTCTTCCAATCCCTTGGACGCAGGCGGCAGGACCGATGGACCGTTGGTGCGCCTGCACGAGTGCATGGACCTCGCGCGCAATCTCCACTTGCGCGGAACGCGGCCTCAGCGCCGTTTCGATCGGTCCGAAGAAGTCGGAATGCTCGATCAGCCCGTCATACTCATTCTTGAGGAGCGACCGCGCCAATTCCGCATCGACAATGCAAAGTTCGCGGGGCGACATCCAGCGGACGCCATTATTGTCGGTTGCAGCATCATCAAGCCACGCAAGATGGTCCACGGTGTAGAGCTTTGCCATCGATCAAACACCGCGCCCGCAACGAGCCAACAATCTACAGAGAATCATGCCTGTATACATCTTCGATGGCGCTTGATAGGATTTGCATCCAAACATGGAGGTGAACATGGCCAAAATGCTTCGCGCTGCTCGTGCGGCGACTCGTGTTCTTTTGAACGTTCGGCCCCGTGGCCGCTGCAACTGGGGACCAGCTTGGCCGCAGTACATCGAGTTCTGATCTTCGTCAGAGGTTCGTCCGAGGGGAGAGAGATTGACTGCCAGTCGATCTTCCCTCGGTGAACGTCCCTCTAGCCGGCAAAGCTCAGTCGAGCTCCTTGTTGAGCGCATTTCCCGCGAAGGGCCGGTGCTGAGCCTTCCCGATGGCTCCGTCGGTATATTCGAGCCTTCGCTGTCCCTCAGCCTCGATGCTGCAAATACCGCCAAACTCAGTATCGTCGGTTCGCCGTTCGACGGTGCGGCCGGTTGCTCAATGGCCTGGAGCGACATGCGCGGTCTACTGCAGGAGCAGAGCCGGCGGCTAAATACGCCGGCGCATCTTGCACGGATTCACCGCGCAATGCGCGTGGCAATCGAACAGCAGGCGGGACTCCGCATCGACCTGAGCCTGCTCGTTGCTCACGCTGTCTCGCAACCGCTCATTAACATCGTCATCGACGGAGTTGGTCCGGCAAGCGCCCTGGCGCTCAATGCCGACCAGAAGGCGAAGCTGCGGCGCCAGATCGATGCGGTGAGGGGAAAGACGCCGCGCTTCGGTGCAATCAGGGACTATTGGATTGAGCTTCGCGCCAGCCGCGCGATTGCGCGCGAGATGTATAAGCGGAGGCGAGGGCAGACGCCGCCGCGTGAGGACTTTGCCGAAGTCCTTCTCGCGACGAACGAGCGAGTCGGCCCGATCCGCGGGAATTATCTGGTTATGACGCTGCTGGCAGCCGTCTCAACGGCCCCGGGCGCCGTCGCCGCCTGCATTCTCCTCGAGATGCTCCGCCGGCCGGAGTGGCGCGCCCGTATTCGCTCCGAGTTCGATGCGATCGAGACCGGCCAGCTTTACTCGGACCCTGCGCCGCGACTGCCGAACACGATGCGCTTCATCAAGGAGACGATGCGCCTTTGGCCATTTCCGCTGGTGACCCGGCGAGTCGCACAGGAAAGTCTCAAGATCGGCGCCGTGTGCGTTGCGGCCGGCGACACCTACGATCTCAGCGCCTATGCGATGCACCGTCTTCCGGAGATATGGGATCGGCCCGATCAGTTCGATCCCGATCGCTGGCTCGACTCGCGCAGCCGCTCCGTCAAGGGTTGTTACGTGCCGTACGGCTTCGGCACACGAACCTGCGTTGGGGCCGCCATTGGTCAGTCTCAACTCATCCTCTTCTGCGAACTTGCGGCCTGCGCCTTCGACTTCGAAATCCCCGCGATCGACAAGCCGGAGATCGGGACGGAGGTGCTCGCCATTCCGCGCGATTTCGTCGGAATCGTCCGCCCCAGGTCAACAGGCAGTTGCGCATCCACCGGCTAAGCTGTCTCCGCCTCAGGCGCCCTGGGGCGCCGGTCCTCCGATGCCCCCGCCGCGCGGGCGGCGAGTCGACGGGATCGACGAGCCGGTGATCGGAAGCGGAGCGGGCCGCGAGCCGCCCTCGCCGCGGCCGATATCCTCGCCCTTGATCGCCTTCTTGGCCTCCTCGCCGTTCAGGGTCTCATATTCGAGCAGGCTGGAGGCAAGCCGATGCAGCTCGCCGAGATTGTCGACGAGGACGCGCCGGGCGGCGGCCTCGGCCTCCTCGATCAGGCGCCGGACCTCCTGGTCGATCAGGCGCGCAGTCTCTTCCGAGACGCTCTGGCTGCGCGCGACCGAATGGCCGAGGAACACCTCTTCCTGATTGTCGCGATAGCGCAGCCAGCCGAGCTTCTCCGACATGCCATATTCCATCACCATCGCGCGGGCCATGTCGGTCGCCTGCTGGATGTCGTTGGAGGCGCCGGTGTTGAGCTCGTCCTCGCCATAGATGAGCTGCTCCGCGATCCGTCCGCCGAAGCAGAGCGCGAGCCGCGCCTTCATCTGCTTCATCGTCATCGAATAGCGGTCGCGCTCGGGCAGGTTCCAGGTGACGCCGAGCGCACGGCCGCGCGGGATGATGGTGACCTTGTGCAAGGGATCGCATCCCGGGACGTGGAGCGAGACGAGCGCGTGGCCGGCCTCGTGATAGGCGGTCGCCTTCTTCTCGTCCTCGGTCATCACCATCGATTTGCGTTCGGCGCCCATCATGACCTTGTCTTTCGCCAGCTCAAATTCCGACATGGCGACGAGGCGCTTGCCCATGCGGGCGGCAAGCAGCGCCGCCTCATTGACGAGGTTGGCAAGGTCGGCGCCGGAGAAGCCCGGCGTGCCGCGCGCGATGGTCCGCGCATTGACGTCGGGCGCCAGCGGCACTTTCT
>DASQKE010000247.1:0-3429 GCA_035630675.1 Allosphingosinicella sp.
GGAGGGCATGGACCTCGCCCGGGAGGTCTCTTGCCGCCAGATGTACCGCTGGTCCGGCGGCCGCTGGGCGCCGGGGCGGGGCTATGGAGCAGGCGTCTCGATTTCGCCCGACACGAACGGTGGTGGGGACGTGCACGAGACTCCGTTCGTTTCGAGCGAAGTCGAGAAACCCGGCTTCCGCCCCCATGTGGTCGCGATCGATTACGGCTCCAAGCGCAACATCTTCCGCAACCTCGCCGATGCCGGCGCCCGAGTCACCGTCCTGCCCGCAACCGCCACCTTCGATGAGGTGATGGCGCACGCGCCCGACGGCCTGTTCCTCTCCAACGGGCCCGGCGACCCCGCCGCGACCGGCGAATATGCCGTCCCGGTGATCCGCAGGCTGCTCGAGACCGGCAAGCCTTTGTTCGGCATCTGCCTCGGCCACCAGCTCCTCGCCCTCGCCGTCGGCGCGCGGACGACGAAGATGCACCAGGGCCATCGCGGCGCCAACCACCCGGTCAAGCGCCTCGCCGACGGCCGCGTCGAGATCACCAGCATGAACCACGGCTTCGCCGTCGACCGCGACAGCCTCCCCGCCAACGCCCGCGAGACCCACATCAGCCTGTTCGACGGCTCCAATTGCGGCTTCGAGCTGACCGACCGCCCCGCCTTCAGCGTCCAATATCACCCTGAAGCGAGTCCGGGCCCGCAGGACAGCACCTATCTGTTCGAGAAGTTCGTGGGCGAGCTGGAGCGAAGGGCATGAAGGGATTGCTGACGACCCTGTTGTTCACCACGGCCTCGGCCGCCGGTGCTGGACCGATCTACAGTCCGATCATCGACGGATTCCGGTTCCGCGGCTGGAACGTGTCCTGCCACGCTCTATATTCGCTGCACCCCGGCTGTTCCGCCACGCGCCGCCTCGGCGATCGCTGTCTCTCCATCGGCTTTTCCAGAAATGGTGCGGATGTCGGATATCATAGGGACTGCGGCTATCCGGAGGATGCCAATAGTCGGGCCCTCGCGCTGCCGCTCGAATATCGCGACGAGCGCGTTTCCGAAGCGATAGCCGCCCTGGTCGAACGCCTTGGCAACAGGTCGGCGCGGCACGCGCTCGATGGCGACTTTGCCGAGGATGCCGACACGCTCGCCGCCTTGCTTTTTCGCATCACGGACCATTCCGAGAGCATAGAGGGTCCTCCCGAACCCGCGGGCACGAGCCGATGACGCGCCCCGGCCGGCCGTCGCTGATCCTTTCGGCCGCGGCGGCGGGCGCGCTCTCCGCCTGCGCCACGACGCCGACCGCGCCGCGCCTCCACACGGTGCAGGAACTGGGCGTGGTCGCGCATGGGTGCGGGCTGGAGCTGGGGGAGGTGGTGCAGGAGGCGGAGGAGCCGCGGCTCCTGTTCCTGTTCGCGTCGACGGCGACGAGGAGGGAGGTCCGCTGCGTCCGGCGCTGGTCGCATCGGCGGCATCTCCACTTCGTTCACATCGAGGCCGTCGTGGACGCCGAGCCATGACGGCCCGCCGCCTCTCTCTCGCGCTGGCCGCCGCCGCCACGCTCGCGGGTTGCGCGACCGGCGGCAGCTGGTCCCGCATGCAGGCCGAGTTCCCCGAGGTGCGGGCGAATTGCGGCCTGACCGGCACCTATATCGAGCGCGACCGCCGCGACCGGCGCCTGCTCCATCTCGTCTTCCGCCACCGCAGCAACATGGCGCTGCAGGCGCGTCAGGACGGACGGGTCGCCTGCGCACAATTGTGGGCCGAGGAGCAAGGCTGGCGCCTGACCACTGGTCCCACTCACGGAACCCCTGACTAGTGCCGCGCCGCACCGACATATCCTCCGACCTCATCATCGGCGCGGGACCGATGGTGATCGGGGAGGGGTGCGGGTTCGATTATCCGGGAACGCAGGAAATCAAGGTTGCCACGGATCGATCAGCCGCACTTGGGCGCCCGCGAAATCGTTGCGATCTCTCGTCGCGACGCTCATGTCATGCGCACGCGCGGTCGCCGCAATCATTGCATCGGCCGCCTGGATCGGCTTTCCTGCCGCCTTCGCTGACGCCAACACTTCGCCATATAGTCGCGAGCATGCCTCATCGAAGACAAGGATGCGGTCAGCATAGCCCGCTATTAGCGCTTCGATCAGTTGCTCCAACGCCCCGCGGCTGCGCCCTGCCGGCATCAATTTCGCGCCGGCGCGAAATTCGGCCAGCACTATGGCCGACATCCAGAGTTGGTCGGATCGGTCTGCCTCCCACCGACGAACATGCTCATTGGGCTGGAGCTTCGCCAGTTCGCTCCACACATTCGTATCGACGACAATCATTCCCCGTCGAAGGTCGCGAAGCTGGCGGGGGAATCCGGCGCTTCGGGGATGTCGAAGCCGGGCCGGCTCATTTCGTAGATCACCTGCCCGATCGACTTCCGCGGAACAGCCTGTTCGGGCCGTACCAGCGCGATCAACGCCCGGCGCGCTTCATCTTCGAGAGACCGGCCGTTGCGCGCGGCCCGTTCGCGCAAATCCTGTTTTACCGCATCGGGCAGCTTGCGGATCGTGAGACTGGCCATTTCGCCGCTCCCCTGATTGCATTGCAATCATTGTATGCAATGAAGGCTACGTAATCAATGCCGAGGCGCACCGACATCTCCTCGATCCTGATCATCGGCGCCGGACCGATCGTGATCGGGCAGGCGGCGGAGTTCGATTATTCGGGAACTCAGGCGGCGAAGACGCTCAAGGCCGAGGGCTATCGAGTCGTCCTGGTCAATTCGAACCCGGCGACGATCATGACCGATCCCGATCTCGCCGACGCGACCTATATCGAGCCGATCACGCCCGAATATGTGGCGAAGATCATCGAGAAGGAGCGGCCGGACGCGCTGCTGCCGACGATGGGCGGGCAGACCGCGCTCAACACCGCGCTCGCTTTGTTCAAGGACGGTACGCTGGAGCGGTTCGGCGTCGCGATGATCGGCGCCGACGCCGACGCGATCGAGATGGCCGAGGACCGGCTCAAGTTCCGCCAGGCGATGGACCGGATCGGCCTCGAGAGCCCGCGCTCGGCGATCGCACACAGTCTCGACGACGCGCTCCAGGCCCTTGATACCACGGGGCTTCCCGCGATCGTCCGGCCGAGCTTCACCCTCGGCGGCACCGGCGGCGGCATCGCCTACAATCGCGAGGAGTTCGTTCGGATCGTCAGCGGCGGGCTCGAAGCCTCGCCGACCACCGAAGTGCTGATCGAGGAATCGGTATTGGGGTGGAAGGAATATGAGATGGAGGTCGTCCGCGACCGCAACGACAATGCCATCATCGTCTGCTCGATTGAGAATGTCGATCCGATGGGCGTGCACACCGGCGATTCGATTACCGTCGCGCCGGCGCTGACTCTGACCGACAAGGAATATCAGGCGATGCGCAACGCCTCGATCGCGGTGCTG
>DASQKE010000248.1:0-16146 GCA_035630675.1 Allosphingosinicella sp.
TTCCTCCACGGCTCGGGCCACATAGAGCGGTCCGTTTCCACCTCGACCGGCTCCATTATCTCGATCTGGGGATTATGCGAAAGCAAAGGCAGCGGGTGATCGATCAGAAAAGCGACCGCCTCGGCTTCGCTTGCGAGGGTCGGATCGGCCGGCGGCAGCGGACGGCGAAGTCCGGTGGAGCGCAGCACTCGTCCGGCGAGGCGTCGGAGCTGCCGGGCGATGCCGGGCCAAGGCGGGGAGCTGGGAGGGGAAACCTCCTCGCGCCATCCATGCTCGAGCAGCCGCGCGCGCATCTTTTCTCTGTGCGCGGCGTCCTCGATGTACGGTAAGGCGCGGGAGATTTCGCGCAGGTAGCCGTCGCGGTCGATCGCCGGAAAATGCCTTCCGGCCGCGTGGGACCGGACGAGAGCATATTCGTGGAAGCAGACGTTCATGCCGAGGTTGAGGCCGGGGATCGGCGCCGCTTCGAGATAGGGTTTGTCGCCCCACAAGCGCACGAAATCGTCCCAGGTCCCTCCGGAAATCCCGCTGAAACAGGAGCGGGCGTTGCTGAGCCCGAAGGCGCGGACCAAAGCGGGGGCCCGGTCCCAATAATGGAAGCGGCTTTCGAGCGCGCAGAAACGATAGCTGAAGGCCGCGTCCGGCGTCGCCGAATCGCACAGGTCGCCGAATGCGGCGCGGATCCGGTCGAATATCGCGCGCGGCACGACGCAGTTCGAGAGGATCGGATAGGTATGCCCGATTTCGGGGATCATGCCGCGAGCGGTGAGCTCGACCACGCGCTCGCAGGCGAGGCGATACAGCCTGCCCGTGCCAGGCACCTGCCCGCAGACGAAGCGCTCCCCGGTCGGGAGGACCACATCGTTTTGAAAGCTCAGCAGGATCTCCGGGTGGAAAAGGCAGGCCTGCCAGAGCGCCGAGAGCCCGCCGGGCTTCCACAGCTTGCGGTCGTACTGGACGCTGAAATGGGTGGCATCGGTGCGCGCCAGCGCCTGCTCCAGCGCCCAGTCCCAATGCGCCGGCAACGCCAGCTCCCGCGGCGGCCGCATATAATGCAGGCGCGCATCGCCGGTATCGCGGCAATCGCGCTCCAGCGCCCGGACGTCCTCCTCGGACGCGCTATTGTCGGAGACGAGGACGCGCAGCTGGCTTCCTCCCTCGGCCAGAGCCGATCTCGCCGCCTCGATCGCCAATGCGGGCCGATTTCGCGTGGGGATCAGGAGGCAGAGCATCACGCGAGCTCCTCGGGACAAGCGAGCGCGAGATGGTCGGCCTCGTCCTGCCGGGGCCGGGGGAATTTCGAGGCGTGAGCCAGCGCCGTAGCGTCGTCCCGGAAGGCGAAGCCGGTGACCGTGCCTGGCACCACGCCGAACCATCGCGCGCAAAGCAGCACCATGCGTTCGTAGAGGATCCATCGCGCGCTGCGGGTCCCGAACGGCTCCGGCTCCTCTCCCGTCCATCCCTGGCCTCGGAGGATGCGCACCAGCTCGGCTCGTTCCTCAGGATCGGCGACCCAGCGCAGGTCTGAGGCAAGGGCATCCAGGACTGCCGACCGGTCCACCGGCGGCAGCCGCCCGCCCGTCTCACGGCGCACGGTCTCATAGTCGTGGAAGAGCAGATTGTAGCCGAGATCGATCCCCGGCACCGGCGCGCTCGGAAGCCACGGACCGTCTCCGATGGTCTTGCGGTAATCGGCATAGTCCCCTCCGGCCCGGCGCAGATAGCCGAGGCCGGTGCTCCGCTCCGATGCGGTCAGGATGTCGATCGCGCAGTCGAAGTGCAGGTAGCGGTCGTTTGAAGCCAAATAGCGGGCCAGAAAGACGCTGTCGGGACCGGCACCGCGGCAGATCGAACCGAATCTGGCCGCGAACCGGTCGAGCACCTCGCGCGGAACGAGGCAGTTCGACAAGAGCGGCAGGAGAGCGGCGGTCGCATGCACCTGCCCCGACGCGACGAGGCCCGCGATCCGCCGCGACGAGATGGCGTAGAGCTTGCCGGTCCACGGCACTTGCCACAGGCGGCGGGGCGGCGGGTGAAAGAGAATATTGTCGTGCGTGAAGGTGATGAGGTCGTCCGGCCGGCGCGCCGCGGCCGCCGCCAGCTCGGCCCACCGCCCGGGTTTCGAGACATTGCGGTCGTAATGCACCGAGAAATGCGTCGCCTGCGACTGCGCCATCGCCTGGCGGAGCGCCCAATCCCAATGGTCGGCCATCGCGAGCACCGAGGGCGGCCGCAGGTAATGGATGCGGTCCTCGGCTTCGCAAAAGGCGCGCACGGCCCCGGCGGCATCGGAATTGTCCGAGACGAAGATCTCGACTCCCTGCCCGACCAGGGAGCGCGCGGCCGCGATCGCCAGCGAATCGCGGTTCCGGGTCGGGATGACGACGGCGATCGCGACCGTCACGGGATCCGCTCGATGAGGCCGCCGCGAAATCCGGTGACATGCTCGGTGAGGAGGCTTTCATTGAACAGCAGCGGCCCGGCGACGGACCTGAATTCCGGGCGGCGGGCGACGAATTCCACCACCGCGGCATTGGGGTTGTTGGTCGCCCAGTCCGGCGCCGCCTGGGGCGCTCCGGCTGCGACCTCCATGGCGTAGCCGTCCAGCACCGCGATATAGGATCCGACGCCGACGAGATCGGACCAGGCTTCGAGCTCGGCGAGGACGTGCGCCTTGCTGTGGTTCGAATCGAGGACGAGAAGCACCGTCTCGCCGGGCTCGATGGTCGCCTTGACCGCGCGGACGACCGCCGGGTCGATCGAGCTGCCCTCGAAGAGGCTGATCCATGGCGCCAGCTTGTGACCCTCGATCGCGCTTCGATTGTGCTCCCGGATGTCGATGTCGATCCCGATCACGCGGCCGCGGTCGAGCAGCTTGCACAGGCCCGCGTGGAAGATCAAAGACCCGCCATGGGCGATTCCGGTCTCGAGGATGACGTCCGGCTGCACGCGATAGACGAGCTCCTGCAGCCGCATCAGATCGTCGGCGAACTGGATCACCGGACGGCCGAGCCAGGTGAGGCTGTAGGCGAGCTTGACGCGCATCGCGCCGTGGAACCAAAGATCCGCGAGGGCGAGAAACCCCTCCTGCGTGTCGAGCGACATCGTCCGTCCGTCGACGCTGATGGTGCCTGCTTCCCGGTCGACGATGATCATGCGCGCCTTTCCAGCAGCGGCGACAGCGCGTCCTGCAGCGCCGCGGGGGCGAAGCCGAATTCTTCGCGGATTCGGCTGGTGTCGATGGGCGGGACCGGCGACGGGACCGCGTCCGGAGCGTAGCGGATCGCACATCCGGTCGCGCCGGAGACGATGGAGCCCAGCTCGGCATTGGTAGTGCCGACGCCGCTCGCGACATTGTAGATCCGCTCGCGGCCCCGGAGCGCGATCTCGACCAGCAGCCGCGCGACGTCGTCCACGCTGACATAGTCGCGGCTTGAGGCGGGCGGGCTCCGGAAGGTGACCGCGCCTTCGGCATGGGCCTCGTCGACGATCTCCGCGATGAAGCTGTTGCGCTGGCCGCGGCCGTAGACGTTGGACGGCCGCGCGACGCGGCCGCGGGCGCCGAGCGAGAGCGTGATCGTCTCTCCAAGCGCCTTGGAGGCGTTGTAGAGGTCTCCCGCCCGCAGCGGATTGAGCCGCAGCTCGTCCTCCTCCCGCGCGGGCCCGCTGCCGCCCGCATAGAGTCGCACCGACGAGACGTAGAGAAGCGACTCGAACGACGCTTGCCTGACCAGCTCGAGCAAGCTGCAGACATGCGCATCGACCGCCTCCCACGGTCGCTCGGGGAAATCTCCGGTGACGCCGATGCAGTAGATGACGTGGCCGAGCGGGCCGATGGGAATGTCGGCGCCCCTCGGCACGGCCTGGAAGTCGTGCGGGGACCGGTCGAGATACGCCCCCAGGTGCGACCCGACGAAGCCGGAGGCTCCGAGCACCGTGATCATGACCGCCCCGCGGCGCAGGGGGCCGGCGGACGGGCGCGGGTCACGGCCAAGCGAGGATCTCCACTTCCGGGACCGGGATCACGAACCGGCCGCCCCATTCCCGGACATGTGCCATCTGACCCATGATCTCGTCGCGAAGGTTCCAGGCGAGCAGGAGGACGAAATCGGGGCGCGTCTCGGCGATCTTCTGGGGTGCGTGGATCGGAATCCGCACTCCGGGAAGATAGAGCCCCTGCTTATGTGGGCTGCGATCGACCGTGTAGTCGATGAAATCGGTCCGCGCGCCGCAATAATTGAGCAAAGTGCTCGCCTTCGCCGGCGCGCCGTAGCCGACCACGCTCTTGCCCTCCTCGCGGGCGGCGATCAGGAACTGAAGCAGTGCCCGCTTGCAGGCGCCGACGCGCCGCGCGAAGTCGCGATAGCCGGCAAGATCGTGGAGCCCCGCCTCGCGCTCCTCGCCGAGGACGCGCTCGACCGAAGCGGCGACGTCGGCGCCCGCATGCCGCGCATAGACCCGCAGCGAGCCGCCATGGGTCCCGAGCTGCTCGACGTCGACCACGGCCAGACCGTGGGCCGCGAGCACCTCGCGCACCGTCACCAGCGACAGATAGGAGAAATGCTCGTGATAGATGGTGTCGAACTGCACGTGCCGCATGATCTGCATCAGATGCGGAAACTCGATCGTCAGCGTCCCCCCGGGCGCGAGCGCGATGCGCAGGCCCTCGACGAAGTCGTTGAGGTCGGGAACGTGCGCGAGCACGTTGTTGGCGATGAGGAGGTCGGCCCGGCCCGCGATCTCCCTGGCGGTCTCGGTGCCGAAGAATTTCGTCCAGCTCTCGAGGCCCTTCTCGCGGGCGAGAGCGCCGACATTGGCCGCCGGCTCGATGCCGAGCGCGGGGATTCCGGCTTCGGCGAAATATTGCAGCAGATAGCCGTCGTTGCTGGCGATCTCGACGACCTGGGAACGACTTCCGAGGCCCAGCCGGGCGGTGATCGCCGTCGCATAAGCGCGCGCATGATCGAGCCACTCGTCGGAATATGAGGAGAAATAGACGTAGTCGCTGAAGATATGCTCGGGCGTCACCACCGACGGCACCTGGACCAGCAGGCAGCGCCCGCAAACCTGCGCCACCAGCGGGTAGAAGGGTTCCGGCTCGAGCAGCCGGTCGGGATGCACATAAGCGTTGGACAGCGGCACCACGCCGAGATCGGCGAAGGTCTCCGAGAGCGGAGCGCCGCAAAACCGGCAGGTCGTCATTGCGGGATCATCTCCATGTAACGCTCGATCTGGGTCGTGGTCAGGTCTTCGCCGCTCTTGTACCAATCGGCGGTCCAGGTCACCGCCCCGGCGCCGTCGAGCAATGGCTCCCAGCCCAGGAAGCGACGCGCGCGCGCGCTGTCGAGCGCCAGGGTCGGCGCTTCGTGGACGCCCGCCTCGTCGATCGCCTCCCAGGCCGCGCCCTCGCCCCAGCGTTCGGCCATGACGTCCGCCAGCCAGCGAACGGTTCGCGAGCTCTGCTCGCTCGGGCCGAAATTGAAGGCGCCCGGCAGGTTCTCGCCGGCGGCGGCGCGCTCGGCGATGAGCAAATATCCATGCAGGGCGTCGAGGACGAACTGCCACGGCCGCGTCGCCTCGATCGAACGGATCCGGGCACGCTTTCCCGCGCGAAAGGCACGAACGAGATCCGGCACGAGGCGGTCGCGCGATACATCGCCGCCGCCGATGACATTGCCGGCCCGGACGCTGATCACGCGCACGCCTGCGGCATCCAGGAACGAGCGGCGGTAAGCCTCGATGGCGAACTCCGCGCAGGCCTTGCTCGCCGAATAGGGATCGGGGCCGCCGAGCCGGTCCTCCTCCCGAAACGGCCGATCACCGCCGTCGTTGGCGTAGCATTTGTCGCTGGTGATGAGGATCGCGGCGCGCGCCGACGGCGTCCCGCGCAACGCCTCCAGCAGGTTCACGGTGCCGTTGAGGTTGGTCGTAAAGGTCGTCATCGGGTCGTCGTAGGAGGTGCGGACCAGCGCCTGTGCCGCGAGGTGGAAGACGATTTCGGGCTTGGCGGCCGCCATCGCGTCCCGCAGGCGATCGAGATCGCGCACGTCGTTCTCGGGGAGCGAATATCCGGTAACCGTGGCCCCCAGCATCGACAGCCACTTGCTGAGCCAGGTTCCCTTGAAGCCGCTATGTCCGGTGACGAAGACGCGCCGTTCGCGCCAGAAATCGGGATTCATCGCGTGGTCGCGCGCCGCTCGACGCCGCCGAGTCCGGACGCAAGAGCTCGCGCGGCTGGGTTAAGGTGCTTACTCAAACGCGGCTCGATCCATTTCAAAACCTCTGGGGCCGCGGTGCGTAGCAGCCGGTCCCGGCCAGTCAAATAGCCGCGCGACGATGCGCCGCCGCGCTTCGCGCGATTGCGGATCGCCGCCCGGGCAGGCAGATCGCCCGGTACGAAGGAGTTTCGCTTGAGTCTTCACTGCCCCATTTGCGCGTCGGCCGCTGCCGAGGATCTCGATTTTCGGCCGGAGGTGCCGATCGCCCAGAATCTGCTGTTCCGTTCGGAAAGGAAGGCGCTGGCTTGCCCGGTCGCGACGCTGCGCATGGTCCGGTGCATGGTCTGCGGCTTCGCATGGAACGCGGCGTTCGACCCGGCCCTGCTGGTTTATGGGGCCGATTATGAGAACGACCAGTCGCATTCACCCGTGTTCGGGGCGCATCTCGACGCCGTCGCGACCCATATCGGCAAGCGCATGGCCGGTCTGCGGGACGTCGCCGCGCTCGAACTGGGATGCGGCCAGGGCGACTTCCTGCACCGGCTTGCCCGCGTCTTCGAAGGAAGGCTGCGCGATCTCGCCGGCTTCGATCCGGCGTACAGGCCCGGCAGCCCGATCCCGGGGGGCGCACGGATCGAGCCGGCATATTTTACCGAAGAATCGGCCGCGCTGCTCCGGACAGCGCCCGACCTGCTCGTCACCCGCCACGTCGTCGAGCATGTCGCCGACCCTTTGTCCTTCCTGCGCGCCATGAGGAGCGTCTGCGCCGAAGGCGTGCCGCTGTTCGTCGAGACGCCGTCGGTGCAGTGGATCGTCGACGAAGCGGCGGCGCACGATCTTTATTACGAGCATTGCAGCCTTTTCGATGCCGGCTCGCTCCGCTTGGCGCTGGAGCTTTCCGGCTTTGCGGTCGAGGAGGTTTCTGCCTGCTTCGGCGGGCAATATCTGCTGGCCACCGCGGTCGCCGCGGCCGACGTCGCTCCCGCGCTGCCGGTCGCCCGCCCCTCGAATGCAGACTATCCGGCTCGCAAGGCGGGGGCGTCGGAGCGGCTTGCCGCCGCGCTCGAGCGCGACGCCGCGGCCGGGGAGAGGGTGGCCCTCTGGGGCGGCGCATCGAAGAGCGTGACGCTCGCTTTGCTGCTGCCGGGCGAGCAGCGGGCATCCATATCGGCTGCGATCGACGTCAATCCGGTGCGATCGGGCACGTTCATGCCGGTGACCGCTTTGCCGGTGATTTCACCCGATGCGGCGCAAGCTGCAGGCGTCACCAAGGCCTATGTGGTGAACCCGCAATATCTGTCCGAGATCGAAATTCTCTGCAGCCGGCGCGGCTGGCCGCTCAGGCTCGCGATCCCATAGCCGTCCCGGCCGCCGCGGACGGGAGTCGGCTGGCGCAAGTCCAGCGCGCCCATTATGGCTGCGCGATCCATGGCACATCTCAGCCTCAGCGGCGTCAGCCTCGACTTCCCGATCTATCATTCAAGCGCCCGCTCGATGCGGCGCTTCGCGCTCCGTGGCGCGCTTGGCGGCAAGCTCAACCTCGAGGGAAAGCGCGCGACCGTCGCGGTGCTCCGCAACATTGACCTCGAGCTTCGGGACGGTGACCGTCTCGCGCTGATCGGACCGAACGGAGCCGGCAAGAGCATCCTGCTGCGAACCATGGCGGGCGTCTACGAACCCGAGTGCGGGACGGTGTCGCGCCTCGGCCGGCTGACGCCTCTGCTCAGCCACGGCATCGGGCTCGATCTCGAGGCGACCGGTCTCGAGAACATCTTCCTGCTCGGCATGCATCTCGATCTGCAGCCGCGCCAGATGAGGCCGAAGGTCGACGAAATCGTCGAATGGACGGAGTTGGGCCCCTTCATGGCCGCTCCGCTGAGGACTTATTCGGCGGGGATGATCATGCGCTTGGCGTTTGCCGTTTCGACCTGCGCACCACCGGAGATCCTGCTGATCGACGAGTGGCTCGGCCTCGTCGATGCCGCGTTCCAGCAGAAGGCCCACCAGCGCATGGCCGCGTTCGTCGGCGACACCAGCATCCTCGTCTTGGCCTCTCATGCGCCCGATCTGCTGGGGCTGTGGTGCTCGGAAGCGGTTCGCCTGGAGGGGGGCAGCATCGTTGAGCGGGGGCCGGTCGCCGACATTCTGGAGTCCGTCGGCGCGGCCGCGGCCGGGGACGCGGCATGAGCGGAAAGGGATGGCGGGCGGCCGCCGACGACTTCGCCTCAGGCACCTCCCGTACATGGCTGTGGCGCGCCCTCGCCTGGAACGACGTCAAGCATCGTTATTCGGGCTCGGTGCTGGGATCGCTGTGGATCACCGCCAACATCGCCCTGCTCACCTTGTGCCTGACTTTGGTATTCTCCGGTCCGCTCGGCGCGAGCCACGGCCGATATGCGCCCTATGTGGCGATCGGCCTGGTGCTCTGGTACTTCGTGCAGTCGACGCTCTCCGAGGCTCCCAACGCGTTCGTCGGCCAAGCCGAGACGATCCGCCACTCGCCTTTGCCGCTTTCGATCCAGGTGTTGCGGGCGGTCTGGCGCAACATCTTGATCTTCGCGCACAATGCCGTCGTGATCCCGATCGTGCTGGTCGCCTTCGGCATCGTGCCGCACCCTTCGGCGGTACTCGGCCTCGTCGGCTTGCTGTTGCTAAGCGTGAATCTCGTTTCGGCCACCGTGATCCTCGGCCTGCTCGGAGCCCGCTTCCGCGACATTCAGCCGGTCATGACCAGTGCCCTCCAGCTCCTGTTCTTCGTGACGCCGATCGTCTGGTTTCCGGCAGCGCTTTCGGGACGCGAGGGCTGGATCGCGGCCGCGAACCCCGTCTTCGCCTTGATCGACGTCGTGCGGGCACCGCTGCTCGGCGATTCGCCCGCCGCCACATCCTGGCCGATGGCGATCGGGGTCACCATCGCCGGCGCCGCCTTGGCAGCTGCCGGATTTGCCCGGTTTCGGCATCGCGTGGCTTATTGGGTCTGAACCCGCCCCAGCACGGCCTTGGTGCTTCACTGCTTCCGTTCGGACGCGCTGCCGCGGGTCACGGCGATCAGCAGCGCCGCGTTCCTTACGAATCCGCGCAAGCCGAGTCCGCTGCGCCGGAGCTGCACGAAGCGCTGCCAGCGGGACGTCTTGTCGATATTCGCGAGGGTCTCGGTAGCCAGGCGCTCGGCGCCCCTCATCTCGTCGCCGAACCGCGCGAGCAGGGCCGCGGCCTGACGTGAGTAAAGCATCATCACGCGATACCGGTTATCGCTCAGCAACGTTTGTCCTACCCGCTCGAGAGCGGAAGCCGCTCGCGGGCTGCGCACTCCGATCACGTTTCCCGAGTGCAGCCGATACAGAATCGTAGGCTCGTCGATGCAGCCGATTGCACCCAATGCAGACGCCACGAGCGCGAGCCAGTGATCATGCATGATGGCGTCCGGCGGGATGGGCCGGGCCCGCTCGTAGAGCGCACGATTGACGATCATGGTGCATCCGCTTGCAACATTTGACATCAGCAGTCTTAGAATGTGATTCTGCTTGGGCCGAGCGTTCGAGAAGCCGAAGAAGGACGGGTAGATGAGTTCGAGATCGGCATCGACGATGGTCAGGTCGGTGTGGACCAGAAGCGGAGTCTTCGGCGGATGAACGGCCTCCAGCTCCATCATGCGCTCGAGGCTGACGCTTATTTTGTTCGGCAGCCAGACGTCATCGTGATCGCATAGCAGGACATAGTCGGCCGTCGCCTCATCGAGGAGCCTCCCGAAATTTCCGGCCGGTCCCTGCGTCTGCCGCCCGACCGCTACGATACGAATACGTCCTGGGTGTTCGCGGGAATACTTTTCAAGAATTTCCGTCGTCGCATCGACCGAGCCGTCATCCGCGACAATCAACGTAAAATCCTGATTGGTTTGGGCAAACAGCGAATCCAAGAGCTTCGGTAGAAAGCGCTCACTGTTATAGGTGGCGAGAGCGACCTCTATCGATCCTGCTTCGTGCCTCGCCTCGGCCCTGCTGACCCTCAGCGGGCGCGGATCCGGCTGCCCATGTTCGGCCATTCAATGATGCTCGCGGTCGAGAGGCCGGCGGCCCGTATGGTTGAGGAAGTCCCGCTTCGTTGCGCAAGCACCTAGCTTCGGCGGTGGGCGTTCGTCCAGACCTTGCGCGACGGCGACCGCACATTGTGTGATGAGCGCTGCCCAAAGCCTCATCCGGAGGACCGGATCTCCTTGGCTCTCTTGAACATTCTCCGACGTCGACGAACGGAGGGATGGTGGACAGGGCTGGATTCGAACCAGCGTACGGGAAACCCGGGCAGATTTACAGTCTGCTGCCTTTAACCACTCGGCCACCTGTCCGTGGGGAGCTGACGAGATAGGAGGTGGCCCCATGACGAAAGGGGCCGCGGCTGTCAACGCGCCGTCAGGGGGTCCAGAGGCCGGCCATCGCCTGCGCGAACGCCATCCAGGCATCGCTCCCCATGATCGGAAACATCAGCGCCTGCGCGGCCACCATCGCCAGGCCGCCCCAGATCCAGACGCGGTGGACGCGGCCCCGCGTCCGCCAGTCGTAGAGAATGCCGGCGAGGATCACGACATCGGGAAGGAAGGTGAAGGTGAAAGGCGCGCCGGCGGCGATCGCGCCGACCGGCACGCGCGCGATCGCGGCGTTGATGAGGCCGACATTGGCGAGCAGCATCAGCCGCTTGTGGGTCTCGGAGCGCTCCCGCCAGAGGAACCCGAAAAAGACCGCGACGGCGAAGCTGTTGATCGCGAAAAAGGGCACGGCATAGAAGACGTACGGATCGCCCAGCCCGATGAATCCGACATCGATTGCGGCGATGGCGGCGATATTGCCGAGCAGAACCGTCACAACCGCGACCGCCAGCGCGAACCAGCCCAGGCGGCGGTGGAGCTTGCGGTTCTTGCCGGCGATGAGCAGCGGCTGGACGATGGTCAGGATGAGCCAGGCGGTGCAGGCGGCGCCGTGGGCATGGAGCAGCCAGGTGATCTCGGGCGTGCCCGCGGGCGTGTCGAACCAGGGTGCGAGATAATAGCTGCGCGCGAAGCCGGCAACGCTCAGCGCGACGATGAAGAGCGCCATGCCGGTGTAGAAAAAGCGGTCGTTCTTCCACCGCTCCCGCGATCCTGAGACCGTCGCCATCGCTCACTCCCCCCAAGGATGCGCGGGCGAAGCTGACACGGAGGGCAACGGGGTGCAAGCACCGCGGCTGGCACCCGGCTTGCCTGCTTTGTCGGCGCCACCTAGAGCGCGCGTGCCTTCCTCTCCGGAGCCTCCTTATGCGCCTGTTCGCCGTCCTCGCCGCCGCCGCCCTCGCCGCCGCCCCGGCGGTCGCCGCCGCCCAGACGGTCGACCGCGCGATGATCAACCGGATCATCGACCAGGGGATGAACCACAGCGAAGTGATGGAGACCGCGGCCTGGCTGACCGACCGGATCGGCGGTCGCCTCACCAATTCGCCGCAGATGCGCGCCGCCGAGCAGTGGACGCAGCAGCGCTTCAGCGGCTGGGGCCTCTCCAACGTCCGCGCGGAAGGGTTCGAGTTCGGCCGCGGCTGGTCGATCGCCGGCCATACCAGTCGGATGGTGACGCCGCGGGTCCTGAACCTGCGTTCGATTCCGGTCGCCTGGACGCCGGCGACCGAGGGCGCGATCAGCGCGGATATAATGGTGGCGCCGATGGACGAAGTCCGCGACTTCGAGCGCTGGCGCGGCCGGCTGCGCGGCAAGATCGTGCTGATCAGCCGCCCCACTGCCGGCTCCGAGCCGACGGACCCCGCGTTCCGCCGCCTCACGGACGAGGATCTGAGGCAGCGCAACACCTACCAGCAACCCAATTATTCCCCGCTCCAGGTCGAGCGCACGCTCGAGCGCGCCGATTTCGCGGAGCGGCTCGACGCCTTCCTCGCGGACGAGGGCGCTTTGGCCTGGGTGCGCCAATCCTATCGGGACGGCGGCCTCCTTCACGGCGCCGGCTATTCCTACCGCACCGGCCGCACGCCACGCCTACCCGGCGTCGAGATGGCGGCCGAGGATTATCGCCGCCTCGCCCGCCTGGCCCGGACCGACGCGGCGCCCCGGATCGAGATCGCCAGCGACGTCCGCTTCCACGACGAGGACGTCAACGCCTACAACATCCTCGCCGACCTTCCCGGCACCGATCCGCGCGCGGGCTATGTGATGGCCGGCGCCCATCTCGATTCCTGGGTCGCCGCCGACGGCGCGGTCGACAACGCCGCCGGATCGGCGGTGGTGATGGAGGCGGCGCGGATCCTGAGGACGCTGGGCGTGCGCCCGCGCCGGACCATCCGCTTCGCTTTGTGGAGCGGCGAGGAGCAGGGGATCCTGGGCTCGCTCGCTTATGTCGAACGCCACCTCGCCACCCGTCCGCCGGAGACCGATCCGGCGCGCCAGAGGCTGCGCCCGAACCAGGCTTGGCGTTACCGCTGGCCGGTGACGCCGCTCCCCGGCCACCGCGACCTCGTCGCCTATTTCAACCTCGACAACGGCTCCGGGCGCATTCGCGGCATCCACGCCGAGGGCAATGTCGCCGCCGTGCCGATCTTCCAGGACTGGCTGGCGCCGTTCGCCTCGATGGGCGCGACCACGGTCGCGATCCAGCCGACCGGCGGCACCGATCACGTGTACATGCAAACGGTCGGCATTCCGGGCTACCAGTTTATCCAGGACCCGCTCGATTACGGCAGCCGTCTCCACCACACCAATATCGACACCTACGACCATATGCGGGCCGAGGATCTGCGCCAGGCCGCGGTGATCATGGCGAGCTTCCTGTGGAACGCGGCCAATCGCGACGAGCCGCTGCCGCGCATGCCGCTGCCGACGCAGCCGCGCCCGTCCGACCCGTTCGAATATCCCGAGGACGATTGATGCGTCGCAAGGCCCGCCAGGCGGCGAAGCCCGAGAACCGCCCCCGCTTCTGGGGCCGGCACGCGGTCGCCGCCGCGCTCGCCAATCCGGAGCGCAGGATCGTCCGCATCTGGATGAGCAGCGATACGGCGGCGGACTATGACATCCCCTCGGAGATTGCGGTGACCTTCGCCGAGGCCGCCGATCTCGCCCGCCACGTGCCGCGCGACGCGCCCCACCAGGGCATCGTCGCCGAGGTCGAGCGGCTGGAGGACATCCACCTCGCCGATCTCCTCGAACAGGCCGAGGACGGGCGCCCTTTGCTGGTGCTCGACCATGTCACCGACCCGCACAATGTCGGCGCGATCCTGCGCTCCGCGGCGGCGTTCGACGCGCTCGGCATCGTCACCCAGGACCGCCATGCGCCGCCGGAATCCGGGGCGCTCGCCAAGGCCGCGAGCGGCGCCCTCGAAAGCGTCCCCTGGGCGCGCGTGGTCAACCTCTCGCGCGCGCTCGACGAGATGGCGGAGGCGGGCTTCTGGCGGATCGGCCTCACCGGCGACGCGGAGATGGAGCTCGCGCAGGCGCTCGGGCCGCGCCGGGTGGCGCTGGTGCTCGGCGCCGAAGGCGAAGGTATGCGCCACAATGTCGCCGCCCATTGCGACGCCCTCGCCCGCCTCCCGATCGGCGACCGCATCGAAAGCCTCAACGTCTCCAACGCCGCCGCAGTGGCGCTGTACGCGGCCAGGGTGGCGGGGCGAGGCTGAGGGACTTCGGACGAGGCTGAGCAGGGCACCCCGCCCTTCGACAAGCTCAGGGCTAGCGGTCTTCTAAATTCCCTTACCTCGCCGCTAGGGCTGAGCTTGTCGAAGCCCGGGTCCAGCGCGCCAGCAAGTGCCGTCCGCTCAATCCTCCGGTGCGATCGTGACGCGCAATCCGTCCAGCTCCGCCGCGAACAGGATCTGGCACGAAAGCCGGCTGTTCGAAGCGCGGTGGTCGGAGGTGTCGAGCAGCTCTTCCTCGTCCGCCTTCATCGGCTTGAGGCGGCCCAGCCACGCCGGATCGACATGGACATGGCAGGTCGCGCAGGAGCAGCAGCCCCCGCACAAGGCGAGCAGCTCGTCGAAGCCGTTGTCGCGGATATTCTCCATCACGGACCAGCCTGCGCGCGCCTCGACGTCGCGCTCCGAGCCGTCGCGAGTGACGACGATGAGGCGGGGCATCGGACTCCTTCAGATTGCGAAAACGGGGTGCGGGCGCGGCGGTCTATGCTAGGCGGCCCTGGGACTTGCAAGCGGGAGCGGGAACGTTGGGGATCGACGGCGAAAGACTGCACGCGTCGCTCGATGCGCTGGCCGCGATCGAGCCCGCCTTCGCGACGGCGCTGGCCCGCGCCGGCTATCCCGAGCCGCGGATCAGCGAGCGCGGCTTCGTGACCTTGCTGCGCGCGATCGTCGGCCAGCAGGTCTCGATCAAGGCGGCGGCGTCGATCTGGGCGAAGCTCGACACGGCGACCGGCGGTGCCGCCGATCCCGCGAACGTCGCCAGCGCGAGCCCGGAGACGCTGCGCGGCGCCGGACTTTCGGGGCAGAAAGCGAGCTATGCGAAAAGCCTCGCCGAGCAAGTGCTGAGCGGCCGCCTCGACCTCGACCAACTGCCCGACGACGACGAAGAAGCGATCGCCATGCTCGTCGCCGTCAAAGGGATCGGCCGCTGGAGCGCCGAAATCTATCTGCTCTTCGCCGAGGGCCGCGGCGACGTCTGGCCCGCCGGCGACCTCGCCGTCCAGATCGAGATCGGCCGCATCCTCGGTCTTCCGGACCGGCCCAGCGAAAAGGCCATCCGCCTCCTCGCCGAGCCTTGGCGCCCCCACCGCGGCGCCGCCGCCGTCTTCGCCTGGCACCACCGCCGCGCAATTCCGATCTAGAGGGCGGCGCGCGGCCGAAAGGCCATTGCCATCAAGGCCCTGGCCGATCATTGACCCTCCCGATCCACTGTGTCCAAGGAGACGATCGATGATCCGGCACTCGCTCGCGGCGGCGCTCGCCGCGTCCACCATCCTCCTCCCGACCACCGCCGCCCTCAGCCAGAACAGCAGCGATCCGGCGACGGCCACTCCGCCCGCGACCACGACGGAGCGGCCGACGACGACGCCTCCGGCCACGGGCACGACCGAACCGGTGCGCACCCAGGACCCGGAGCCGCGCACCAGCTCGCCTGTCGTCGTCGCCGTGCCCGTTCCCGCCCCCCAGCAGGTGCCGCCCGCGACCATCGAGCTCCAGGATCAGCCATATCCGAACGGATTCGCCGACCCCAACGCCGCGTTCGGCAACGACCTCTCGGTCCAGGTGCGCGAGCAGGACGACGGCTTCGACTGGGGCCTGCTCGGCCTGCTCGGCCTCCTGGGATTGCTCGGGCTGCGCCGGCCGCGCGACGGCTATCGCCACGTCGTCCAGTCCGAGCGCTACGAGGACGGCCGCCCGCCGCGCGCCTGATCGATCGCGGCCCGGTAGCAAAGCCGCAACCATTTGAGTGGCATAAGCGCCCCCGATGACTGACATCGGGGAAGGACGATGAACGAACTTCGTGCGATAGTCACGCAAGGGGCGCGCGGGCAGCTGCTGGCGAGCCGTGCGCAGAAAAGGCGGCGGGAGGCCGACGAGCCGAGCCTCGCCGGCTTCACGATCCCCCGCCAGGAGACGCGGACGTCGAACCAGCGGCGCGAGGACCGCCACCTCAATGTGGTCGACCGCGCCGAGCTGCGCTTCCGCGGCCGCAAGGTCGAGGCCGCAGTGCTCAACGTCTCGCGTCACGGCGCCATGATCGAGGCGGAGATCGAGCCGCGCATCGGCGAGCGCATGCAGATCAGCTTCCAGGGCTGCAACCGCACCGAATGCACGGTGCGCTGGGTGCGAAAGGGCCGCGTCGGGCTCGAATTCTCGAAGGAGACCGAGATCCTCGCCCCGACGCCGGTCAAGGGGCAGATCGTCGGCGGGCGGCGAGCGGGCGAGACCCCGCCGGAGCCGGACAAGCCCGAGCGCGCGCCGCGGCAGA
>DASQKE010000249.1:0-2269 GCA_035630675.1 Allosphingosinicella sp.
GCGAACCGACTGATCCCGCCCAACGTCTTCCCGTTCGCGCATGAGGGGCTGAGCGCGAAATATGCGGTGCTGAGCGAAGCGGACTTCGCCCGCGAATGCAGCGTGGATGCGGGCAGCGTGTCGGTCTGGGCCCGTTTCGCCCAGCCCTCACGTCTCGTATGGGCCGCAGACGACAAGGCTCGGGAGACGGCGACCGACGCCGTGGCGCGGGCGGCGCCGACCTTGTTCGCGCTGACGCGGCCGGTGCTCCCCCCTGGGCAGCGGGACGATCCGCTGGCGGTGTTTCGCGAAGGCTTTCGCCTCACCTACGGCGCCGAGATCCGCGCCGAGCGAAAGACGCGCTCGGGCTCGATCGTCGAGTCCGATCCGGAGCGCTATCGCCGGGTCGGCGAGGCGGTGCTCGCTGCCGCGCCGGCGGATCGAGCCGGCTCCTGGGCGTGGCGGCAGCGCAAGGGCAAGATGCTGACCGTGCTGAGGCTCGCCAAGGCCAGCTTCACCTTCGCCGGCGGCGTCGACTATCTCGCATGGAAGATCAGCCGCCATTCGGGCGTGCCCATCGAAATCAGGCCCTGGCAGCGTCGCTGGCCCCTGCTCGCCGCACTCACTCTGCTGCCGCGGCTTCTGAAGCGGGGCGCGATCCGCTGACCCGGTGCCCGAGCGCGAGGGCGACCGCGTCGGCGAGCACCGCGACGGTGAACGGCTTCCTCAATATGTCGTAGCCCGAGAGATCCAAGGCGTCGCCCGCCTCGCCGACATAGCCGGTGACGAACAGCACGCCGATATGGGGGTAGAGCCGCGCCATCTCGCGGATCAGCTCGGGGCCGGTCATCTCGGGCATCATCACGTCGGTGATGACGAGGTCGATATTGTCGTGCGTTTCGAGCAGGTTCAGCGCTTCGCGACCGCCGGGGCTGGCGATGGCGACGTAGCCCAGTTCTTCCAGTGCGGCGACGGTCGAGCGGCTGACTCGGGGGTCGTCCTCGACGACGAGGACGACGGCGCCCTCCTGCGGGCTGTGGAGCGGCTCGTCGATGCGCCCTTCGGAATGGGCGGCGCGGTCGGCGGCCTGGAGCGCCGCCTGCTGCGAGCGCGGCAAATAGATGGAGACTTTCGTGCCCTTGCCGACCTCGGATTCGATGGCGACGTCGCCGCCCGACTGGCGCGCGAAGCCGAAAATCTGGCTGAGGCCGAGGCCTGTGCCCTTGCCGACCGGCTTGGTGGTGAAGAAGGGCTCGAACACCCGTTCGAGGTGCTCGGGCGCAATGCCGGAGCCGGTGTCGCTCACTGCAATGCGAACATATTCGCCTTCGGGAAGCTCGCCCTGCTCGCCGTCCTTCAAAGTCACGTTGTCGACCGCGATCCCGAGCTCGCCCGAACCGTCCATCGCGTCGCGGGCGTTGACGCACAGATTGACGATCGCATTCTCGAGCTGGTTCTCGTCCGCCCAGACGTGCCACGGGTCGTCGGGGAAACCGGTGTGAACCTGGATGCGCTCGCCGATGGTGCGATCGACCAGGTCGAGCATGCCGCCGATCAGCTCGGCCGGGGCGATGCCTTCCGGGAGGAGGGGCTCGGCGCGGGCGAAGGCGAGCAGGCGGCGGGTAAGGGCGGCGGCGCGGTTGGCGCCCTCGAGTGCGCTGTCGAGGTGGAATTCGACGTCGCGACGGGGGCCGCGCAGCTTGAGCCGGGCGAGGTCGAGCCCGCCGACGATCACGGCGAGCATGTTGTTGAAGTCGTGGGCGATGCCGCCGGTGAGCTGGCCGACCGCCTCCATCTTCTGGACTTGCCGCAGCTTGTCCTCGGCGGCGGCGCGCTCCTGCGCTTCCGAGCGGAGGCGCTCGTTCGCCTCCCTGAGCTCGCGGGTGCGCTCCTCGACGGCCTGCTCGAGCAGCGACGCGCGGCTCGCCTCGCTCTCCGCTTCGTGCCGGGCGAGGACCCGCTCGGTGATCGCGCGCCATGCGAACAGGCCGAGCAGGATCGCGCCGAGGCCGATGACCACGGCGAGCCAGCCGAGCCAGCCGGTCAGCCGGTCCGCCTGCGCGGTAAAGGTTCGGGTCTCGGCCATCCGCCGCTGCAGCGTCGCGCGCTCCGCGGCGGCGATCGCGTCGAGCTCGGAGCGCAGCCCGGGCAGCGTCCGCGACTGGCCCGCCTGATAGTAATAAGCGACGCTTTGGGAGCCGGTCCTGCGCGCCGCGGCGTTGGCGACGAGCGCGAGCTCTGCGCCGCGCACGCCGTAGAGGCGGCGCAGCTCGCGCACCCGCACCGCCTG
>DASQKE010000250.1:0-3534 GCA_035630675.1 Allosphingosinicella sp.
CGACGGCTGGGACTGGGTCCGCCGCGAGCGGATCGCCGCGCCGCTCTACTGGCTGGAACGAGACGGCGCCCAGGCGCGCTTCGGCCTCGACGGCGTCCGGCCGCTCGATCCCGCCGCGCCGGTCTGCCACATCGGTTTCTACGAGGCCGACGCTTTTGCCCGCTGGGCCGGCGCCCGCCTGCCCACCGAAGCCGAATGGGAGGCGGCAGCGGCCGCGCGCGATCCTTTGGGCGGCAACCAGCTCGACCGCGCCGGTCCGGTCCGCCCGAAGCCCGCGGCCGCTGCCGGCGACCTGCAATTGTTCGGCGACTGCTGGGAATGGACTGGAAGCGCCTATCTTCCCTATCCCGGCTTCGCGCCCGCCGAAGGCACGGTCGGCGAGTATAACGGCAAGTTCATGTGCTCGCAGATGGTGCTGCGCGGCGGCTCCTGCGCCACCCCGCGCGGCCACCTGCGGGCCAGCTACCGCAACTTCTTCTATCCCCACCAGCGCTGGATGTTCTCGGGCCTCCGCCTCGCGAGGAGCGGCTGAGGTGGAGCGTCCGAAGCTCGCCGATCCCGCCTTCCGCGAGGACGTCCTCGCCGGCCTCGCTCTGTCGAACCGCGCGATCCCCGCCCGCTGGCTCTACGACCGCCGGGGCTCCGAACTGTTCGAGGAGATTACCAGGCTCCCCGAATATTATCTCACCCGCTGCGACATGGCCCTGCTCGAGGCGCATTGCGGCGAGGTCGCCGAGATCGTCGGCGCGGGCCATGCGGTGGTCGAGTTCGGCGCCGGCTCGGCCGCCAAGACGCCGATCCTGCTGCGCCGCGTCTGTCCTTCGGCCTACGTCCCGATCGACATCAGCGGCGACTTCCTGCGCGAATCCGCGCGGGCGCTCGCCGCCGAGTTCCCCGACCTCGCGGTTCACCCGGTCGAGGCGGATTTCATGGCCAGCATTCCGATCCCGGCGCGGGTGGCGCGGGAGCCGAAGCTCGGCTTCTTCCCCGGCTCGACGATCGGCAACATGATCGCGCGCACCGCCGTCGATCTGCTGCGCGCGATGAAGCAGGCGCTCGGCATCGGCTCCTATCTCCTGATCGGCATGGACCGGGTGAAGGAGGTCGAGACTTTGCTCCGCGCCTATGACGACGCGGCGGGGGTGACGGCGCTGTTCAACCTCAACCTCCTCCACCGGATCAATGCCGAGCTGGGCGGCACGATCCCCGTCGACGGCTTCCGCCACCGCGCGCTCTGGAACGATCCGATCAGCCGGATCGAGATGCACCTGGAGGCGGTTCGCGACGTGGCGTTTTTCGTCGATGGGCGCGCCTTCGCGATGCGGGCGGGCGAGACCATCCACACCGAGAACAGTCACAAATACGGCCCCCGCGACGCCCGCCTCCTGCTGCGTGCCGCCGGCTGGAGCCCGGTCAAGGAGTGGACCGACGAGCGTGAGCAGTTCGCACTCATCCTGGCCGAAGCCGAAGCCCCCCGCTTTGCGCCTTAGACCCCTACCGCTAGCCCTGAGCCTGTCGAAGGACGGATTGCAGCGCTCCGAACCCGGGCTTCGACAGGCTCGGCCCTAGCGGGGGTGGGTTCAGTGCGTGTTCTCACCGGGCCCCGCCTCCCGTTGCCCCGGCGCGACCCCGCGTCTACATGGAGCCACAGCTTCGGGAGCCTCTATGCTGCTTGCCCTGTTCGGGATCGTCGACATGCTTTTGCGCGTGCTGACCTGGATCATCATCATCCAGGCGGTGCTGAGCTGGCTGGTCGCGTTCAACGTGATCAACACGCACAGCGATTTCATGCGCAACCTGCTCTACGCGCTGGGCCGGCTGACCGAGCCGCTCTACCGGCCGATCCGCCGCATCCTTCCCGATTTCGGGGGCGTGGACCTGTCGCCTTTGGTCCTCCTCCTGATCATCTATGCGCTGCGCATCCTGCTCGGCGGCCTCGCGTCCGATCTGATGCTCGCCGGCAATTGATGGCGGCCGGGCGGATCGACGGCAAAGCCTTCGCCGCGGGCCTCAGGGCGAGGGTCGCCGCCGCGGTGGCCGCCTTCGCCGGCGCAACGGGCCGCCCGCCCGGCCTCGCGGTCGTGCTGGTCGGAGACGATCCGGCGAGCGACGTCTATGTCCGCGCCAAGGTCAAGGCGACGCGCGAAGCCGGGATGGAGAGCTTCGAGCACCGCCTGCCGGCAACCGCCTCGCAGGATGAGCTTGTCGCCCTGGTCCGCCGGCTCAGCGAGGACGAAAGCGTCGACGGCATTCTCGTCCAGCTCCCGCTCCCCCCCGGCATCGACGACAGGAAGGTGATCGAGGCGATCGATCCGGCCAAGGACGTCGACGGCTTCCACCCGGTCAATGTGGGCCGCCTCGCGGTCGGCGAGGAGGCCCTGGTCCCCTGCACGCCCTTGGGCTGCCTGATGCTGCTCAAGGAAAGGCTCGGCGACCTCGCCGGGCTCGACGCGGTGGTGATCGGCCGCTCCAACATCGTCGGCAAGCCGATGGCGCAATTGCTGCTGCGCGAAAGCTGCACAGTCACGATCGCCCACAGCCGCACCCGGGACCTGCCCGAGGTCGTCCGCCGGGCCGACATCGTCGTCGCTGCCGTCGGCCGGCCGGAGATGGTCAAGGGCGACTGGCTGAAGCCCGGCGCCACCGTGATCGACGTCGGCATCAACCGCGTCGACGGCCGCCTCGCCGGCGACGTCGATTTTGCGAGCGCGAGCGAGGTCGCCGGCGCGATCAGTCCGGTCCCCGGCGGCGTCGGCCCGATGACCATCGCGGTGCTGCTCAGGAACACCCTGGTGGCTGCGCATGCAAGAGCGGGACTCTCACCGCCGGAGGGGTTGTGAGCAACCCCGACATCCGTTCGTCCCGAGCGCAGTCGAGGGGCGCGGCACAGAGTCCGAGCGTGCGCCCCTCGACTTCGCTCGGGACGAGCGAGGCCATGGCGCCGCATTCTTTGCACGCGGCCCAGCTCCAATGAACGAGCTCGGCGCCCTCTTCGTCTCGGCGTTCGTCACTTTGTTCGTGATCATCGATCCGCCGGGCTGCGCGCCGATCTTCGCGAGCCTGACGCGGGAGGCGTCGCCGTCCGAGCGGCGCTCGATGGCGGTCCGCTCGGTGCTGATCGCGGGCGGCATCCTCATCTTCTTCGGCCTGCTCGGCGAGGAGCTGCTCGAAGTCCTCGGCATCGGCCTGCCCGCCTTCCGGATCGCGGGCGGGATCATGCTGTTCATGATTGCGCTCGACATGGTGTTCGAGCGCCGCACCGCCCGCCGCGAGAACCGCGCCCGCGAGGTCGACGCGGCGCCCGAGAGCGACGACATCGCGGTCTTCCCGATGGGAATACCGATGATCGCCGGCCCGGGCTCGATCGCCTCGGTGATGCTGATTGTCGGACGCAGCGAGGGGCTCGAGCAGACGCTGGTCGTGTTCGCCGCGCTCGCCGCCGTGCTCGTCATCACCTTGCTCGCCCTGCTCGCCGCCGGGCCGCTGATGCGTCTCCTCGGGCACAAGATGGAGGCGATGCTGACCCGCCTGCTC
>DASQKE010000251.1:0-12203 GCA_035630675.1 Allosphingosinicella sp.
TCGACTCCGGCCGAGGCCCAGCTTGCGATGCGGGCGAGGATCGTGGCGCCGCGGCGCTCGGCTTCCTCGCGGCTCATGACGACGAGCGCGGCGGCGCCGTCGTTCAGGCCCGAGGCGTTGCCGGCGGTGACGGTGCCGTCCTTGCGGAAGGCGGGGCGCAGGCCCGCAAGCCCCGATTGCTCGACGCCGTCGCGTATATATTCGTCCTGGTCGACGATGGTCTCGCCCTTGCGGGTCTTGAGCGTGACCGGGGCGATCTCGTCCCTGAAGCGGCCTTCGGCGCGGGCGCGGGAGGCCTTGTTCTGGGAGGCGGTGGCGAAGGCGTCCTGATCGTCGCGGGTGACCTGATATTGCTCGGCGAGATTCTCGGCGGTGATCCCCATATGATAGCCGTTGAAGGCGTCGGTGAGCCCGTCCATGATCATCGTGTCGACCAGGCCGAGGTCGCCCATCTTGGTGCCGCCGCGCAGATGCTGGGCATGCGTCGACAGGCTCATCGACTCCTGGCCGCCGGCGACGACGATGGTGGCGTCTCCGGTCTGGATCGCTTGCGATGCGAGCGCGACGGCGCGCAGGCCCGAGCCGCAGACCTGGTTGACGCCCCAGGCGGGCACCTCCTTCGGTATGCCCGCGGCCATCGCGGCCTGGCGCGCCGGATTCTGGCCCTGGGCGCCGGTCAGCACCTGGCCGAGGATCACCTCCGACACTTCGTCCGGCGCGACGCCGGCTTCGGCCAAAGCGGCCTCGATCGCGACCCGGCCGAGCTCGTGCGCGGGCGTCGTCGCGAACGCCCCGAGGAACGAGCCGACCGGCGTGCGCCTGGCGGCGGTGATGACGACGTCGGTCATGGATGAACTCCTTCTTTCACCGCTAGCCCTGAGCCTGTAGAAGGGCGGCTTCGAGCGCGCGAACCGGGCTTCGACAGGCTCAGCCCTAGCGGTGTGGGGGCGCCTAGCAGTTTGCTGCGTTGCGGGAAAGCCAGACGTCCAGCGGCTTCCAAAGCGCCTCGCGGGCGCGGCTTCCGACGACCATGCCGACATGGCCGAGCGCGAGCTCCAGGCGCTCGCCGGTCGCAGCCGCGCTCGCCGCGGGCACGATGCGGTCGACCGTCGAGACGATGTCGAGAACCGGGCAGGGGAGAGCGCTCGGTTCGACCGCCCTGCCCGCTACCTGCCACTCCCCGCGCCCGGTCCTGTCCTCGGCGAAGAAGCCCTCGAACAGCTCGCGCGCGGCGGCGGCGGCGAGTGGAGGGCCGTCATTGGCCCAGTCCTCGAGAGCCACGAACTCGCGCGCCTTGTCGCCCTCGGCGCCCGCGAATGCCTCGAACTTGGCGACGGTGCGGGCGGGATCCAGGGTCCAGAAGGCGCTTTGCAGCACCTCCATCGGCAGCACGCCGAGCGTCCCGAGCGTGGGCTGCGCGCCGGTCCAGAGGCTCGCGAGCCTGGTACGCGCCTCGTCCGGAAAGCCCGAAAAGCGCCACGGCGCGGCGATCGCGGCCACCGCCGGAGCGCCCACCGCCCGCGCTGCGCCCAGCGCCATCGTCCCGCCGAGGCAATAGCCCACCAGGGCCGGCGGCGCGCCGAGGCCGCGGATCAGCGGCAGCGCGATCTCCTCGACATGGCCGGCCACCGAGAGGCCCGCGCGCGCTTCGTCCGGCCAGCCCCAGTCGAGCAGCAGCACGCGGTGGCCCCGCCCGGCGAGCCAGCGCAGCAGCGACTTCTCCTCCGAAAGGTCGAGCACGCCCGGTGGGTTGATCAGCGACGGGACGAACAGGACCGGCGCGCCGGTCCCGCCATAGTCCCGCACCGCCGCGCCGCGCGTCTCGGCCACTGCCGGCATGACCTCGCGGACCGCCTCGCGCGGAAAGTCCTGATAGCGTCTCAGCCCCTCCAGCGCCCGCTTGGTCCGCTCGGGCGTGCCCATCGTTTCGCGGCGCAGCAATTCGAGGAACAAGGGCAGCGGCCGCGGCCGATGTTGCGGTGCGGAAAGCTTCGGTGCTAGAGTGGACGCTTCATCCAATGAGGGACTCTCCATGGCGGCGTCCGGATCCGGCGACACGGTCGTCACCATCAAGAAATATGCGAACCGCCGCCTCTATAACACCGAAAGCTCGAGCTACATCACGCTCGAGCATCTCGCCGAGATGGTCCGCCAGAAACGCGAGTTCAAAGTGGTCGACGCCAAATCGGGCGACGACATCACCCACGCCGTCCTGACCCAGATCATCATGGACGAAGAGGCCCGCGGCGCCACCATGCTGCCGGTCAACTTCCTGCGCCAGCTGATCGGCCTCTACGGCAATTCGATGCAGGCCGCGGTGCCGCAATATCTCGAAGCCAGCCTCGAAGCGTTCCAGCGCAATCGCTCGCAGCTTTCCGACGCGATGGCGGGCGCGCTCGCCGCCAATCCGTTCGCCGAGATTGCGCGCCGCAACATGGAGATGTTCGCAGGGGCGGTGCCGGGAGCGGCTCCGGCCCCCCGTGCCGAACCGGCGGCCGGGGACGACCAGAAGGACGAGCTCGCCGAACTGCGCTCGCAACTGGCCGCGATGCAGGCGAAGCTGGACCGGCTCGGCGGCTGATCCTTCGAATCGAGTTATTACTTCGATCCGATGTCATCGCGGCTTGACGAATCTCAGGGTCATGCGGTCGCTTTCGCCGATGGCGAGGTAGCGGGCGCGGTCCTGCTCGCCGAGGCGCAGCGCCGGCGGCAGCGTCCAGACGCCGTTCGGCCAGTCGGCCGAGTCGGCCGGATTGGCGTTGACCTCCGACGAGGCGACGAGGCGGAAGCCCGCCGCCTCGGCGAGCCGCCGCACGGTCGACACCTTGATGTAGCCGCTGGTCCGCTCGCGCTCGTCGCTGGCGCCTTCGGGCAGGCGATGGTCGACGACTCCGAGGGTCCCGCCGGGCCGCAACATCCGGAACATCTGCGCGAACGCCTCGGCCGCATAATCGGCATTGCCCGGCCGCTGATAGCCCATCCGCCAATTGTGGACGTTGCGGAAGGTGAGGACGACGTCGGCCGAACCGTCCGGCACCGCGGTCGCGCCCGGCTCGAACGTGGGGAAGGTCGCGAGGCGCGCATGGCCGTAGAGCGAAGCGTTCGCCGCGATCAGCCGGCGCACGCCGGCGAGCTGCGCGTCGTTGAGGCCGGCCGCCCAATAGGTGCCGCCTCCCTGGCCAACATAGGGGGCCAGGATTTCGGTATACCAGCCGCCGCCCGGCCAGATCTCGACCACCGTGTCGGACGGGCGGACGCCGAAGAAGGAGAGGGTTTCAAGCGGGTGGCGATAGCGGTCGCGCAGGACGTTGGCCGGCGTCCGCGTCGGCGCCCCGATCGCGGCCGCGAGCGCGGTGCGCTGCTCGGCGGAGACCGCCGCAGGCTCCGAGCCGGCGCCCGAAGTGCAACCGGCGAGCGCGGCGGCGGCGAGCGCGGAGGCGAAGAGGTGGCGGCTGGTCTGGCGCATGGTCGTCCTTTCCCTACATGTATGCGACGATGCCCATGACGAACCCGCAATGAGCGCGCAAGCCGCCGCCTTCGCCGCGGCCGGCGCCGCCGCCGCGCTGGCGCTGCTCGCCGCCGCCGCCGACTGGGCGAGGAACCGCCGCCGCCACCTCGACCGGGTCGGGTGGATGCCGTGGCAGCTCATCTCGGTGCTCGCCTTCTTCGCGGCGCTCGGACTGGCCGGGCTTGCGCTGAACATCTGACCGCCGCGGCCCCGTCACCCGGCCGATCGTCGGCATTCATCCGCCGTTCAGCCGCAGGTGCCACAATTGTAGCACGTTACGCGACGGGAGGAGACGGCCATGATGACTCGTTCAATATTCGGAGCGGCAGGTGTCGCCGCGGCGGGGATGGCGGCGGCACTGGCGCTGGCGGCGTCGGGATCGGCGGTGGCGGCGCATGAGCCCGATCGGAGCGGCGTGCGCGCGGCCGAGGCAGGCGCCGAGGCGGCGGGCGAGCGGCTCGGCGCCCGGATCCAGGCGGCGCTGCGCGAAAGCGGGCCGTTCTTCACGGCCGAGGAGCGGGCCGTGATCGAGCGGGCCTGCGGCTATTCCCCGGGGAGCTGGGACGGGTTCGAGGCGAATATGTCGGATCGCTCGTTCGTCTGCCGCGACGGCCGCCGGGTCGATTCGCCGGAGCTGCGGCGGGTGATGGAGGCGGCGGGACCGCGGATCGAGCGCCGCGTTTCCGAAGTGATGGCGCGGGCCGACATCGAAGGCGAGATCGAACGGATCACGCAGAGGGCAACCGAGGTCGCGATGCGTTCCGTCGATCATGCCGAGATCGCACGCCAAGCGGCGCGCGAGGCGGAGCGGGCGATGCGCGACGCCGAGCCGCGGATTCGCGAGGCCCAGCAGGCTGCGGCCCGTGCGCTGACCGATCCCGAGCTCCGGCGCGCCATCCGGGACGCCGAGGCGGCGGCGGAGCGGGCGGTCCGCGAAGCCGAGCGCGCGGTCGAGGAAACGGAGCGGGCGCGGCGGCGGTAATCGCCCGGAGTTCATCCCGCATTCATGTCGAAAATGGCGTCATCGCAGGGCGTTGACAGGAGACAGGGATGATCGGGCGTTGGCTAATCGGTGGTGCGGCGCTCACGGCCGCGATGGTGGCGGCGTCGCCGGCGGCGGCGCGGGCCGATTCGCGGAACTTGCAGCGCGCGGAGGCCCGCCTCGATCTGGCGCTGGTCGAAGCGCTGCGCGCCGAGGGACCCTTCTTCACCGCCTCTGAGCGCACTTTGGTGGAGCAGGCTTGCGCCTATCCCGCCGGAAGCTGGAACGGCTATGAGTTCAGCATGACCGACGGCGTGCTCCACTGCACCAACGGCCTCGATGTCGATGCGCCCGAGGTGCGGGCGATGATGGAAGCGGCGGCGCCCCGCATCGGCCGGCGAGTCGCGGCGGCCATGGCGCGGCCGGACGTTCGGGCCGCCATCGATCAGGTCGCGCGGATCCGGCGCGCCGACGCGGCGCGGGAACGGACGCAGATGGGCTCGATGTTCCACGACGGTCAGCGCCAGAACATTTCGGCCCCCGGGCTGCCCACGAGGTAAGCCGTCCGCGGCTAGCGCGGCTGCGTGGGCGCGCGGCCGTCATTCTGCCCTTGCGTCGTCTGCAGTCCGACCGGGATGCGGTCCCTCGCCTCGTCCTCCTGACGCCATTGCTCGGCCGTGCGGCAACGGCGGGGCGTGCGCATGCGCGTGCCGAGCTGTCGCTCCCCGCCGCGGCAGATCCGGCGCTCTTCGGAAGGGGAGGCGGGAGGATCGGCGGCGCTCGCGGCGGAGGAGGCGAGGGCCAGAGCGGCCGCGGCCAGGCGAGGGCAGTTCATTTGATCAGGGTGTCGCCGGGGCGCTGTGGGGTCAAGGTAGTTCGGAGGGGCGTCCTACTTCGCTCCCTCACCGTCCCATTGCTGCGCAATGGGCCCCTCCCTCTCCCACGAGGGGAGATGGGCCTTCCCCGCGAAGTGCCACCTGACGACAAAGTCCTACAGGCAGCTTTCGAGATGTCGCCGTTCGAATCTAGCATCGACTCCCGTAGACCGCGCCGCCCGCTGCGTTTGTTCCGGTTACAACCAACTGGCATGAGTCAGGATAATCGCGCGACTGCCCTGATGAATCACTACTCATCCCACCGGCAATCACACCAAAAGCAGCATCGCGCATCGCTTGGCCCTGTTCAGCCGTTCGAAGACCTCTGCAGCCGACCACCGAGTCCCAGAATTGAATGCATTCGAGTTGTCCGCCGGCCATCTTTGCCATGACCCAACCGCGACTGCCTCCGTTGTAGGTATAGTAGCCCTGCATCACGAAGTTGCCGGAACTTCGCGAGCCCTCGATGATCTTCACGCTGGTCATGCTGCCGGAATCGTACCGGTTGAATGCCCAGCCACGAGAGTCCGTCTGTGCGAGGCTGTCCAGCCGGCGCGTCAATGCCGGTCCCGCGTCAGGCAATGCAGTGTATGCGGCGGCAGCGGCTCGCGCACGCTCCGCCGCTTGCGCTTCGGCGATCCGTCTCCGCTCCTCCTCGACGTTGGCATCGACAAGCGCGGTGGCATGGGTTTCGAAGCTGATCCTGAACGAGGGGTTCGAACCCTCGGCGCTGCGCACGTTGCCCGTAAAGCGGGTAGGGGTGCATTCCGCCACGGTAGCGGAGGCGGATCGATCGTCGAACAGGCGGCAGTTGCTGCCGGAACGCGTGCCGGAGAAAGTACCCCTGTCGATGCCGCCAGTCCCGCTGTAGCGGCCGGTGACGGCATTGCCGTTGATTTCCATCTCGACGGTGTACCCGCCGGCATAGCCGCGGCTGTTGCCGCTGGTAGCGGAAGCGATGATGCTGCGGACGTCCAGCCGTCGTAGCGGCCGCCCGCGGTTTGCCACCCGCCCCTCATAGGTCCCGCTATAGCTGATCCGACCGCGAAAATCGGGTGGAAAGGCCTCGGCGGCGGTGCCGATGCCGGGCGCGGGCTTCGATGCGGCCTGGGCGGGGCGGGGCCCGCAGAGCGACTGCCGCGGTCCGGAATCGGTCTGAGCCGTCCGGCACTCCATTGGCTGCTGAGCTTGGCTGGGGGCGTCTCCGACAGCGAGACCACTGGCACCCAGAAGTAAAAACGCAACGAGGCGAGTCGGATTCATGGCGACCTCCATCGTGCAGATGGAGGACAGTGACTCCAATTGGGGAGTTCCGCAAGCCCAATGTCCGCGTTCCGAAATCGCTCTCCGGCCCTAAAGATTTATTCGGGCCGACAACTTAGAGGCACGACTCCAGATAGGGCTGGTCGAAGCCGAACATCTTGGCTTTTTCGAGCGTGTAGGGGCGCAGGCCCATCGAGCGATATTCGCCGATGATCTTGCCGTCTGGAGTCTCGTCCAGATATTCGAACTTGAACAATTCCTGGGTGACGATGACGTCGCCCTCCATTCCGATCACCTCGGTGATGTTGGTGGTGCGGCGCGAGCCGTCGCGCAGGCGCTTGACCTGGACGATGAGATCGACCGAGTCGGCGATCTGGCGCGAGATGGCTTCCTTCGGCACCTTGATGTCCGACATCATCACCATGTTCTCCATGCGCGCGAGGCATTCGCGCGGGGAGTTGGAGTGCAAGGTCGCCATCGAGCCGTCATGGCCGGTGTTCATCGCCGCCAGCAGATCGAAGCACTCGCGGCCGCGAATCTCGCCCAGGATGATGCGGTCGGGCCGCATGCGCAGCGCGTTGATGACGAGATCGCCGATGGTGATCGCGCCCTGGCCCTCGAGATTGGGCGGGCGGGTCTCGAGCGGCAGCCAGTGCGGCTGCTGCAGGCGAAGCTCGGCCGCGTCCTCGATGGTGATAACGCGCTCGCCCGGGTCGATCAGCTTGGAGAGGGCGTTCAGCATCGTTGTCTTGCCCGAGCCGGTGCCGCCCGAGATGATCACGTTCATGCGACTGGCGCCGGCGATCTTGAGGCAGGTCGCCATCTTGTCCGACATCGAGCCGAAGCCCTTCATCATGTCGAGCGTGATCGGCTTTTCCGAGAATTTACGGATCGAGATGGCGGTGCCGCGCAGCGACAAGGGCGGGATGATGACGTTGACGCGGCTGCCGTCCTGGAGGCGCGCGTCGGCGAGCGGGGTGGTCTGATCGACGCGGCGGCCGACCTTGTTGACGATCCGCTGGGCGATCTGGAACAGATGCTCCTCGTCGCGGAACTGGATCTGGGCGAGCTGGAGCTTGCCGCGCTTCTCGATGAAGGTCTGGTTCGGCCCGTTGACCATGATGTCGCTGATCTCGGGGTCGTTCAGCAATTCCTCGAGCGGGCCGAGGCCGAGCAATTCGTCGACCAGCACCTTTTCGAGCGCGAACTGCTCGCGGCGATTGAGGTTGATCTTGAGCTCGGCGAGGACCTCGCCGATGATCGGGCGGAACTCCTCGGCGAGCTCGTCCTTGGAAAGGGTCGCCGCGGCTTCGGGATCGACGCGCTCGAGGAGGCGGGGGAGAACCTGCTCCTTGATGCGGTGGATCGAGGCTTCGAAGCCCTCGACGCGGCTGTTGCCCTGCTCGCCCGACTGGGCCTGGCGGTCGGCGAGGCGCGCCATCGCGTCGCCGCCGCGCGCACCCGGCGTGGGCGCGCCGAAATCGTCGTCCGCGTCCAGTGATTCGAGCGGCGGGAACTGGTCGCCGCCTTCGAGCGGGTCGGACGAAACCGGGCCGCCCAAAGCGACCCCGCCCTTCATCGGACGCGCGACGCCGAAGCTGGGGCGCGCCCCGCTGCCGCCGCTCGAACCACTCCGCCTGCCAAATGCACTCATGCTGCCCGCGCCCTCGCCATCAAACCGGTCTTCGAACTGGGTGAATAAGCCGGAAACTTTGACAATCGGCTAACGCGCCCGCAGGGGCTCGGCCGTGCTTCCCCGGACCCGCCGTTTTTCCCTCCTGCTCGCGCTTGCCGGCTTCGCCATGCTCTCGGTGGGGGACGCGGTGGTGAAGTCGATGGCCGGCGACTGGCCGGGGACCGCGGTCGCGGCGTTGCGTTATGCGTTCGGCGCGCTCGGGCTGGCGGCCGTGGTGCTGGTGAAATACGGCCGCGCGGGGCTGACGGCGCCGCGGCTCGGGCTGCATTTCGGGCGAGGCGCGGCAGTGGCGCTGGCGACGATCTGCTTCTTCATGGGCGTGATGGCGATGCCGCTCGCCGACGCGACCGCGATCCAGTTCACCAGCCCGGTCATCACCGCGATGCTGGCGCCTTTGGTGTTGAAGGAGCGCTCGCCGCCGGCGGTGTGGCTGGCGACTTTGCTCGCCTTCGCCGGCGTGCTGGTGGTGCTGCGGCCGAACGTCACCGAGCTGGGAGCGGTCGCGCTCTACCCGCTCGGGGCGGCGCTCGGCATGTCGTGGCTGATGATGCTGAACCGGATGACGGCGGGCGACGCGCCGCTGCTGGCGATGCAGTTCGTGCTCGCCGCCATCGCGGCCCCGCTGCTGATCGCGGTGGCGGCGCTGCTCCACCACTCTGGCGGAGCGCCGTTCCGGATCGGGGCGCCAAGCGCGGATGTGGTGCTCAAATGCCTGTTCGTCGCCTTTTCCGCCACGACCGGCCACGCCTTGATCTTCGCGGCGGTGCTGCGCGCCAACGCCGCCGCGGTGGCGCCGATGACCTATGTCCAGCTCCTCGTCGCGGCCGCGATCGGCTGGGCCTGGTTCGCGGAAGCGCCCGACGCGGCGACCTTCGCCGGCGCCGCCTTGATCGTCGCCGGCGGGCTGTGGCTGCTCAGGGCGCAGACCGAGCCGGAGGTGGCGGAGACGCCGGACTGACCCTATCGTCGGGCATGGCCGAACCGGGGGACAATGCAATTCAGCGGCCGCGGGCGCGGGAGGCGGGGATCGAGATCGGGATCCTCGCGCCCGGGCCGCTCAACGCGATCACGGACGTCGAGGGGGTCGCGGTCGGGCACCTGACCTTGATCGAGGGCAGCGCGATCCGGACCGGCGTGACTGCAGTGCTGCCGCACGGCGGCAATGTCTTCCAGGACAAGGTGCCGGCCGGCTTCGCGGTCGCGAACGGCCACGGCAAGTTCATCGGCTCGACCCAGATCGAGGAGCTGGGCGAGGTGGAAAGCCCGATCCTGCTCACCAACACGCTCGCCGCCCCGGAAGCCGCGGCCGCGGCGATCGACTGGACGCTGCGGCAGCCCGGCAATGAGGAGGTGCGCTCGGTCAACGCCATCGTCGGCGAGACCAACGATTTCATGCTCAACGACGTCCGCGCGCGCCGGGTGAACCGCGACCATGCGCTGGCCGCGATCGAGGCGGCACGGACCGGGCCGGTCGCCGAGGGCAATGTCGGCGCGGGCACCGGGACCGGCGCGTTCGGCTGGAAGGGCGGTATCGGCACGAGCTCGCGCCGGCTGCCGGCCGCGCTCGGCGGCTGGACATTGGGCGTTCTCGTCCAGACCAATTATGGCGGCGTGCTCAGCGTCGCCGGAATCCCCGTCGGCCAGCTGCTCGGGCGGCATTATCTGAGGACCAAGCTGCACTCCGCGGACGGCGACGGCTCGGTGATCGTGGTCGTCGCCACCGACGCGCCGCTCTCCGACCGCAACCTGACGCGGCTGGCGCGCCGCGCCTTCCTTGGCATCGCCCGCACCGGATCGCCGGTCACCAACGGCTCGGGCGATTATGCTGTCGCCTTTTCGACTCATGATGGCGTGCGGCGGACGGCGCGGCGCCGGGCCGCCGCCGGGCCGGTCGAGGAGCTCCCCAACGGCCGCGTCTCGCCCTTGTTCGAGGCGGTCGTCGAGGCGACCGAGGAGGCGGTGATCAATTCGATGTTCGCCGCCGAGACGATGGAGGGCAATGGCGCGCGGATCGAGGCGCTGCCCGTCGACGATGTGGTACGCCTCTATCGCGCCGCGCGCGCGGCCATGTTGGGGCGGTCGTGAGCGTGCCGCAGGCGGAACAATATCGGGCGAAGGACGCTCGTTCCGGCGTGACCCTGCGCAACGCCAACCGCTGGGTGATCGCCTCGGCGACCGGGATCGTGCTGCTCGCGATCGGGCTGCTGCTCGTGCCCAACAGCTCGATCGGGCCCAACGCGCACCTCACCGGCTGGGTCCTGCTCGCGGCGGGGGCGCTCGAAGTGGCGTGCTCGATCGCGCGGCGGCGACGCGCCGTGCGGCGGATCGAGGTGCTGCTCGGCGCGGTCGCGATGGGGGCCGCCTTGCTGATCCTGCTCAGCCCGGATGCCTATCCCCTTTTGTTCGTCGCGATCACCTGCCTGCTCGTCCGTGCCGCCGGGGCGATCGTCGCGGCCTTTCTGTCGGGGGGCGAAGTGCGCGTCTGGGTGCTCGCCCGCGCTTTGGTCGACCTCGTGCTCGGCGGCATCCTGTTCGCAGGCGCGCCGCTCGCGGCGATCGTCTCGATCATTTCGGGAAACCGCTGGCCGGATCGCTCGGGGGCGGTGCTGACCAATTTCGTCGCGATCAGCATGCTCGCGACCGGCATCGCCATGCTCGGCCTCGCCCTGCGCTCGCGGCACGGCGACATCGACCCGGCCGACGATCCGGCGCTAGAGGGCTGAGATGAGCCCGATCGAGGAGCAGAGTCGGCAAAGGCGCGGAGCGGCGGCGGCCCGGTCGGCGCCCGCCTGGGCGGTGCACGCATTGACCGCGAGCAGCGCCCTGTTCGCCCTGCTCGCGCTCGACGCGGTGCTCGACGAGCGCTGGCGCCTCGCCCTGCTGTGGCTGCTGTGCGCGCTCGCCGTCGACGGCATCGACGGGACTTTGGCCCGCGCGGTCAAGGTCAAGGAGCGCACGCCGGGCTTCGACGGCGCCGCGCTCGACCTCATCGTCGATTATCTGACCTATGTGTTCGTGCCGACTTTGTTCATCTGGCGGGCGGGGCTGGTGCCGGACGCCTGGGCGCTGCCGCTCGCCGCTTTGATCCAATATTCGGCGCTCTACCATTTCGCCCGCTCCGACATGAAAACCGAGGACAATTATTTCCGCGGCTTTCCGGCGCTGTGGAACCTCGTCGCCTTCTACCTCTGGGTGATCGGAACCTCGCCGGAAGCGGGCGCGGCCGTGGTGGCTGTGCTCGCATTGTCGTCCTTCACGTCGGTGACGTTCGTCCATCCGTTCCGGGTGCGCGATTTCGGCGCGGCGCTGCCGGCGCTGGCCATCGCTTGGGCGGCGGCGACGGCGGCCTTGCTCTGGCCGACCTGGGGAGAGGGAGCGCGCGCGGCCTTGTTCTGGACCTCGGTCGCCACGGGGCTCGCGCTGATCGGACTGGGCCTGTGGCGGGCGGTGCGAGGTTCGCAAGCGGCGACATTGCCATAAGCGGCTGATCTGATACGCTTTCGGCACGCTCGGGGAGGAGCGGCCGGAATGCCCAAGCCAGTCTGGACGGTCGAACAGATCGCAGCGCACCTGACCCGCGACCGCCTGGCCTGGTCGGCGCAGTCGCCGATCAACTATGCTTATTATGCCGCGCCCGCGCCGCATCTGGGCTCGTGGCCGAACTTCAGTCCCTTCTCGACGGACGAGCGCCAGGCGCTGGCGAGGAACTTCCAGCTCATCTCCGACATCGCCCCTCTGACCTTCACCGAAGTGCCGGACAACGGGCAGACGCCGGGACCGGCGAATCCGCGAATCGGCTTCTTCAACGTCAACGGCTCGACGGTGCCCTTCTGGGGCGCGGCAACCAATTTCTCGCTCGAAACCTCGCCCGATCCTGAC
>DASQKE010000252.1:0-2982 GCA_035630675.1 Allosphingosinicella sp.
CGGCGCCGAGCCGGCCAACTTCCTCGACGTCGGCGGCGGCGCCTCCAAGGAGAAGGTCACCGCGGCCTTCAAGATCATCCTCAGCGACCCCGCCGTGAAGGGCATCCTGGTCAACATCTTCGGCGGCATCATGCGCTGCGACATCATCGCCGACGGCATCATCGCCGCCGCGCGCGAGGTCGACCTCAAGGTCCCCCTGGTGGTGCGGCTCGAGGGGACGAACGTCGAGGAAGGCAAGGCGATCCTGGCCCAGTCCAACCTCGCCATCGTGCCGGCCGACGATCTCGGCGACGCGGCGCGAAAGATCGTCGCCGCGGTCAAGGAAGCGGCGTAGGCAGTGCGGAAGCGACCCGTCACCGCTAGTCCTGAGCCTGTCGAAGGGCGGTTTGCAGCCCTCTGCGTCCCGGACTTCGACAGGCTCAGCCCTGGCGGTTTTGCGTTGACCGCCACATTTCTCTTCGGAGCAAGCGAATGAAACTCCTAGTCCCCGTGAAGCGGGTGATCGATTTCAACGTCAAGCCGCGGGTCAAGGCGGACGGGACTGGCGTCGACCTCGCCAACGTCAAGATGAGCATGAACCCGTTCGACGAGATCGCCGTCGAGGAGGCGATCCGGCTCAAGGAGAAAGGGGCGGCGAGCGAGATCGTCGCGGTCTCGATCGGGCCGCTCAAGGCGCAGGAGACCTTGCGGACCGCGCTCGCCATGGGCGCCGACCGGGCGATCCTGGTCGTCACCGATGCCGAGGTCGAGCCGCTGGCGGTGGCCAAGATCCTGGCGAAGATCGCGGAGGAGGAGCAGCCCGGTATGGTCGTGCTCGGCAAGCAGGCGATCGACGACGATTCGAACCAGACCGGCCAGATGCTTGCGGCCTTGCTCGGCTGGGGCCAGGGCACCTTCGCGTCCAAGGTGGAGGTCGAGGGCGAGTCGGTCGCCGTCACCCGCGAGGTCGACGGCGGGCTCGAGACGGTGCGGCTGAAGCTGCCGGCGGTGGTTACGACCGACTTGAGGCTCAACGAGCCGCGCTATGCCTCGCTGCCCAACATCATGAAGGCGAAATCGAAGCCGCTCGTCCAGAAGACTCCGGAGGATTACGGCGTCGACGTCGCGCCGCGACTGACGATTCTCAAGGTGGTCGAGCCGCCGAAACGGACCGCGGGAATCAAGGTCGGCTCGGTCGACGAACTGATCGACAAATTGCGCGAGACGGGAGTGGTCGGATGAAGACGCTGGTTCTGGTCGAGCATGAGGAAGGCCAGCTCAAGGACGCGACTTTGGCGACCGTCACCGCGGCCGCCAGGCTCGGCGAGGTCCATTTGCTCGTCGCCGGCGCGGGCGTCGGTGGGGTCGCCGCGCAGGCGGCGAAGGTCGCGGGCGTCGGCAAGGTCCATGTCGCGGACAATCCTTCGCTCGAGCACCAGCTCGCCGAGAATGTCGCGCCCTTGGTCGCCTCGCTGATGGAGCATCACGACGCCTTCCTCGCCTCCTCGACGACGACCGGGAAGAACGTCGCGCCGCGGGTCGCGGCTTTGCTCGACGTGATGCAGATCTCGGACATCCTCTCGGTCGAAGGCGAAGATACCTTCACCCGCCCGATCTATGCCGGCAATGCGATCGCGACGGTGCGCTCGTCCGACGCGAAGAAGGTGATCACTGTGCGCGGCACCGCGTTCGAGAAGGCGGCGCGCGAGGGCGGATCGGGCGCGATCGAGGCGGTCCCCGCCGCGGCCGCCCAGGATTTGTCGAGCTTCGTCGGCCAGCAGGTCGCGCATTCGGAGCGGCCCGAGCTGACCAGCGCCAACATCATCGTGTCCGGCGGCCGCGCATTGGGCTCGTCCGAGCAGTTCCACGCCTTGATCGATCCGCTGGCCGACAAGCTCGGCGCCGCGGTCGGGGCCAGCCGCGCCGCGGTCGATGCCGGCTATGCACCCAACGACTATCAGGTCGGCCAGACCGGCAAGATCGTCGCGCCGGGAGTCTATATCGCGATCGGCATTTCCGGCGCGATCCAGCACCTCGCCGGAATGAAGGATTCGAAGACCATCGTCGCGATCAACAAGGACGAGGACGCTCCGATCTTCCAGGTCGCCGACATCGGCCTGGTCGGCGATTTGTTCAAGATCGTCCCGGAGCTGACCGAGAAGCTCTAAGGCTGGACGCAGGTCCCCGCGGAACACCCTGTCCCACGGTTCTGACCGCGGCGACTCCACAGCCCCTGTCCGAGGCGCCTATAACGGCTTACCAGCGTTGCGACCCGCGGAGCTCGAGTTTGCCTGAATCCAGCATGACATTGTCGGATGGACAGAAAGCCTGTCTGCGGCTCGTAGCGCAGGGAATGTCGTCGAAGGAGATCGCGAAGGCGCTGGGCCTGACGCCTCAGACGGTCGACACCTACGTCAAGACCTCGATGGCGCGGCTCGGCGTCACCAGCAGGCGCGAAGCCGCCAGGATTCTCGTGGCGTCGGAGCTATCCCGAAAATTAGGATCACCATCGGCGAGGCTTGCCGACTGCGGGCCGGAGTCTCAAATGGCTTCGACCGGAACGACGGGATGGCTCAGCTGGGTCCGCCCTCCACCGGTCGGGGGAGGCTTTCATGACCTGAACTGGTCTCAGAAGACGTACCAAGCATTGCTGGTGGCCGTGATTTCGGCATCGATCGTGGTAGCTCTCGCTCTCCTGATCGCCGGGCTCTTCCAGACCTTCAGCTGACAGTTTCATCATTGCCGAAGCTCAACACCATGCCGGTCCGCCGGCTTGAAGGAGATGATTCATGCTCAATTTTCGCCCGGGCGCCGGCCCCGTCGTGGCCGCCGACACAAAGAACGCCGTCGCTGCCGTCGACGATGCGCTCCTCAACAGCGCCCGCCTCATGGCATCGATCATCGAGGCCACGCAGGGATCCAATCTTCCCGTCAGCGAGAGCCAGAAGCTGCTCGCGGCGATGACATCAGGGCTTCAATCGGTGCTCGACGGACGGGGCAACA
>DASQKE010000253.1:0-8202 GCA_035630675.1 Allosphingosinicella sp.
CGCGGAGGTTCCGGAGTTGCGTTCGCTCTTCGACGAGCTCGATCCGGCATCGCGGCCCGAGTCGCTGCGGACCGACACGATTCCGGCGCCGGTCGCTCCCGAGCCTGGAGCTGTTCCTTCGATCGTGGATGGTCCGCTCCACGAGCTTGAGGCTCACCGAGTCTGGGGCTCGGATGAGCCCGGCTCGGAGACGGACTCCGGAGAAACCCATGACTTCCTGGGACCTCAAGCGGAGAGCGCTGACGAAAGCGAAGCTCGGCTGGACATGTCTGTCGGTGTCGTCGCGACTGTGGTTGTCCTGATATTCGTGGTCCTCATATTCGTCGCATTTTGCAGTGCCAATGACCGCCTCCCCGGCGCTCCCGAAAACGTTCCTCGGAAACAAACCTATAGCGTGACGGAGCCTGCCAACGTCCGTGAAGCGGCCACGACAGAGGGCCGGAGAGTTCGCACCCTTCGCCCAGGCACGATCTTGGTCGGTACGACGGCGGACGATGCGCTTGGGCGAACCTGGCTCCGCATCACGGATGGCGAAAACGCTGGCCTGTACGTTTGGACGGGGAATCTTGAGGTGACCGGGGCGGCGGAGGGCGGCGGTGATCCGGTGCCATGATGGTCGCAGGCCCCACAGAGAAGTTGCGGCCGCGCTGAGCTTGCCGCTCCCGGTCTGGGCCCGCGCGAGCCTTCGGCTAGGCCTGCCCGCCGATGGTCAGCACGAACGTCATGCCGGACGCCGCATTGCGCCGCGCATTCACCTGTCCGCCATGGGCGAGGGCGATCTGGCGGGCGAGCGTCAGGCCGATCCCGGCGCCGTTCTCCTTGGTGGTGAAGAAGGGTACGAAAATCTCTTCGAGCCGGTCCGGGCCGATGCCGGGACCGTTGTCGCTGACCTCGAAACGGACCTCATCGCCCTCGCCGACGCAAGCGAGCCCGATTCTTGCTTCGGCCGTTCCCGCGACGGCGTCCGCGGCATTGCGCACGAGGTTCAGCACGGCCTGGCGTAGAAGCGCCGCATCCGCCTGAGCCGTCACGCGGGACGCGTTCAGCGCTGCCGAGAAGGCGATGCCCCGCGCGCGCAAATCGCGGCCTGCCAGAGCATCGATGTCGGCCAGGAAGAGGGCCGGATCGAGCGGCGTGCGCTTGGGCGCAGGGAGATCGGCAATGGCGCGATAGCGTTCGACGAAGCTCAGCAGGTGGCGGCTTTGTCGTCCGATCGTTTCGAGCGCGGCCGTATCGATGCCGGCGCCGCTCCTCTCGCGCCCGATCAGGCTCTCGGAGAGCGAGACGATCGGGGTCAGCGAATTCATCATTTCGTGGGCGAGAACGCGGGTCATCGAATGCCAGGCGCCGATTTGGATCGCGTCGAGCTCGCCGGCCACCGCCTGGGCCGATACCAGACGCTGCGGCCCGCCATCGGGTGTCGAGAAGGCGCCGACCCAGACCAGCATCGCCCGGCCGTCGGCGAGGGTGAGCAGCTGCCGGCCGCCGATCGGCAAGGCAAGGATCGTCGCGGCCGCCTCTCCCCTGAAGCACGCGACATCCTCCAGATTGCCGGCCGCGCCCCCCGACAGCAAGCGCGCGGCGCGATTGACGAAGCTTATGCGTCCGTCGGGCGCCAGCACGAACAGGGCCACCGTCACCGCGTCGAGCAGGCCGAGCGCCTGCTCATATTGCTTGGCCCGTTCGCGCGCCTCCGCGGCGTCGGCGGGCGAGGCATCGGATCGTTGGCGCCCGACCAGCCGGGCGAGGTCCAGCAGCAGCAGGCCGATGGCCGCGGCAAGCACCAAGGCGGTCGCGAAATAGGGTGTCGTCGTCAGCAGTCGGACGAGCAGGCCCGCGAGGATGGCCGCGAACAGGATCCGCCAGCCGGCCGCCGAGACGAGCGCCGTGCTAGAGCCCATGCTTCGCCATCCGCCGGTAGAGAGCGCCGCGGCTGAGGCCGAGCGAGGCCGCGGTGCGGGCAATGTTGCCGTCATGATATCCAAGCGCGCGATCGATCGCCGACCGCTCCAGGCCCTCGAGCGTGGTGCCTTCGCGCGCGTCGCGGGTGCGCGCGGCGGCCGCGCGCACCGCGGAGACCAGCGCATCGTTGCGCCAGGGCTTGAGAAGAAAGTCGTCGGCCCCTTGCTTCAGGCTCTCGACCGCGAGCGACACCGCGCCGAACGCGGTCATGAACAACACGGCCACGCAGGGATCGATCGCCCTGATCCGGGCGAGCGCGTCGAGCCCCTCGCGGCCGGACCGCTCCCCGGCGGCGAAGTTCATGTCGAGCAGCACGCAATCGTAGCGGGTCGCGCCGACCATCGCCGCCACGGCCTCGGGCGACAGGATGCCGTCGATCTGTCGGACGTGCGGCTCGAGCGCCAGCCGGATCGCCTGGTGGACGTCCGGCTTGTCGTCGACGATCAATATCGCGAGCTGATCCATGGCCCGGTCCTATCGAGCGCCGGGGTCGCGCTCAACCTGTCCAGATATGGACACTTGCCGGCGCAGCGGCCCGCCGCCCGCGGCCTAACCGTCTGGCAGGACTGGGTTTCTCAGATCCGCTTGGCCAATGTATCCTCGCTTCATGATCGAGCTCGCGAACCTCTCCAAAATCTATCGGGCCGGGGAGGTGGAGACGCAGGCGCTCGCCGGCCTCACGCTCGGCATTGCCCCCGGCGAATTCGTCGCGGTGACGGGCCCGTCCGGTTGCGGCAAATCGAGCCTGCTCAACATCCTCGGCTTCCTCGATGCGCCGAGCGGCGGCAGCTACAGGCTGCTCGGCGAGGAGGCGCGCACCGAACAGGACCGCACCCGGCTCAGGCGCGCTCATGTCGGCTTCATCTTCCAGAGCTTCAACCTGATCGACGAGCTCAGCGTCGCCGAGAATATCGAGATTTCGCTCTTGTATCGCACCGGCGGCGGCCGGTCGCCGCGGCGGCGGGTCGCGGCGGTCATGGAGGAAGTGGGCATCGCCCACCGCGCCGGCCACCTGCCGCGGACGCTCTCCGGCGGCCAGCAGCAGCGCGTCGCCATCGCCCGCGCTCTGGTGTCGCAGCCGCGCCTGATCCTCGCCGACGAGCCGACCGGGAATCTGGACAGCGCCCACGGCGCCGCCGTGATCGAGATATTGAGGGCCGCGGCCGGGGCGGGGACGACGATCGTGATGGTCACTCATTCGCCGCTGCACGCGGCCGCGGCCGACCGACGGATCGAGCTGCTCGACGGCAAGCTGGTCGGCGAGGGAGCGGGATGATGATGAAGACGCGGCATTTCCTGCTCGCCTGGACGCGGAACCTGGCCGCCAACAGGCTGCTTTCGGCGATCGCCATCCTCGGCCTCGCGATCGGCCTCGCCGGCGCAACCCTGATGGCGCTGATCGCCCGCATTCCGCTCACCTACAACCAGCACGTCCCCGATCACGACCGGACCTGGCTCGCCGTCTCGGTGCTCAGCGGCGAAGGCATGGCGCCCAATTATCAGCAGGCGAGCCCCGGCGCCGCCGCGGAACGGCTTCGGCTCAATCTCCCCGATTTGGAGGCGATCGCCCGACTCGCCGAGGCCGAGGTCGAGCTCAGCCGCGGCGGGCGGAGCAACAGTGCCGCGATCTACTGGGCCGATCCGAATTTCTTCGATCTCGTGCGCCTGCCCGCGCTGCACGGCGACCTCGGCCAGGCGCTCGCCCGCCCCGACGGTCTGGTGATGACGCGGACGGAGGCGCTGCGCCACTTCGGGCGCGCGGATGCGGTGGGCGAGGCGATCCAGGTCGCCGGCGAGCCGATGATCCTGCGCGCCGTGATCGCGGATCCCCCGCCGAACCGGACCGATCTCGCCAGCGGCATCTTCGCCTCCGGTCTCGGGACCCGGTCCGCGCTGGCGACGATGCGCGCCGATGCCGCCGGCGTGTTCTCGATCGGCGTGCGCACCTATTTGCGGCTTCGTCCCGGCGCTTCCGCCGAAGCGGTCCAGGCGCGGATTCCGGAGCTGATCGCGGGCCTGCTGCCGCCGCCTCTGCGCAGCGCCTACCGGCTCGAGCTCGTGCGGATCGACCGGCTCGCGCTCCACGAAGGCTTCCATCCCGGTGCCGGCCAGCGGCTCGCGACCGGCGGCTTGGTGGCCGCCTTGGTCCTGTTCATCGCGATCGCCAATTTCGTCAATTTGAGCATCGTTCTGTCCGCCCGCCGCCGCCGCGAGATCGGCGTCCGCAAGGCGAGCGGCGCCGGCCGGCTGCAGATCGCCGGTCAGTTCCTGGGCGAAGCCGTGCTGACCGTGCTGGTCGCCACGATCCTCGCCGCCGCCGCCTGCGAAACGCTCTTGCCTCACGTCAACGCCTTCCTCGAGACGGGCGCCACGTTCGACTATGTCGCCGATCCGGTGCTGCTGCTCTGGCTGGCGGTCGGCGCGGTCCTGCTCGGCCTGGTCGTGGGCGCCTATCCTGCCTTCCTCCTCGCCGCCTTGCCCCCCGCGACGATCCTGCAGGACAAAAGCGGCGCCGGCCCGCGCGGCGCCATGGTGCGCAGCATCCTGGTCACCGGCCAGTTTGCGATCCTGATCGGGCTCGTCGTCGCGACGATCGTCGTCCACCAGCAGCATCGCTTCGCGCTGGGCGAGGCCCTGCGGATGGACATCGACCAGGTGGTTACCGTCGCCGCCCCCTGCCCCGCCGCCTTTCGCGAGGAGGTCGCCAAGCTGCCCGGCGTCCGCACCGTCTCGTGCAGCGGCGCGGAGCTCCTCAGCGGCGAGGTGTTCGCGTTCGTCGAATGGCGCGGCGAGCGCCTCTCCGCCGATATCGTCTCGGCCCTACCATCGATCTTTGCGCTTTACGGCGTTCGGCCGCTGGCCGGATCGCTGGACGGTCTGCCGGCGACCGGCGAGGACGCGGTGTCGCGCGTGGTCGTCAACGAGGCCGCGGTCCGGCGCCTCGGCTTCGCGTCGCCGGCGGCGGCGATCGATTCGGTCCTGCCGATCCCGCCCGACGGCCCTGGCGACGACGTGCGGGCGAGGATCGTCGCAGTCGTGCCCGATTTCACCTTCCAGTCGATCGAAACCGCGATCGAGCCGACCTTCTACCTTATTCGGCCGCATTCGCCCTCCGGCCTCGGGCTGGTCTCGATCAGACTAAGCGGACGGCGATTGCCGGAGACGCTGGCGGCGATCGACCGCCTCTGGCGCGCGACCGGAAACGAGGGCCCGATCGAGCGCGCCTTCGTCAGCGAGCAGGTCGAAGGGATCTATCGCAACCTGGAGCGCAGCGGTCAGCTGTTCGCGATCTTCTCCGCCCTCGCCATCTTCCTATCCTGCCTCGGACTGGTCGGCCTGTCGCTCTCGACCGCCGAGCGGCGCACCAAGGAGATCGGCATCCGCAAGGCGCTGGGAGCGACCACCGGACAGATACTGATGCTCCTTCTCTGGCAACTCAGCCGCCCGGTCCTTTGGGCCAATCTCATCGCCTGGCCCGTCGCCTGGTGGCTGATCCAGGATTGGCTGAGCGGATTCGCTTATTCCGTGCCGCTGCAGCTCTGGCTGTTCCCGGCCGCCGGGTTGATCGCTCTTGCCATCGCCCTGGGCAGCGTCGCCGGCCTCGCCTTCCTCGTCGCCCGCCAGAAGCCGATCGTCGCCCTTCGGTATGAGTGAGACCTGGGGGCGTCGGCGCTTCGGTAGAAAGCCCGGTTCTCGATCCCGCCAGGCGTAGTACCGCGGCAAAAGCGGGCGTCGCGTCGGCGAGCCGATTTCCTCCAATGTCAAAGATCGTCTGCAACCGCGTGTCTATCTTGGATTAATCTCACACTCCGCATGAGTCTTCTTCGATAAGTCGAAGACTCGCATTATTGATACGTCTGCGCTAAGAGACGCGCGCTAAAAGGAGCATCTCAAATGGAAAAGGAAAAGCTGGTCGAACTGACCGCCGACATCGTCGCCGCCCATGTCGTGAACAACACGGTCTCGGTGGGCGACATGGCGAGTCTCGTCCAGCGCGTCTACGAAGCGCTGAGTGGGCTCGATCAGGGTGGTCAGCCGCCGGCGCGGCAGGAAAAGACGCCGGTCGTCTCGGTCCGCGCCTCGGTGAAGCCCGATTTTCTCATCTGCATGGAGTGCGGCGGCAAGCACAAGATGCTGAAGCGGCATTTGATGAATGCCCACAACATGACGCCCGACCAGTATCGCGCGGATTACGGACTGCAGCGCGACTACCCGATGGTGGCGCCGAATTACTCCGAGCAGCGGCGCGCGCTGGCTCATTCGATCGGCCTCGGCCGCCGGCGCGCGCCGGCCGCCGCTCCGGACGAAGCCGCCGGTGGCGGTGAAACCGGAGGGAAGGGCAGCGGCGGCACCGGGCGCGGACGCGGCAAATCCGGGGGCGGCGCAGCGAGCGGCGGCGGAACCGGCAACGGCCGCAGGCGCAAGAAGACCGCCGACTAACCCCCTCCACGACGCTCCGGCGGGCTTGCCCGCCGAAGCCTCGCGCGCCATAGGCCGCGCGAGGCGCAGGCGGGTATAGCTCAATGGTAGAGCACTAGCCTTCCAAGCTTGTGACGAGGGTTCGATTCCCTCTACCCGCTCCACCGTCGCGCCCACGCGGAAGCCGATTTTGCCTCGGTCCGCATCGGGGAGCGGTCGGCGGCTCGTTAGGCGCCGCACGCGGTCAGTCCTTGCCGCGCTCCGACAGCCAGCGGCCGAGCTCGTGGAACGGGATGATCTGGTTGAAGCTGATCCCGGCGACATTTTCCTTGTGCCAGCGAACCACTCCCGGGATCGGGCGGAAATTCTCGAGCGTGACCATTGTCTCGCCGCCAATGTCGAGCGGCTGGTCGGTCTCGACCTTGACGCCGCCCTGGCTGATGTCGCGGGTGGAGACCCAATAGGTTCGCGCCCCGGCGCGCAAGGTCGCCATCCAGTCGACCGGCACGCGCGGCATGCGGGGCCTCCAGCCATTGTCGAGCATGCCGGAATTCGACAGCGCCTCGGCGATGTCGACCTTGCCGTCGAAGGCGACGCCGATCGTCGAATCGCGGGCCCAGGTGACCGTGCCCGCGATCGGCTGGTCGGGCCTGAGCTCGATGGCGATGTGCTGGTCGGCCTCGAAGGGCGAACAGACCATCGCCATCAGCCCGCCCGCCGAGATGTTGCGGACGAGGCAGAGCTCGCGCCGCCCGTCGACCACCAATGTCCCGACCCTGAGGATCGTCAGGTGGCGGATGTCGCGGCGACGGTCGAGCTTGCAGGGCGGCTCGGCCGCGCCCGCTTCGCTTCCTTCGACCACACTCACGCGTGGCAGCATTGCATCCCCCGGTCCATTTCCGGCGCAACCCTATCCGGGAGGGGTTTAAGAAGCCCTTATCCGCACCTGCGGCAATCTCTTGCGACGCCCGGCGGGCGCAACAGCGTTCACGGCTTCCTTACCAATATTGCCTAAGCCTCGGGCGCGATGAATGCCGAAACCAGGATCGCGCCCGAGCTGCGCCACGACCCGAGGCCGCGCTCCGCGGTCAGCACCGGCGTCGGCCTTGCCGGCCTCGCCGGGCTACTGATCTGGGCGGCGGCCGCCCGCGCCTTCGGCATGGCCGGGCCGCTCTCCGCATTGTGCGCGATGCTCGCCTGCGGCGTCCCGATGCTGCTCTGGTCGATCTTCGTCGACAAGGTGCACCGCAGCCCTTCGACCGGCATCGACTGGTCGAGCCCGCCGCGGCCCCTGCGCGAGGTCGCCGACACCAGCCTCGTCAAGATCGTCGGCCTGTGGTCGATCTGGGCGGCGATCGGCGCGCTCTACTGCGTCGCACGCTGGTATTGGGACGGCGCCTATCTGTTCGCCATGTACGTGCTCGGGGCGGCCGCGGTGCCGATGCTGCTGCTGTCGATCCCCTACATGCTCTGGCTCGACCGCCGGCTGAGGGAGCCGCACGACGGCGCCTGGCATTTCGGCAATCTGGTGATCGGCCGGGCGCATCTCGTCGACTGGCCGACGCTCCACGAATTCTTCCGCTGCTGGGCGATCAAGGGCTTCTTCCTCGCCTTCATGATCTCGATCGTGCCGGGCAATTGGACCGAGACGGTTCGGCCGGATTGGGAATGGATCATCGCCAGCCCGGTCAATCTTGCCGGTTGGCTGATCGCCGCGATGTTCATGGTCGATGTCGTTTTCGCGACCGTCGGCTACGCGCTGACGATGAAGCCGCTCGACGGACATATCCGCAGCGCCAATCCCTATGCGGCGGGCTGGAT
>DASQKE010000254.1:0-14908 GCA_035630675.1 Allosphingosinicella sp.
AGGGCAGGACCGTGTCGAGACAGGACTGCATGATTCCGAGCTGGATGCCGGCGAGCACGGTGCGCTCGTAATCGAGCCCGCTCATCAGAACGCCGACGCCGCCATTGACCGGCCCCATCACATTCTCGTCCGGAACCTCGCAATCGTTGAAGACGAGCTCGCCGGTGGGCGACCCGCGCATCCCCATCTTGTCGAGCTTCTGGCCGAGGCTGAAGCCCGGCATGTCCTTCTCGATCAGGAAGGTGGTGATGCCGCGGCTCCCCTCCCCCGTCTTGGCGTAGACGACGAGGGTGTCGGCATAATGGGCGTTGGTGATCCAGAATTTGGTGCCGTTGAGGACGTAGCCGCCCTGCACCTTCTCGGCCTTCAGCTTCATCCCGACCACGTCGGAGCCCGCGCCGGATTCCGACATGGCGAGCGCGCCGACATGCTCGCCGCTGATCAGCCTGGGCAGATACTTGCGCTTCTGCTCCTCATTGCCCCAGCGGCGCAGCTGGTTGACGCAGAGGTTCGAATGGGCGCCGTAGGAGAGGCCGATCGAGGCCGAGGCCCGCGCCACCTCCTCCTGCGCGACGACATGCTCGAGATAGCCGAGGCCGAGGCCGCCAAATTCCTCCTCGACGGTGATGCCGTGAAGGCCGAGCGCGCCCATTTCCGGCCACAGCTCGCGCGGGAACCAGTCCTCGGCGTCGATCCGGGCGGCGAGCGGGGCGATCCGGTCGGCGGCGAAGCGCGCCGTGGTATCGCGGATCGCGTCCGCCATCTCGCCGAGCGCGAAGTCGAGCCCGAAATCGGACATGCTGCCTCCTGTTCGCGGAGGCGTTAGCAGAGGGCGCGGGATTTGAACAAGGCGGGCGCACCGCCTATGTCGCGGGCGTTCCACCGCCGCTAGCACTGAGCCTGTCGAAGTGCGGATCGCCGAACCGGCCTTCGACAGGCTCAGGCCTAGCGGTCTCCAGCAAGGCCGAGACATGACCACCTCCCCCGACCCGATCGTCATTCTCTCTTTCGCCCGCACCCCGATGGGCAGCTTCCAGGGCGCGCTGGCCGGCGCGAGCGCCACCGAATTGGGCGCCGCCGCCGTCCGCGCCGCGGTCGAGCGCGCGGGCGTCTCGGGCGAGGCGGTCGACAAGATCTTCATGGGCTGCGTCCTCCCCGCCGGCCTCGGCCAGGCCCCCGCCCGCCAGGCTGCGCTTGGCGCCGGCCTCCCCAAATCGGTCGAGGCCACGACGGTCAACAAGGTCTGCGGCTCGGGCATGCAGGCGGCGATGTTCGCCCACGACATGATCGCGTCGGGTTCGGCCGACCTCATCGTCGCCGGCGGCATGGAATCGATGTCCAACTCGCCTTATCTCATGAAGAAGCACCGGGCCGGCGCCCGCATCGGCCACGACACGGTCTACGACCATATGATGCTGGACGGCCTCGAGGACGCCTATGACAGCGGCCGCGCCATGGGCACTTTCGCCGAGGATGCGGCGCGCGAATATCAGTTCACCCGCGGCGCGCAGGACGAATATGCGATCGAGAGCCTGCGCAGGGCCAACGAGGCGATCCGCAGCGGCGCCTTCGACCGCGAGACGACGCCGGTTACCGTCAAGAGCCGCAAGGGCGAAGACATCGTCGCCGGCGACGAGCAGCCCGGCAAGGCCAATCCGGAGAAGATTCCGACCCTCAAGCCCGCCTTCGCCAAGGACGGCACGATCACGGCGGCCAATGCCTCGTCGATCAGCGACGGCGCCGCGGCCCTCGTCATCACCCGCCAAAGCGTCGCCGACCGCCTCGAAGCCAAGCCCGTCGCCCGCATCGTCGCCCACGCCGCCCACGCCCAGGCGCCGAACCTGTTCACCACCGCCCCCGTCCCCGCCGTCCGCAAGGCGCTGGAGAAGGCGGGCTGGGACGTGGGCGACGTGGACCTCTGGGAAGTCAACGAAGCCTTCGCCTGCGTCGCCATGATCGCCATGCGCGACCTCGGCATCCCGAGGGAGGCCCTCAACGTCCACGGCGGCGCGACGGCCCTGGGCCATCCGATCGGCGCCTCGGGCGCTAGAATAATGGCGACCTTGCTCTCAGCCCTCGAAACCCACGGCCAGCGCCGGGGCATCGCCACGCTCTGCATCGGCGGCGGAGAGGCGACGGCGATGGCGGTGGAGCTGGTCGATTGAGCGAGGGGCGCGAATGGGCCTGCCTCGGCCCAGGCGAGCCGCACCCGGTCGATCTCGAACGCGTCGCTTCATGCTACAACCGCGGCGACACCGAAATCGCCATCGAGCGGTGCCGCGCCTGCCGCCAGCTCTACCATTTCAGCACCTTCGAGCTGCACGACTGGACCGGCGAGAACGATTATTACGATCGCACCGACATCTGGACGCCGATCGAGGCCGACGAGGCCGAAGCGCTCAGACGCGACGACAAATACAAGCCTCGCAGCGAACGGTCCCACCGCCACGACACCGGCTGGCGCGCCGGCTGACCGGAGCGAGCTGCCGATCTCGGCACGATATTCCTTCTGGCCATCACCGCTCGCCTCTCAGAGGCAAATTAGCTTTCTTGCTCCTCTCGCGCCCCGTGGCGGATGCGAAGGATGTACACGCTGTCACCGTCAACTCGATATCGCAGGATATAAGGCCACACTACCGTCATCTCTCGCCGCTCACCGCCAGCGTCGCGGCCGCGGTGCGGGAAGTCGGCAAGGCTGTCGGCCAGGTCGATCAGCCGCTGCGCAAGGCGCTCGGCCGCCGTCGCGTCATAGACAGAGACATAAGTGACGATTGCTTCGAGGTGCTCGACGGCCTCGTCAGTCCAAACGATCTTAGGCAAGTCAGTCGCCTACGCGCGGTCTCGGATGACGCTTGGCGCTGCCCCAGGATTGGAGCCAGCGGCGCACAGCAGCATGGCTGATTACTCGCCCCTCCCGGATGTCGGCTTCGGCGCGTGCTTCCGACTTCGCTTCCGCCTCAGGCGAGTCGAACAGGTTTCTGTCGGATTTCATGAGGGAAACATAGCAGTTCGTGGGCGCGCGGCCAAGAAAGTCCGGTCGCAAGGAGGCGGGAGCCGGTGCCCTCACCCCGCCCAGCGCCCTTCGTCCGCCCCGCGCTCCTCCCTGGCCAGCTTCGCCAGCCGCGCGCCGAGGAAATCCATCACCGCTTTGACCCGCGGCGTGTGGCGCAGGCGTTCGTGGGTCAGGAGCCAGAGCTCGGATGTGTCGCCGGCGATCGGGTCGAGGCAGCGGACCAGGCCGGGGTCGCGGTCGGCGACGAAGCTCGGGAGCACGGCGACGCCGGCGCCGGCGCGCACCGCCGCGAGCAGGCCGCCGGCCGAGCTGTGGTGGATGGCGACCGCTTCCTCGAGCCGGTGGCGGCGCAGCCAGGCGCGATAGGCGGGCCAGACCTTGTCGCCGCCGCCGCCGACGATCGGGTGCTGTCTCAGGTCCGCCGCGGTGCGCGGGCGGGCGTGGGAGGCGGCATAATCCCGGCTGCAATAGAGCGTCCAGGGATCGGCCGCGATCCGCCGACCGACGAGGCCGGAATCGGCCGGCACATGGCCGCCGCGCAGAGCGACGTCCGCCTCGCCCGCGGCGAGGTCGCGCGGCGCATCCGACGTGTCGAGCTCGATCCGAAGCCCGGGATGCGCCTCGTGCAGGTCTCGCAAGATCGGCGGCAGGATCGTGATCGCATAGAATTCGGTCGCGGTCAGGCAGACGGTGCCTTTGGTCTCGCGCGATTGCGCCCCGGCGGCGTCGGCGAACGAAGCGGCCGCCGCTTCGACCGCTTCGGCCTGCGCGACCAGAGCGAGGCCGGCTGGCGTCGCCGCATAGCCCGCCTGCCGCCGCTCGAACAGCACCAGGCCGAGCGCCGCCTCCAGCGCCGCAAGCCGCCGCGCCACCGTCGTCTGGCTGACTCCGAGCACCCGGCCGGCGGCAAGCGTGCTGCCGCTCCGCGCGACCGCGAGGAAGTAGCGAAGATCGTTCCAGTCGACTTCAGCCGCGAGCATGGCCCTCCCCTGCGCCCGTGACGGGCCCGCGTCATTCTGCACATCTGCAGAACCGCCGTGCAACATCGTTGATTGCGTTGCAATATGCAACTGGTTATCCCGGTCCTCAAGCCAGCGCTGGCTGCCCCCGTGCCCACCAAACCGGAGACAGACCATGAAGATCATTGCAATCGCCGCCGCTCTCGCGGCCACTCTCGCCGCCGCTCCCGCACAGGCGCAGACTGCCGGCCAGGCGCCGATCCTCGTCGCCCACGCCGATCTCGATCTCGCCACGTCCCAGGGCCGCGCCGCGCTCGATCTGCGCCTTCTCCACGCCGCCCGCACCGCCTGCGGAACGCCGTCCCCGGCAGACCCGCTCGGCCGCACCAGGCTCGACGCCTGCGTCGCCGACGCCCGGGCCGCGGCCGCCGCCCAGATCGAGTCCGCGATCGCGCTCGCCCGGCGTCAGGCGCCGGCCGTCCTTGCTACGCGCTGATCGCTCGCCTTTTCTCAAACAGAACCGGCCGCCCGCCTCGATGGAGACGGGCGGCCGGTGCGTTTCAGGGCCGCTCCTCGGGCGGCAGATCGCGCAGGCTCTCGGGCTCCGCCATGTCGACGACGATATGCTCGTCGCGATGGGCATGCCGCCGCTCCCGCATCCGGCGCAGGCCATAGAGGAGCGCAACGGCCGCGATCACCAGGCAGACCGCCAGGATCAGCAGCGGCGATGAATCCGCCCAGCAGGGATTGTCGGTCACGTTCACGGTCACACGATCGGTCATGCACCTGCCAACGGCTTGCCGCCTCCGCTGTTCCCGCGCTCAGCCGGGCGCCGTCTCATCTCCATCGCCGCCGGCGCTGCGGGTCAGCGCACCCACAAAAGCCTTGCGCCAGGCGACGACGTCCTCGTCGCGCACGCTCGCATACATTGCGCGCCAGCGGCGAATTCTTTCCTCCCTGGGCATCTCGATCGCGCGCTGGATGGCGTCGCTGATCTCCTCCTTGGAATAGGGATTGACCAGCAGCGCGTCCTCGAGCTGCAGCGCTGCGCCGGCGAAGCGCGACAGGATGAGCACGCCGGGATCCTCGGGGTCCTGAGCGGCGACATATTCCTTGGCGACGAGGTTCATCCCGTCACGCAGCGGAGTGATCAACGCGACCGGGCAGGCGCGGTAGAAGCCCGCCAGCTCCTCCCTCGGATAGCCTTGGTTGACGTAGCGGATCGGCACCCAGTCGACCCCGGCGAATTCGCCGTTGATCCGGCCGGAAAGCTCGTCGAGCCGCTCGCGGATGATCTCATAGGTGTCGACCTCGCCGCGCGACGGCGGCGCGATCTGGAGCATGAACACCTTGCCCTGGCAGCCCTCATGCTCCTCGAGGAAGCGGCGATAGCCGAGGAAGCGCTCCTCGAGCCCCTTCGAATAATCGAGCCGGTCGACGCCGATGATCGCCTTTTTGTCCGCCGCGCTTTCGGTCAGCAGGCGGCAGGCCTCGACCGCGCCGGGGCTCCAGGCGGCGGCGTGGAACTCGGCGAAATCGATGCCGATCGGGTAAGCCGCGGCGTGGACCGAGCGCTCACCCACCGTGACCGTGCCGTCCTCGCCGCAATGACCGCCGAGCTCGCGCTCGACATAATTGTGGAAGCTCTCCAGCCATTCCTCGGTCTGGAATCCGATCACGTCGTAGGCGAGCATCGACAGGACCAGCCCCTCGTGGAACGGCAGCGAGACCATCAGCCGCGCGGGCGGCCAGGGGATGTGGAGGAAGAAGCCGATCCGATTCTTGAGCCCGCGCTCCCTTAGCTGCTGGCCCAGCGGGATTAGATGGTAATCGTGGACCCAGATGATGTCGTCGGGTTCGATCAGCGGGACGATGGTCTCGGCGAAGCGCTCGTTGACGCGCTCATAGCCGCTGCCGAAGCTGCGATCATATTCGGCGAGGTCGATCCGGTAGTGGAAGAGCGGCCATAAGGTGCGGTTGGCATAGCCGTTATAATATTCCTCGATGTCCTGCTCCTCGAGGTCGATGGTTGCGGTGGTGACGCCCTGGTGGCGCTGGAAATCGATCTGGCCGGTAAATTCCTCGGTCTGCTCGCCCGACCAGCCGAACCACAGGCCGCGATGGTCTCTGAGCGCCGCCGACAGCGCCACCGCGAGACCGCCCTGCGCGCCCTGCCCCTCACCGCGTGGCGCCGAGACGCGGTTGGAGATGATGATCAGCCGGCTCATCGGACGGAGCTCCAGGGTTTCGAGAGCAGGCCCGCGCAATTGATCAGGCCGACCAGCGAATAGGTTTGCGGATAATTACCCCAAAGCTCCCCGGTCTGGAAATCGCTGTCCTCGGAGAGGAGGCCGGCCGGAGTGAGCCGCCCGAGCATGTGCTCGTAGAGCGCACGCGCCTCCTCGCCGCGCCCGACGACGTGGAGCGCCTCGATCAGCCAGAAGGTGCAGAAGTTGAAAGCGGTCTCGGGCACGCCGAAATCGTCCTCCGCGGAATAGCGCAGCATGTGCTCGCCGCGCCTCAGCCCGCGCTCGACCGCCTCGAAGGTCGCAAGGAAGCGCGCGTCGCCGGGGCCGAGAAACCGCATGTCGATGAGCTGGAGGAGGCTGGCGTCGAGCTCGGCGGTGCCGAAGCTGGCGCCGAAGCGTCCTTCGCTCTCGCTCCAGGCTTTGTCCTCGATCGCGCGGCGGACGGTTTCCGCGCGCTCCCGCCAGAACGGAACGCGGTCGTCGAGGCCGAGCTTGGCGGCGATGTTGGCGAGCCGGTCGCACGCCGCCCAGCTCATCACCGCGGAATAGGTGTGGACCGATGTGCGCGTCCGGTATTCCCAGAGGCCGGCGTCGGGCTGGTCGTGATTGGCGAAGGCCCGCTCGCCGACCTTCTCGAGCGCCGCGAAATCCTCGGCCGTCGCCTGGCGGAACAGGCGCTCGTCGAAAAATGCCTGAGCGTTGGAGAGCACGATCTGACCGTAGGCGTCGTGCTGGACCTGAGCGTGGGCGGCGTTGCCGACCCGGACCGGCCCCATGCCGCGATAGCCGCCGAGCCCGTCCGCCTCGCGCTCCTCGATCCTGGGCTCGCCCGAGACGGCGTAGAGCGGCTGGATGAACCCGTCCTCGCAGGCGTCGACGATGTTGCGAAGATAGCTGAGGTAGTTTTCCAGCACGTCGAGCGCGCCGAGCCGGTTCAGCGCCTGGACGGTGTAATAAGCGTCGCGGATCCAGCAATAGCGATAGTCCCAGTTGCGCGCGCTGTTCGCCGCTTCCGGGATCGAGGTGGTGAGAGCGGCGACGATCGCGCCGGTCTCCTCGTGCTGGCAGAGCTTGAGCGCGATCGCGGCGCGGATCACGACGGTTTGCCATTCGAGCGGGATGGCGAGGCCGCGCACCCAGCCGCGCCATTCGTCGCTGGTCTGGTGGAGCATGGTCGCGAGGGCGTGGCCGACGTCGCCGACGAAGGGCTCGTCCGGCCCGAGGAAGAAATGCAGCGACTTTTCGAGGCGGAAGGCGCGGCATTCCAGCACGTGCCCGACCGGCGCGTCGGTGGTCAGCCGCAGCGGCTGGGGCTTCAGCAGATAGCGGATATGGTTGGTTCCGCTGGTCCGCTCCGCGTCGGCGGTCCCCCAGTTCGTTGCCGGGTTGAGCGCGATCCGGATCCGCGGCGCGCCCGCGATCGGCCGGACGATCCGGATGAAGGCGACCGGGCGGTACATCCGGCCCGATCGCTCGAAGCGCGGGCAGAAATCATAGACGTCGGCCGAATTGCCGTCCGCGTCGAACAGGCGCGTGATCAGGATCGCGGTGTTCCTGAGATAGCGCTGCTCGACCCGGACCTGATTCTCGAGCGCGATCCGCCATTCGCCGCGCGGCTGCTGCGCGCCGCCGGTTTCCGGGCCGTCCTTGGGTTCGAGCAGCGAGCAGAAGAGCGGGTCGCCGTCGACTGCCGGCGCGCAGCCCCAGACCAGGCCCGCCGCCTCGTCGACGAGGGCGCTGACCTGGCAATTGCCGATCGGCCAGAGGTTGAGGCCGGTCACGACGCCGCCCTCAGCCAGTCGGCGACCGCGGCGACGCCGCCCAGCCGGTACCGCGCCGCCGTCGGCCGGTCCGGCCCGACCAGCACGCCCGCGCCGCCCAGCGCCGCGGCGGCGGCGAAGGCATGCTCGTCGGTCAGATCGTCTCCCATGAACAGAGGACGCGCGCCGGCGAAGGCGGGTTCCCTCATCAGCGCCTTGACCGCATCGCCCTTGTCGGCGCCGGCCGGGCGCAGCTCGACGACCATCTTGCCTTCCTGGACGATAAGGCCGGTGCGCCCGGCGAGGTCGGCGGCGAAAGCGGCGACCTCCATCCCGCGGCTCGGCACCTGGCGGAAGTGCAGAGCGACGCTCGCCGGCTTGTCCTCGACGAACAGCCCCTCGCCCGCCGCGGCGAAGCGGCGGACCTCAGCGCGCGCTTCGTCGAGCCCGGCCGGGCGCGCCACCGGCAAGGCAATTCCTCCGGCGAGGCGCAGCTCGAGCCCGTGCGAGCCCGACACGGCGATTCCCGCGCAGCCGACGTGCCGGTCGAGGTCCGCCAGCGCGCGGCCGCTGACGATCGCGAGCCGCCCCTCGAGCCGCGCCGCCAGATGACCGAGCAGCCCTTCGAGCCCGCCCGGCACCCGGATCGCGTCCGGCGCCTCGGCCAGCTCGACCAGGGTCCCGTCGAAATCGAGGAACAAGGCCGCGCCGGCTAGGAGCGAAAGCGGCGGCGGCGGGATGTCGTCGGCCATCGCGCTGCCCGTAGGCGAGGGAGCGAGGGTTTCTCAACCCCGCCTTGCCGCGCTACACCGCCGCCATGGCTCCACCGATCCGCTCCGCCGCCCGCTTCGGCATCGCCTACCGGCCCGCGACCGAAGACGACCTCCCGCTCCTCGCCGAAATCTATATCTCGACCCGGCGCGAAGAGGTGGCGCAGACCGGCTGGCCCGCCGAGCAGCAGGAGGCGTTCCTGCGCCACCAGCACGCGGCCCAGCACGACCATTATGCGAAGGCCTACAAGGACGCGGAGCGGCTGGTGATCGAGCGCGGCGGCGAAGGGATCGGCCGGCTCTATCTGTTCGAAGGCGCCGAGGAGATGCGGATCGTCGACATCGCCTTGCTGCCGGACGCGCGCGGCGCGGGCATCGGCGAGGCGATCCTGCGCGACGTCTGCGAGGACGTCGCCGGCCGCGGCAGGATCGTCACCATCCATGTCGAGAAGTTCAACCCGGCGCAGCGGCTCTACCAGCGGCTGGGCTTCGTCGCGATCGAGGAAAAGGGCGTCTACGACCTGATGGCGTGGCGCCCGCCGGACGGCGGCGCGCTCTAGAAGAACACGGCCTCGTAGCGGGTCCCCGTCTCGTCGCGGCCGATCGCGACGACGAAGATGTCGTGCGCCTCGCCGTTCCGGCGGAAGGTGAAGGTGCCCTGCTGGAAGGCGGGGTCGGCGGGTCCGCGGAACTCGAGCCGGAACGAGCCGCCCTCGCGTCCCGAATCGTTGAGCGGCGCGGCGGCGATCAGGTCGGCCGGATAGGCCGTGTCGCCCACCTCCATCTCGTAGCGCTCGCCGACGCTCGATGAGAAATCGTCCAGGCTCAGCGCCGCCATCAATCCACCTCCTCATTGGGGTCGACGCCCCAGACCTGCTCGGCGCGGATGAACCCGCGGCGTCCCGCGACTTCAAGCTCGCACCAGCCGCCCGCACAGCTTTGGATGCGGCCGACGACGCCCGGCTCGGCCCGGTAGCGCACCCGGCTCGCCGCGTCCGCGGCCTCGTGGAGTGGCCGCGGCTCCGATCCGGTGATCAAGGCGGTGCGCTCGTCGCTCAGCAGGCGCACCATCATCCAGCCGGTCGCGCCCTGCGGGTCGCGAAGCTTGCGCCAGTTCGGATAGGTCTCGACCACCCGCATCGGCAGCCCGCGCCGCCGGTAGCGCCACAAGGCCGGATAATTCTCGCCCGGCCCGCTGCGCATCAGCGCATCGCCGGCGGTGATCGAGATCCAGTAGGGCGGCCGCCGCTCGCGCTGCGCCTCGGCGCCGGTCTGCACCAGCACGCCGATCGCCAGCACGATCGCAAAAAGAGCCCGTTTCAGCATCCACGCTTCTCTAGGACCGCGAGCGGGCGGGTTTCAACGACAGATGTTGGCCGAAGCAAGCGCAACCTGTGCCCGAATGAAACCCTGGGCAAGAGAAGGGAATGGACCGGCCCAGTACGCTGCAACCCGCCCTTCGACAGCCTCAGGGCTAGCGGGGTGGGATTTTCACGACCACCACCCGCTAGGGCTGAGCCTGTCGAAGCCCGGTCCCCTTGCGCCCGTCGCCGCGGTCTCGCCGTCAGTCCCCCGTCTGCAACCGCTCGACGAGCTGCTTCACAGTCGGGACGAAGCCGTTCGAATAGAAAGGGTCGCTCTTGAACCGGAAGGCGGAGTGGCCGGCGAACATCAGATTGTTGTCGACCGGTCCGCCATGGGCGATGTCCTGGAGCGTCTTCTGGATGCAGAAGCTGCGCGGATCGGCGAGGCGGCCGGTCGTATTCTTCTCATTGTCCGCCCAGGACGAGAATGCGCATTGCGACAGGCAGCCCATGCAGTCCGACTGGTCCTTGCGGATCATGTGCTTCTCTTCGGGCGTGACGAAGATCAAGGTCTCGTCCGGGGTCTTGAGAGCGTCGGTAAAGCCTTGGGCATACCATTCGCGGGCGTGCAGCAGATCGCCTTTGGTCACCCAGAAATTCTTCTTCGAGCCGACGCCGACGTCGAGCTGGAAGCAATGGTCGCCCATCTCTTCCTTGGTGAAAGCGATCTGGCGGTGCGAGCGCGCCTCGAGGCTGCGCAGGAACGGGGTCCGCACCGCCGAGCTGTAGAAGCCGGTCGGCGAGAAGCGGTGGAGAAGGATGTCGCCTTCCTCGAGCGTCATCAGCCTTTGCTTCCAGCCCTCCGGGATCGGGCTCTCCTTGGTGAGCAGCGGCCGGGTGCCGAACTGAAAGGCGATCTGGCCGAGCTCGGGATTGTCGATCCAATGCTCCCATTCCTTCAAATTCCAGACTCCGCCCGCCATGACGATCGGGACCTCGTCCGAAATGCCGCCCTGGCGCATCGTGTCGCGCAGCGCCTTGACCCGGGGATAGGGGTCCTGCGGGACCAAGGGATCCTCGGCGTTGGAGAGGCCGTTATGGCCGCCGGCGAGCCAGGGGTCCTCGTAGACGACGGCGCCGAGCCACTCGGCCGCCTTGGAATAAGCCCGCTTCCACAATGCGCTGAAGGCGCGGGCGGAACTGATGATCGGGAGGTAATTGACGCCGTAGGAGGCGGCGATTTCGGACAGCTTGTAGGGCATGCCGGCGCCGCAGGTGACGCCCGCCACCATGCCCTTGGTCTGTTCGAGGATGCCGTGGAGGATGGTCTGCGCGCCACCCATTTCCCAAAGCACGTTGATGTTGATCGCGCCCCGGCCGTCGGTCATTTCGAAAGCGCGGCGGACCTGCTCGGTCCCGCCGTCGATGCCGTATTTGATCAGTTCCTCGTGCCGCTCACGCCGGGTGAGTGCGTGATACACCTGCGGGATGATCCTGCCTTCGGCATCGTAGCTGTCGGCATTGACGGCCGAGACGGTGCCGATGCCGCCGGCGGCCGCCCAGGCGCCCGAGCTCATGTGATTGGTCGCCGAGACGCCCTTGCCGCCCTCGATCAGCGGAAGCACGTCGCGACCCGCATAGCGGATCGGGCTGATACCCTTGAACATTCACCCTCCGAAACAGCGGCGCCTATAGGAGCCCTGGCAGGCGCGCGCACGCAAAAACTATGTCCGCGGCTCCCTGAACGCATCGGGGCGGCCAATGGCTTCACCATAAAGAAGCGCATAACGGCCGACCATCCTTCGCTCGTCATATTCTGCGGCCGCTTTCTCGCGATTGGCGCGCCCGATCGCGCGCCTGAGGTCCGGCCGGGCGGCGAGGCTGTCGAGCGCCGCCGCGAACGCCGCCTCGTCCTCGCGCGCGACGACCAGGGGCCGATTGTCGGCCGAGAGCATCGCCGCGACGTCGCCGACGTCGGTCGAGACCGCCGGCAGCCCCGCCGCCATCGCCTCGATCAGCGAGATCGGGAATTGCTCGCTGTCCGACGACAAAGCGAAGATGTCGAAATGTCCGATCCAGCGGGCGGGATCGGCGAGGAAGCCGGGCATCGCCAGCCGGTGGGCGACGTGCCGGGCGCGCGCCTCCGCCGCGATCCGCTCTGATTCCGGCCCCTCGCCTACGATCACGAGCAGCGCATTCTTCGCGCTCATGCCTGCGAAGGCGCGCACCAGCCGCGGCAAACTCTTGACCGCGCGGAGGCCCGCGATCGTGCCGACGACGATCTCGCCCTCGGTGCGGGCGACGCCGGGAATCTCGGCGGCCGGTCCCATGCGATAGCGCGCGACCGGAATGCCGTTGGCGATCCGCTCGACCCGCTCGCGCGGTTGCCGCCAGTCGCGCAGCGCGATCCGCTCCAGCCGTTCGGACGGGACGACCAGCCGGTGCGCGGCCTTGAGACCGAGCCGGCGATAGAGGTTGCGCTTCGGGTTGAGCCGCGCGGTCTCGTCCTCGTTGAAGCCGTCCTCGTGATGGACGAGCGGCGGCAGCCGCATCGCCTTCGCGTAGAGCCGACGGGCCATCACCGCGTCGAACGCGCCCCAATTGTAGGTGAGGACGAGATCGAAGCCGCTCATGTAGCGCGCCAGCCGCCACAGCCGCAGCGGCTCGGGCGTCCCGGCCAGCGCCGGCGCTCCCTCCGGAAACTCGACCCTCACACCCGCATCGATCGCCTCGCGCGCCGCCAGCCGCCCCGGCATGCCGCTCAGCACGACATGCTCCGCCGCACCGCCGAACAGGTTCATCAAGCGCACGGCGCGGGCCTCCTTCCCGCCGAGCGTGAAGGTCGAGTGGCAATGGAGAATGCGGACCGGCGCCATATTACGCAGCATCGGCGATCCCCGGCCTCCGCGCCAGTCCCCCTCGCGAAGCCCTTGCCAACATGGCGGATTCCGTCCAATTCGGAATACTGACATCAATGTCACTCCGCCGGGGCGGAGGAGACGGGGAGGAAATCGATGAACCGCTTTACCGGAGGCCTGCTGGCTTCGGCCGCTTTTGCCGCGCTCGCGCTCGCCGCGACGCCCGCGTCCGCACAGACCGTGCAACGCATCGTCGCGTTCGGCGACAGCTATGCCGACGACGGCAATCTGTTCGAGCTGCTCGGCATCCCGCGCCCCGCGCCCTACCCGCAGGGCCGCTTCAGCGATTCCACGAACTTCGTCGATACGATGGGCCGGATCCTCCAGGTCCCGATCGACAATTTCGCGATCGGCGGCGCCTTCACCGGCAACGGCAATATCAACGGCCCCGGCATCCCCGGCTTCGTCACCGAATATACGTCCTTCCTCGCCGGCGGCGGCCCGGCCGCCTTTCCGCGGGTCGACGGCCGCTTCTCGGCGACCGACCTCGTCGTGGTCTCGATCGGCGGCAACGATGCGCGCGCCTATGAGCGCAGCCTCGGCCTCAACCCGACCCAGGCGCAGATTACCGGCCTGCTCGCCGGCGTTCCCGCCCAGGCCGCCGCGCGCGTCGCCGAGACGACCGCCGGCCTCAACGCCCTGATCGGTGCCGGCGCTCAGAACATCACCTTCCTCGCCGGCGACGTCGGGCGGCTGCCGGAAGTGGTCGGCCTTCCCGTTGCCCAGGTCGGCAGCGCCTATGCGACCGCCTACAATAACGGCATGCGCGCCCAGCTCGGCACCTATGCCAGCCAGGGCGTGATCGTGAACTATGTCGATCTCAACCGGATCGGCGACCGGGTCGCGGCCAACCTTTCGGCCTACGGCCTGATCAGCGCCGGCGCCTGCCCCCTTGCCTGCGCGGCCAATCCGGACGTCGCGCGCCAATATCTCTTCTACGTCGACCAGGTGCATCTGACCTCGCGCGGCTTCGAGATCGTCGGCCAGTATGCCGCCCGCCAGACCGAGGCGCCGCTCCACTTCGAAGCGCAGGGCGAGGCCGGCCTCCAGGCCGCGCGCAGCTTCGGCAACACCATGCTCTCGAGGCTCGATCTGTCCTCGGCGCGCTTCGGCTCGGGCCATGACGGGCTCGATTTCTTCGTCGCCGGCAGCGCCGCCAGCAGCGATCCGGGGCGCAGGCTGACCAGCCTGGGCTACGACCTCGAAACGGTCGGGGCGACCGGCGGCGTCGAATATGACACGATCTCCGGCCTGATCGTCGGCGCGGCGGCGAGCTACACGCGCGCCGACGCCGACTTCGCGACCCAGAGCGGCAGCGCCCGCGCCGCGGGCTGGCAGCTCGGCGCTTATGCCGGCTGGCGCGGCGGCGGCGCCTTCGTCCAGGGCTATGCCGGCATCGGGTCGCTCGATTACGACATCGAGCGCGCGGCGGTGATCGACAATGTCACCGCCTCGCCCGACGGCGACACGATGACCGCAGGCGCCTCGGCCGGCTTCCTGCTGCCGATGGGAAGCCTCCAGATCGGCCCGGTCCTCGCTCTGCGCTATGCCCGCGCCGAGATCGACGGCTTCACCGAGACCGGCGACCCGGTCCTGACCCTCGACGTCAGCGAGCAGAGGCTGACGTCGCTGACCGGCTCGGCGGGAATCGAGGCGCGCGGCGACCTGTCGGCCGGCGGCCTCTCGATCCAGCCCTACGGGTCGGTCGCGCTGGAGCGCGAGTTCGACGGCGACGCGCGCAGCCTCACCTACGCGCTCACCGCCGCACCCGAGATCGTCAACATTTGGAACCTGCCCGCCCGCTCGCGCGACACCTACGGCCGCGTCACCGGCGGCGTGAACCTGTCGCTCGCCTCGGCGATCTCGGTGCAGGTCCAGGCGACCGGCACGCTCGAGGCCGAGCAAGGCAACGAAGTCGCCGGCTCGCTGGCGCTC
>DASQKE010000255.1:0-9580 GCA_035630675.1 Allosphingosinicella sp.
TATCGCCTTCGTCGACGCCGGCCATCTGGTTGTTGGTGATCGACGGATTGGAGGCCGCGCTTTGCGCCGGGCTGCTGACCCGCGAGCCGGTGACCGAGATCGAGGCGTCGGAATTCTCCTCTGCCTCGATTTCGGGGCAGAGCTCGGGGTCGGCGCAGACCGGCTCTTCCGGCTCGGTGCTCTGGCCCTCCGACTGGGCCTGGGCGAACTGGATGCGCTGGCGCCGCGCGTTCGCGCGCGCCTCGCGCCGGTCCCGCGCCCGGTCGACCGCCTCGACGTAGCGGGCGAACTCCTGGTCGCTCGAGAAGCGCGTGAGCGTCTCGCTGGTGAAGTCGGCGAGCGCGCGCTCGGTCCCGCCTTTCTGCGCGGCGGCGGAAGCGGCCGTGCACAGGCAGATGATCGTCAAAGCGTGGCTGAAGCGAATGTTCGGCATCGGACGAGCCCTCCGTCGCAAGCCCCCGAGCTTATGCCGAAAAAGCACCGCCGGGAAGCCGCCGCGCGGCGTCGCACCGTTCTTCTTGATACATTGTATCATTGCTGCTAGAGCGATGCCGAAAGGCGCAGTTCCCATGGTTCGGCTCTTCCACTTCGGCGCGATCTTCCTGCTGGCCGCGGTCGAGGTCCAGGTCGCAGACGGGCTGTTCGACGGCCACGCACCGCTGGAGATCGAGCGTTTTTCATCCGCCCGAGCCTTCGAAGACTATCTCGAGAGTATCCGCGCGCGGCGGCGGCGGGTGGCGGAAGAATCGTCGAACGGCCTCATGACCTTCGACGTCGCGGAGGCGCCCCCGCCTGTCGAGGAGCCGCCGCCGGCCGATCCGGTCGCTTTGCCGGGCGTGCAAGGCGAGCCGCCCGTTGCGGGCAATCCCTCGATCACCAACAATCAGACGATCGGCGTCGACGAAGGGGGCATCGTCAAGCAGGTCGGCCGCTTCCTGGTCGTCCTTCAGGACGGCCGGCTGTTCAGCGCGGATCTCGGCGCCGGCGAGGGCGCCCCGCTGCGCCTCGCCGACCGAATCACCGTCTATCGCAGCCGCGAGCATGCCGCCGACTGGTACGACGAGATGCTGGTCCATGGCGACCGCATCCTCGTCACCGCCTTCAGCTACCGCGAGGGCGCGAGCGAGATCAGCGTGTTTCGCATCGGCGCCGAAGGTCAGCTGCGCCGCGAGGGCCGCTTCCTGCTCGATTCGAACGATTATTACAGCACGGAGAATTATTCGACGCGCCTCGTCGGCGACAGCCTCGTCTTCTACGCGCCCGTCGCCCTCGCGACCCATGACGGCGAGCGGGACCGGCCGTTCGAGGTTCCCCGCATCCGCCGCGCGCGCGGCGACGGCGAGGCGGACGCCGGCGAGGCGCTGATCGGCCCGGCCGATATCTACGCCCCGCCCGGAGAGATCGCCTGGCCCGTGCTCCATACCGTCTCGGTCTGCCCGCTCCGCGACGAGGGCCTCGACTGCAGCACCACCGCCTTCGTCGGCGCATCCAGCCGCGAGATCTACGTAACCCCGACCGACGCCTTCCTGTGGATCGGCGCTCCGGACCGCCTGCCCTGGGCGATCGAATATGCGAACCGGCGCCGCGCCGCCTGCCGCGACAACGAGTTCCAGCTGACCGCCGATGACCAGTTCGCTTTGGTCTACCGCGTGCCGCTCGACGGTTCGCCCATCGGCGCCGTGGCGCTCGACGGCTATCCGGTCGATCAGTTCGCCTTCGACAGCCGGGACGGACGCTTCCGCGCTTTGCTTCGGCGCCCGCGCGGCGAGTGCCTGGACTCGCTCGGACGCCAGCCGCTCGCGCTCGTCGACGTGCCGCTTGCAGCATTCGGCGCCAACGTCCGCCACCTGGCCGACGCCGCCTACCGCCCGCTGCCGCAGATCGAGGGTCACCAGCTCGAGAACCGCTTCCTCGGCGACTGGCTGCTCTACGGCGGCCGGCACGGCTGGACCGGCGATCCGGCCGAGCCCGAAAGCCGCCCCGGCGCGAGCACCCTGTTCGCCGTTTCGCTCGGCCGCCCCGGCGAACCGCTGCGCGTCCGCCTCCCCCACAACACGCTCCGCATCGAGCGCGCCGGCAGCGACGCCGTGTTGAGCGGCTATGGCGTCCGGACCGGCCTCTCTTTGTCCTATGTGACGCTCGGCGATGCGCCGCGCCTCGCCGCGACGACGACGCTTGCCGGCCGGTTCGAAAGCGAGAATCGCAGCCACGCCTTCGGCGCCTGGGTGAGGCCCGACGGCACCGGCCTGATCGGCCTCCCCACCACGCGCCGCCGCGCACGCTCCGGCCGCGGCTGGTCCGACAGCGAAAGCTCGGACCTGAGCTACGTCCACATCGCCCCCGATCGCAGCCTCGCTCATGCCGGCGAGCTCAGCCCCGGACCCCGCCGCGCCCCGACCGCCTATCGCTGCGAAGTCTCCTGCGTCGACTGGTACGGCAATTCGCGCCCGATCTTCACCGGCGGCCGAATCTTCGCCTTGATGGCCACCGACCTCGTCGAGGGGCGGCTCGTCAACGGCCGCATCGCCGAAGCCGGCCGGGTCGATCTGACGGGCCCGGTACGGCCCTGAGGAAGGCGCACCACTCCCGAGGACCCGCTCCGTCATTGCGAGCCCTTCGACGCCGCCTGCGGCGGCGCTCAGGATAAACTGCTGCTGCGCAGCAGCGAAGCAATCCAGAGCGGCGGACGCGACGACGCCGATGCTGAATTGCCGCGCCGCGATGACGAGGCTTGATGGTTTCACGATGTCAAAGAGCCGGTCGTGCCGACGAATCGCCACTGCCCCCCTATAATAGGAAAAATCCTGTCTGTCAAGTACACAACCAGAACGAATTGGACTGAGAGGGCTCGGCTAAAGCTGGACGCGCGCCCGCGCCAGCGCCGCCAGCGCGGCTGCGTCGCGGCCGTAGCGGTCGGGCTGGAAGGCGATCTGGCCCCCGTCGGGCACCGCGGTCAGATAGAGGATGTAGACCGGCACCGGCTCCGGGAGGTCGCGCCGCTGCTCGGGGGCGGTGCCGTCCGGGCGCGGCGCGGTGCCGCCGAACAGCCAGCGGGCGAGCGCCGGCGCGTCCTCGAGGCGAACGCAGCCCGAGCTGATCCGGCGGTCGGCATGGGCGAACAGCGACTTGTCGGGGAAATCGTGGAGGTAGATGTCGAGATCGTTGGGCATCATGAACTTGACCGCGCCCATCACGTTGGCGCCTCCCGGAAGCTGGCGCAGGCGCAACGGCTCGCGGCCGGCGGCGACTCGGCGCCAATTGACGCTGGCCGGGCTCAGCACCCGGTCGGCGGCGCTGAACTGGGACAGGATCTGCAGCCGCTCGCGGGCGAGCACGCCGGTTCCTTCGCGGAGCACGCGCCGCGCGCGGTCGCGGGCGAGGTCGACGGGGACGTTCCAATAGGGGTTGAGCATGGCGTAGCGCAGCCGCCCGGCAAGCGCCGGCGTCTCCATCCCCGGCTTGCCGACGATGGCGCGCATCGTCCCGGCGGCGCGGCGGCCGTCGAACATCCAGAGGCGCGCCGCCGCGGCGTCGACCAGGACGAAGCGGCCGCTCGCCGGTACCACCCGCGCCCGCTCCATGTTGAGCCGGATCAGCCGCTCGTAATGGGCCGCGCCGAGGTTCAGGGCGGCGACCGTCGCGGCGTCGGGAATGCGCGTCTCGGCAAGGCCGTGGACCCGCTGAAACGCGGCGAGCGCGTCGTCGATCGCGCCGTCCCGTCCGAGCCCGAGCCGGCGCCTCAACAGTGCGGGCTCCGCCCGGTCCGGAAGCCGCAGCTGCGGCAGCCGCGACCAGCGCCGGCGATAGTTTTCGAGACCGTCGCGCAGACCGTCGTAAATGGCATTCAGGTGCCGCGCATTGTCCGCCTGGGAGAGCGCGTCGGAGGCCGCAGCCTCAAGCAGCGCGCGGGCGGCCGGCGGCTCCGGCGCGAGCCCGGGCTCCGCATAGACCGGCTGTGCGGCCGCTGCGGGCGTGCGCAGGTCCCGCGCATAGCGGACGAAGGCCTCGGACAGGAGCAGATCCGCTCGGGCGAGCGCTTGCGGGTCGCCGGCGTCCAGCGCCGAGGCGATCTCGGCGACGCGATAATTTGCCGGGTCGAAGCCGTCGCTTGCCGAGCGGGCGAGGGACGCGAGCAGGCGCCGCCCGGCGTCGCTGTCCGTCCACAGCGCCCGCTGCCCGCGCCCTGAATAGAAAGCGGCGATCTCCGCTTCCTCCGAGGCCGGCACGGCGGCGACCTCGTGGCGGACCGGTGGCGCGGGCGTGGCGGGCACGCGCGCGCAGGCGGCGAGGGCGAGGCACAAAGCGAGGAGGAGCGGCTTCAGCATAAGGGGCCAACGCGCATTAGCACGGCCGGATGCCTGCTTTCACCCTGCCGCGGCCCCTGCTTCGGGTGCATCCCGATGCGGGACGCGCGCCGCCGGGGAGTTAATGCCTCACGCGTACTGGCATTGATCGTTCGAACGATCTATTGCGGTCCAACTGATTGGACTAGTCGATCACATGGCCGCCCACCTTCCCACGATCCGGCAGCTCCAATATCTCGTCGCGCTCCGGCAGCATCTGCATTTCGGCCGGGCGGCGGACGCCTGCTACGTCACCCAGTCGACCCTCTCCTCGGGCCTGCGCGAGCTGGAAGCCTTGATCGGCGTCACGCTCGTCGAACGAACGCGGCGGGTCGTCCGCTTCACCGCGCTCGGCGACAGGATCGCCGACAAGGCCGTCCGCGTGCTCCGCGAGGCGGAGGAGCTCGCCGAAATGGCCGGGGCCGAGGGGCAACCCTTGCACGGCGAACTGAGGATGGGCGTCATCCCCACCATCGCCCCCTTCTTCCTCCCGGCGATGCTGCCGCGCCTCCGCCGCGAATGGCCCGACCTCAGGCTCTACCTTCGCGAGGAGCCGAGCCAGGCCGCGTGCGAGGCGCTCCAGCGCGGCCAGCTCGACTGCGTCCTCCTCGCTTTGCCCTATGGCTGCGGCGAGGTCGATTCGGCCGCCTTGTTCGACGATCCCTTGTTCGTCGCCTTTCCCCGCGGAGAAGCGCCGGCCGGCGAGGCGGTCGACGCCGGGGAGATCGACGAGACCAGGATGCTCCTCCTCGAGGACGGGCACTGCCTCAAGGACCACGCGCTGTCGGCCTGCAACCGGCCCGATCTGCGCGCGCATGCGACGATGATGGGGACGTCGCTGCACACCCTCGTCCAGATGGTCGACAACGGACTCGGCGTGACGTTCGTCCCCGCAATGGCGATCGACGCGGGCATTCTCGAAGGCACGCGCATCGACGCGCGGCCGCTCCGCTCCGATCACGGATTCCGCCGGATCGCCTTGATCTGGCGTCGCTCGAGCCCCCGCGAAAGCGAGTTCCGGCTGCTCGCGGCGGCGCTGCGCCGGATCGTGTGCGACCTCGGTCCGGTGCAATCGGCCGGATCCTGACGCCGCTCCGGCGAGCCGGCTACCGCGCCGCGGACGGTTCGGCGATGCCGATAGGTTCGATGCTGTCGGGATTCTGCGGCAGATCGAATCGGTCGGCGTTCATCAGCTTGGTCCAGGCGGCGACGAAGTCGCGAACGAACTTCTCCTCGTGGCCCTTCTCCGCATAGACCTCGGCGACGGCGCGGAGCTGGCTGTTCGCGCCGAAGATCAGGTCGGTCCGGGTCGCCCGCCACTTCTCCTGGCGCCCACCCTCCTTATAGGCGCCCCGGTCGTAGCCGATGAACTCCTCGTCGCCGCTTTCGTCGACGACCTGCCAGAAGGTGTCGGTGCCGAGCAAATTGACGAAGAAGTCGTTGGTGAGCTGCCCCTTCCGATCGGTGAGGACGCCCTCCGGCCGGTCCTGGTAATTGGCTCCGAGGACGCGCAGGCCGCCCAGCAGCACGGTCATCTCGGGCACCGACAGGCCGAGCAGAGAAGCGCGGTCGAGCAGCAGCTCCTCGGTCTTCACACTATGCTTGGCCTTGAGGTAGTTGCGGAAGCCGTCCGCCACCGGCTCCATCACCGCGAAGCTCTCCGCGTCGGTCCAGTCCTGCGTCGCGTCGCCGCGACCGCCGGTGAACGGCACCTCGATGTCGAAGCCCGCGTCCCTCGCGGCTTTCTCGACCGCAGCGGTGCCGGCGAGAACGATCGCGTCGGCCACTGACAGCGATCCGCGCAGCTCGTCGATCCTGGCGAGAATTCGTCCCAGCTCGTCCGGCTCGTTGACCGCCCAGTCGCGCTGCGGCTCGAGCCGCACGCGCGCGCCATTGGCGCCGCCGCGGTGATCGGAGCGGCGATAGGTCGAGGCCGAGGCCCAGGCGGTCTTGACCAGCTGGCCGACGCTGAAGCCCGCATCGAGGATCTTCGCCTTGAAAGCCTGGACGTCGCCGTCGGTCGGCTGGGTGCCGGCGGGAACCGGGTCCTGCCAGATCAAATCCTCGGCAGGGACTTCCGGCCCCAGGTACCGGACCTTGGGCCCCATGTCGCGATGGGTGAGCTTGAACCAGGCGCGCGCGAAGGCGTCCTTGAACGCTTCGTGGTCGTTCCGGAACTTCTCGGAAATGACCCGGAATTCGGGATCGACCTTCAGCGCCATGTCGGCGGTGGTCATCATCGTCGGCACGCGCTTGGCGGGGTCGTGCGCGGCCGGCGCCATGTCCTCTTCGCGCTGGTTGATCGGCTGCCACTGCTGGGCACCGGCCGGGCTCCTGACCAATTCATATTCATAGTCGAGCAGCAGGCGGAAATAATTCTCCGACCATTCGGTGGGCGTGTTCACCCACGAACCCTCGATGCCGCTGGTGATGGTATGCTCGCCGAAGCCGCTTTCGTGGGCGCTCGCCCAGCCCAGGCCCTGGAGAGCGATGTCGGCCGCTTCCGGCGCGGCGTCGACCAGGCTCGGGTCGCCCGCGCCATGGGCCTTGCCGAAGGTGTGGCCGCCGGCGGTCAGGGCGACCGTCTCCTCGTGGTTCATCGCCATCCGCTCGAAGGTGATCTTGATGTCGCGCGCCGATTGCAGAGCGTCGGGAACGCCGCCGGGTCCTTCCGGATTGACGTAGATGAGGCCCATCTGGATCGCCGCCAGCGGCTGCTCAAGCTCGAGCTGCTCTTCGGGCAGGATCCGGGTCTTGTTGTCCTTATGCCCGACGAATTGCTCTTCGGAGCCCCAATAGATGTCGCGCTCGGGCTCGAACACGTCCCGGCGTCCGCCGCCGAAGCCGAAGACCGGGCCGCCCATCGATTCGATCGCGACGTTGCCGGCGAGGATGAAGAGGTCGGCCCAGCTGATATTCTTCCCGTACTTGCGCTTGATCGGCCAGAGCAGGCGCCGCGCCTTGTCGAGATTGCCGTTGTCCGGCCAGGAGTTGAGGGGGGCGAAGCGCTGCTGCCCGCTATTGGCGCCGCCGCGCCCGTCGGCGGTGCGATAGGTGCCCGCCGCATGCCAGGCCATGCGGATCATCAGCCCGCCATAATTGCCGTAGTCCGCCGGCCACCAGGGCTTGCTGTCGGTCATCATCGCCCGCAGGTCGTCCTTGAGCGCCTGATAGTCGAGCTGGTTGAAGGCCTCGGCATAGTCGAAATCGGCGCCCATCGGATCGGGCGAGAGGCCGCCATGGTTGAGGATCTCGAGCGGGAGGGCCTCCGGCCACCAATCCTTGTTGGTGCGGCCGAGCAGGGAGCGCACGGTGGTCGGGCTGTCCATCGGACACCCCATCGATTCGCCAGTCTTCGCGTCCATGATTCGCGCCTCTCAATTGTCGGGTTTGAGCGGACGCTTAGGCGTCACGGGGCAGCGAGGGAAGCGAGGAAAAACGCTCAGTTTGAGTGGGAAAATCGATCATTAGGCAAGTCGCGGCTCTCGGCGAGTTCGACGCCGGCTGCGCGAAAGCTCGCGTCGATCGCATCGACCGTGGTCCCCTCGCCCGCCGGCATCGCGATCGCGCGGGTCAGGTCCTCGAGCACGACCGCCCGCAGCCCGAGCCGGCGCACGGCGTCCAGCGCCGAATAGCCGACGCAGAAATCGTAAGCGAGGCCGACGAAGAAGCAGCGCGACACCCCCTTGTCCCCGAGCCAGCCGCCGAGGCCGGTCGCCGTCTTCTTGTCGTTCTCGAAGAAGGCCGAATAGGAATCGACGCTCGCATTGTAGCCCTTGCGGACGATGAGATGGGCCGCCTCGACCGCGCCCGCGAGGTCGGGATGGAAATCGGCGCCCGGCGTTCCCTGGACGCAATGGTCCGGCCAGAGGACCTGCTCGCCATAGGGCATGTCGGCCGTCGAGAAAGGCACCCCGCCGTCATGATTGGCGGCGAAGCTCTTATGCTCCTTCGGGTGCCAGTCCTGCGTCAGCACGACGAGGCCGCCGGCGGCGGCAAAGCGGCGGGCGAGATCGGCGATCGGCGCCATGATCTCGTCCCCGCCCGCGACCGCGAGCGCGCCGCCGGGGCAGAAGTCCTTCTGCGGATCGACGACGATCAAAGCGTCGGCGGGGCCGATCTCATGCGCCATGCAAGCCTCCTCAAACCGTCACCGGCGCGTTCGAGACGCCGTCCGCGCCGAAGACTCGGCGGTAGCGCTCGACCTCGGCCTTGGGGCCGGTCGCCTTTTCGTAATTGTCGCTGAGCTTCACCGCTGGGCGGCCGTTCGCCTCCTTGACCTTGGCGACCAGGCTGATCGGTTTCAGCCGGTCCGGATCGTCGGGGTGGCAGCCGGTGAAGTCGTTGGTGAGGTTGGTGCCCCAGCCGAAGCCGACCCGGACGCGGCCATGGAAATGGGCATGCACCTGCGGGATGTCCGAGCCGTTGGCGGGCTCGCCCGGAAGCGCCACGTCCATGCCGTCCGAGAAGATGATCAATTTCTCCGCCGGGTCCTCGCCGCGCGCGCGCCAGAAGTCGATCAGCTCCTCGCCGCCGGGGACCGGCTGTTTCGAATCGGGCCGGGCGCCGGTCCAGTGCCGCACCCATTCCGGCGCGCCGGCGAGGAACTGGGTGGTCCCGAACGTGTCGGGAAGCATCACCAGCAGGCCCCCCCGATAGACGTTCTGCCACTGCTTCAGGACCTTGTACTGCGCCTCCTCGAGCGCCTCGTCGGTGTCGGCGAGCGCGGCGACCACCATCGGCAGCTCGTGGGCGTTGGTGCCCTTGGCCTCAAGGTCGTGCTTGGCCGCGAAATAGGCGTTGGAGGTGCCGGTGAAGGCGTCGCCGAGCACTTCCTTGGCGGTGAGGATGCAATGCTCCTGCCAGAGGTGCGAATGGCGGCGCCTCGTGCCGAAATCGGTGAGCTCGAGACCCTCGACCGAGCGCAGGCGGACCAGCTTGTCGTAGAGCTTCACCTTGGCCCGCGCATACATGATGTCGAGCTGCGACGGGTTCATTCCGCGCATGATCCGGCGGTAGCGCAGCTCGTTGATGATCTCGAGCGCGTAAATCTCCCACAAGGTGGTGTGCATCCAGGGGCCGTGGAATTCGAGCCGGATCTGGCCGTCTTCGGTGGTGCCGAGCTCGTAATCGGGAAGGTGCAAGGTCCTCAGATGGTGGAGATAGCTCTCCTCGAAGAGGCCGTGCTGGCCGTAGAAGCTCTGGCCGCGCAGCCAGACGATCTCGGACGGGCGGAA
>DASQKE010000256.1:0-3243 GCA_035630675.1 Allosphingosinicella sp.
CTCCGGCGTCTGCGCCGAGGCGAAGGAGGCGCCGAGCGCCGCCGCCGCTATCGTCAGCATAAGTTTCATGATCTTCTCCGTCTCCTATGCGTGCACCGAGCGCCGCTCCAGCGCGTGCGCGGCCTCATCCATGAGCTGGGCGAGGATCGCCGCGACCGGCGCCTCGTCCTTGACCATGCCGACCGACTGGCCGGCCATCACCGATCCGGTCTCGACGTCGCCCTCGATCACCGCGCGGCGCAGCGCGCCGGCCCAGTAACGCTCGATCTGGAGCTGGGCCTCGGCCATCTCGACCTCGCCTCTGTCGAGCAGGTCGGCGACCTCGCGCTGCTTGGCGGCGAAAGCCTCCATCTCGCGATTTTTCAAGGCGCGGACCGGGATCACCGGAAGGCGCGGGTCGATCTGTACCGAGGTGATCGCGTCGCGGGCGGAGGCGCGGATGAACGCCTTCTTGAAGTTCGGGTGGGCAATGCATTCGTGGCTGCACACGAAGCGGGTGCCGAGCTGGACGCCGACCGCGCCCATTTCGAGATAGCCGGCGATCAGCCCGCCATGGCCGATGCCGCCGGCGACGAAGATCGGCGTCTCGGCGGCGAGCGGTGGCAGGATCTCCTGGGCGAGTACGGAGGTCGAGACCGGGCCGATATGGCCGCCCGCCTCCATGCCCTCGATCACCAAGGCGTCGACGCCGGAGCGGATCAGCTTCCTCGCCAGCGCGAAAGCGGGGGCGAAGCAGATCAGCTTGGCGCCATTGCCCTTGATCCGCTCGATCGATCCCGGCGGCGGCAGCCCGCCGGCGAGGACGACATGACTGACCTTGTGGCGCGCGCAGACGTCGATCAGCTCCGACAGGTCCGGGTGCATGGTGATCAGGTTGACGCCGAACGACTTGTCGGTCCGCGCCTTCGTCTCGGCGATCTCGGTGTCGAGCAGGTCCGGGGTCATCGCGCCGCAGGCGATGACGCCGAAGGCGCCGGAATTGGACAGAGCGGAGACGAGGTTGCGCTCCGAGATCCAGCTCATCGCGCCGCCCAGGATCGCCACCTCGCAGCCGAGGAAGTCGGTGCCGCGCTTCATCAGGCGGCGAAGGCGGTCGTGACCGATCGTGTCCGTCGCAGCCGGTGCCGTGACCTCGTTCATTCGCCGTCCTCCGCGTCGAGCCCGAAGGCGGTGTGCAGCACCCTGACCGCGAGCTCGGTATAGGCTTCGGGGATCAGCACCGAGACCTTGATCTCGCTGGTGCTGATCGCGAGCAGGTCGATCTTGCGCTCGGCAAGCGTGGCGAACATGCGCGCGGCGATGTCGGGGTTGCTGCGGATGCCGACGCCGACGATGCTCAGCTTGCACAGGCCGGTGTCGGTGCGCAGCTCGGCGAAACCGATCTCACTCTGTCGGCGCTGGAGCGTGTCGGTGGCCTGGGGGAGCGAGGATTTGGGCACCGTGAAGCTCAGATCGGTCGCTTCGTCGGCGGTGGCGACGCTCTCCAGGATCATGTCGTAATGGACCTGGGCCTCGGCCAGTGCTCCGAACACCGCCGCCGCCGCGCCGGGGCCGGCGGCGACGCCGGTCAGCGTCACGCGCGCCTCGTTCTTGTCGTGGGCGATGCCGGTGATGAGCTGGCGTTCCATGTCGAATTCCCCGATCTCGTCGTCGCCGACGATCAAAGTGCCGGGCCTGTCCTCGAACGAGGAGAGGACCTGGAGGCGGATGCCGTGGCGCTTGGCGAGGCCGACCGAGCGCGTTTGCAGCACCTTGGCCCCGACCGAGGCGAGCTCGAGCATCTCGTCATAGGTGACGAGGGGCAGCTTGCGCGCGCGCGGCACGATGCGCGGGTCGGTGGTGTAGACGCCGTCGACGTCGGTATAGATGTCGCAGCGGTCGGCGCGCACCGCGGCGGCGAGGGCGACCGCCGACGTGTCCGAGCCGCCGCGGCCCAATGTGGCGAGGCTGCCGTCGGAAGCCACGCCCTGGAAGCCGGGAATGACCGCGATGCCGCCTTCGGCGAAGACGCGCTCGAGGACGGCGGAATCGATGTCGTCGATCAAGGCCGAGGCGTGGCCCGAGGCGCGGATTGGGAGCTGCCAGCCCATGTAGGAGCGCGCGTTGAGGCCCATGCCCTGGAGCGTGATGGCGAGGAGGCCGCTGGTCACCTGCTCGCCGGACGCGACGACGACGTCATATTCGCGCGGGTCGTAGAGCGAGGCGGCTTCCCGGCAGAACTGGACGAGCCGGTCGGTCTCGCCTGCCATGGCCGAGACGACGACCGCGACGTCGTTCCCCGCTTCGGCTTCGCGCTTGACCAGCCCGGCGACGTGGCGGATGCGCTCGATCCCGGCCATCGAGGTGCCGCCGAATTTCATCACGATGCGGGCCATGAACTCGCTTGCGCCCTTTAGCCGTGGGAAGACGGGCGCGGTCCTGATAGGTGTCGCTCATGGCCATGGCAAGCGCACCCACCGGCACCAGCATCGACCCCGAAGAGGCCGCCCATTTCGGGCGGATGGCGGCCGACTGGTGGGACCCGAACGGCTCCTCGGCCATGCTCCACCGGATGAACCCGGCCCGCCTCGCCTACATCCGCGACCGCGCGGATCAGCATTGGGCGCTGGACGAATGCGACTTGCGACCGCTCGCCGGCCGGCGCGCCGCCGATGTCGGCTGCGGCGCCGGTCTGCTGGCCGAGCCGCTCGCCCGCCTCGGCGCCGCGGTGACGGCGGTCGACGCCGCGCCCGAGACGATCGAGGCGGCGCGGGCGCACGCGGCGGGGCAGGGGCTCGAGATCGACTATCGCGTCGGCGGCGTCGAGAGCCTCGACGGGCCCTACGACCTCGTCACCTGTCTCGAGGTGCTCGAGCATGTCGCCGAGCCGCGCGGCTTCGTCGCCGGCCTCGCGCGCATCCTGGCGGCCGACGGGCTCCTCATCCTCTCGACGCCGAACCGCACCGCCACCTCGCGGCTGCTGCTCGTCGGCCTGGCGGAAGGCCTCGGCCACCTGCCGCACGGCACCCACGACTGGGGCAAGTTCCTCACGCCCGAGGAGAGCTGCGCGCTGCTGCGCGACGCCGGGCTTGAAGTCGTCGACTGTACCGGCCTCGGCTGGAACCCCGCCAACGGCTTCCACCTCTCCGACGACAAGTCGCTCGATTATTTCGTGACGGCGAAGCGCGCCTAGCCACGCGGTTCGCGGGACAGCCGCGTCATCAGGATCGCGGCCCGCTTGGCGGAGCGGGCGATGCTGTCGAG
>DASQKE010000257.1:0-2831 GCA_035630675.1 Allosphingosinicella sp.
TCTGCAAATGCTCGCGAACCTCGAGGATCGGAGACTGGGTGACGCCGGCGGAATCGCTTCCGCTCAGCGGGGCGGCTGCGGCGGCGGCCGTGATTGCCGGCGCCAGCGTGAAGAGTGTCCGCTTGATCCGGTTCGCGCCGAGCCCTTCACGCAGATAAGGCGACGGCGCGTCGCGCCACGCCTCGTGCAGCCCGGCAATCTGCGCGTCGGTGCCGACCACGATCGCGAACAGCGGGTGCTCGCCGCGGAAGGGAAGGGGCCCCTGGGCATAAGGGACGTCATAGATGCGACCGTCGAACGGTGCCGGGATGCCGTACACGGCGACCGCTCGCCCGCTCGCAAGGATGTTCGTCAGCGGCTCGGCAAGCGATGAAAGCGCGCTCGTCTGGATGTCCGAATTGCTGAACCAGAGGTCGGTGATCACGACCGCCATCGAACCGCGGTCGCGGCTGATCTCCGCGAACAGGCGGTTGAGGTGGCTTTCCTGGTTATCGCAATCGGCCGCATATTGGCCGGCGCAGGCGTAAAAGGCCGGCTGCATCAACGCCGCCTGCTGATCCTGGTTGAGCGGGCCCGAAATCCGGGTTCCGAAAGTCCGGTAGCGCGAACCGATACCCTGTCGATTGAGCATCGCGGGTAGCGTTCCGATCAGGTCGTGGAGCGGCCGCTCGGATTGCGTGGCCCCTGCAAGATAGCCCGTCATGCTGCCGGAGCGGTCGACGTAGACGGTTGCCACGCCCCCCGCAGGCGCGGCGGGCCCAGGCGAAGCCGGCGTCTCGACACTGATCCAGCGGCGGGCCTCTGCGGGAAAACAATCGAGCGGATTCTCGACTTCGGCCGGCGCGCCGCTGCAGGCGCTGAGCATCAGCGCCAATGCGGCGCCCGCCGCACGCCTTCGGATACGTGTCAGCACCGAGAATCGCCCCCATTCCTGTCGCCCCAATATGAGCCGACGAAAAAAGGAATGTCGAGTCTCCGTGGCGCGGATCGAAAGAGATTCGGCCGACGCGCGCATTGAAACGGTCGAAGAATTCGGCAACAATCCGCGACGGCCGACCGGCCGCAGGGGGCGAATATGGCTGAGGCCATGATCACATTTGAGGAGAACGGCTTTCCCGTCGAGCTAATTAGTGACCGCGACATTCGTAAAGCGGTGAGCTCCGGCAGGTTGCGGCGCGAAACTGTAGTAAAAGTACATTCGCCGGGGCAGCAGCCTCTGTCACGACCCGCGGACGCTGTCGAGAGGCTCCGGCCATTTCTCGGGATTGAAGAGCCGGTTGCGCCGGCGGCCCCCCTTGTCCCACTCACCAAGAAAGCTCGCGAAGGATCGCGCCGTGCGGCACCTGCGGCCGCCGATGGTCCGCCCCCTCCGGCTACGCCGGCCCCTCAGGCACCCGCGCCGGCGGCGACCGGAGCGAGCGTCTTCTTGGACGAGGACACTCATCACAGCGAGCAGGACCAGGCGTACGCACCGCCGCCACCGATGCAGCCGCAGGACAAGCCCTTCCAGCCCTGGATTCTTCCCGCGATACTGGTCGGGATCCTCGGCCTGGCCGCGCTCACGACCGGCGGCGGGACGGCGCCGCAGTCGAACAGCTCTGTCGCCCCTCCTCCGGCCTCCTTTGATAACTCCCTCGAGACCGGCGTCTACAACACGAGCGTCGCGGAAGACGAGACCATCGGCGACGCGCAGACATTCTACGCGGTCCGCGATGCCGCCGTACGCCTGGGCCCGAGCCGATCCAGCGCACAGGTGGGGACGCTGCGGCGGGGCGACAGCGTCTATGGCATCCGCCTGCGTCCTGCCGGCGGCGAGGAAATCTGGGTGCGCGTGGACAGCGGCTCCCATGTCGGTGCCTATCTCTGGCTGGCAAATATGAGCGATGTGGCACGCCCGACGTTGGCGGAGGGGTTTTCGCAGCAGTGGACCATCGGCAACGAGGTCGGGCTCTATTCGGCTCCCAACGAGACGTCGCCGCGGCTCGACGGCCTGTCGGTGGGTCTGAGCGTGAACGTGATCGGCGAGCTGCAGAACGGGTGGTGGGAAATTGCCCGCCAGAGCGGCGGGGTGGGCTACGTTCCGCCGTGGGCGTTCGAGCACGCCGACGGCGGCGCTGCCGGCGACAATGTCACGGACGGCTCATCGGGCAACGTTACGGCTCCGGCAGGGCCGGCCCCGGACGTGCGGCCTCGGTCTCCGCAACTCATCGAGGCGCCGCCGGCTGAGCCCAGTTCGTGGTGTATTTTCAAGAATGGCGTGGAGGTTCGCATAGCCGAGGATGATTGTCGCGCCCGCGGCGGGCAGATTCAGCGCTAGTCGCGACGTGGATGAGCAGCCTGATCGAGATGGTCACGTACGAGCAGGCCGGTTTCCCGGTCGAGCTGCTCAACGAACAGGACTGGGCGAAAGCGATCCGAAATCGACGCCTCGCACGCGGAACGGAGGTGGTGGTCTATCGCGAGGGTGCGTCCGCGCGATGTTTGGCCGCCGCGGAGGTTCCGGAGTTGCGTTCGCTCTTCGACGAGCTCGATCCGGCATCGCGGCCCGAGTCGCTGGGGACCGACACGATTCCGGCGCCGGTCGCTCCGGAGCCTGGAGCCGTTCCTTCGATCGTGGATGGTCCGCTCCAGGAGCATGAGGCTCACCGAGTCTGGGGCTCGGATGAACCCGGATCGGAGACTGATTCCGGAGAAACCCATGACTTCCTGGGACCTCAAGCGGAGAGCCCTGACGAAGGCGAAGCTCGGCTGGACATGTCTGTCGGTGTCGTCGCGACTGTGGTTGTCCTGATATTCGTGGTCCTCATATTCGTCGCATTTTGCAGTGCCAA
>DASQKE010000258.1:0-31547 GCA_035630675.1 Allosphingosinicella sp.
TTGAACCCGGCGACATGGCCATTCCAGGCGCGGCTGCTGGCGGAGCGGCGCTGGTCCGACTTCCGCCGGGTGACGTCGGTGCTCGACGGCGGCGTGGTGCGTCTGCACGACGTGCGGGGAATCGGCGACTGCCACTGCCATGTCCTTGAAGAAGGCGGCATCCGGACCGTCGCAGAGCTGCAGCGAAGCTCGTCCGAGCAGATCGCCATGCTGTTCCCCGGCCGCGAACGTGAGCATATCGCCGAGATCGCCGCCGGGTGGATCGACGAGGCGCGGCTGCTCCACGAGGGCGACGAGGCGGCCCTGTCGGAGCTTGCCGGGATCGAATGGGACGGGCGGAGCGGCGGCACCGCACGCGGCTACGGCACCTATGAGGGGCGGGGCTCCCGCCGCGAAGCCGGCGGGAGCCATGGCGGCGGCTGGTGGGGCGGCGGGCGCGGCGGCTGGCGGGAGCGCGACGGGCGTTACGATTCCGATCGCGGCCGCGGCTTCGGCTCGGACGTCATGGGACTTCCGCTCGCGCTCGCTCTGCTCCTGCTCCTGCTGCTGCTCCTGATCTTCGGCATTGGCGGCTGCGTCGCGACGATGGCGACCCTGAGCCGCGTCGATACCCTGATCGCCACGCAGGGCGCCGGCGTGCCCTGGCACAGCCACGGCGCCAGCGGCAGCAGCGGGGGCAGCGGGGGCAGCGGGGGCACCGGCAGCAGCAGCGGCGCCGGCGGCAACGGCGGCACCGGCGGCACCGGCGGCACCGACGACAACGGCCGGGGCGGTTGGGACGGACGCTATGGCCGCGACGGCGGCGATGGGCGTGACGGGCGCGACGGGCGCGACGGCCGCGACGGCCGCGACGGCCGCGACGGCGGCGACGGGCGCGATGGGCGTGTCGGCCGCGATGGCGGTGACGGGCGCGACGGGCGCGATGCGGCGACCATCAGCTCTTTTCCCTGGCCCTACCCCTGGCCCTACCCCTGGCCCAATCCCTGGCCCAGTCCCTGGCCTTATTCCTGTCCGGGAGGAAGCGCGTCGGGCGGTGCCTCGTCCGGCGGGTGCGTCCCTGCGCCGCCTCCTCCGCCACGCCCACGGCCTTGCCCTGAGCCGCCGCCCGTCACGCCGTGCGACGACGACGGGGCGGTATGTGGATGCACGGTGGAGGAAGATTAGCGGCGGGCGCTAGTTCCCCGCCTAGACCCCTGCCTAGGCCCTTATTGAACCCCCGGCTCATTGACCGTGGCCGGCCCGGCAGCCGAAGCTTTCGCTTTGGCCAGCAAGGGGAAGAGGCGTGGTTGAACAAAAAGGCGGCGACCGGCCCGCCAATCCGCTCGACAGCTTCCTGTCGGCGGCCAACTGCTTCGTCGACAACACCTTCTCCGCGCTGGCGCGCTCCGGCGGCCATTCGAACGACGCGGCCTTGCTCGAAGCCAATGTCGAGACCCTGACCGAACAGTTTCGGCGGATGACCGACAAGGTCCAGCACGGCTATGCCGGCGTCAACGCCAGCATCCGCGTCCAGGTCGACGAGTTCCTCGAGCTGCAGCAGGGGCGCATGATCGCCTGCAACACCGAGCGCACCGCCGCGGTGGTGATGGCCAAGGGGGTGAGCGAGGCCTTCCTCGTCTGGCTCGCCCGCAACCTCCAGGAGATCAAGAAGATCATCCGCATGATCCTCAGGATCATCTTCAAGGGCGTCCCGCACTGGTATGACGACATCGCTCTGCTGATCGACGAGCTCGCACACATCATCCTGTCGCTCTTCGCGGCGATCAGCGGCCTCAACGCCTCCCGCGTCGCGGCGGAGCTTTCCAAGGGCGAGCAGAATTTCTGGGCCGAGATGGCCGCGCTCGACCGCGTCGCGGCGATGCGCCGGCAGATGCGCCGCGAGAGTGAGGACTAGCGGCCGGCCGGGCAGACGCTGGGCGGCGCCGTCGCTCTGCAGCGCCGGCGAGGCTCAGCGCCGGGCGAACGAGCAGTCGCCGATCATCGGGTCCGCCTGCAGCCGCGCCAGCGCCTCGGAGCGGGCATGGACGTTGAGCTTGGTCAGGATCGCGTGGACGTGATTCTTGACCGTCGCCGTGCTCAGGCAGAGCTGGCGCGCAATCTCCTTGTTGCTCATCCGACGGCCGAGCAGGCGCAGCACCTCGCGTTCGCGCCGGGTCAGCTCGTCGCCCGGCTCGCTCGCCGGCGCCAGCATCGCCTGGCGACGGCGCAGCTCGCGAAGCAGGCCGCCGGAGACTTTCGGGTCGCAGGACACCTCGTCCCTCTGCGCCCGCCGCAGCACCTCGCACATGTCCTCGACGCAGGCGTTGCGCGGGACGTAGCTGACGAAGCCCGCGTCGGCGCAGGCGATCACGTCCTCCGCCGCCTCTGGCAAAGCGAGCGCGATCGCCTTGACGTGGGGGAAGGCCTGGATGAGCGCCCGGCCCTGATCGAGCGAGCGGCGGTCGGTGACGTCCACCAGCACCATGTCCACCCGCCCGCTTTCCAGCTCCGCGCCGAGCGACTGGACGTCGTGGCAGGCGACGGCGCGGGTATCGTGCTGAGCGTCGAGGCATGCGGCGACACCGTCCGCGAACAGCCGCACAGGCGAATATACGACGACCCCGAAGATATTCGATCTCCCCGTCCCGCATTCGCAATACTCTCGGCGCCCGCGTGGCGGTCGCTGATCACATTGCCCGGAAAAAGCCTACAGCCGAAGATGGCGCGACAAATTGGCCCTCAAGCGTCACGGCACACGCGTCGCCAAGTCGACGGACAAGGCGCATCGCAAAGTGGACGCCAGGGCGTCTCCATTTGCAAGGAAAAGTTGCACCAAAACGGGTGTACTACGTGAATTCTCCAGCCGCTCGTCACATTTGCTCTCCCAACAATTCGTTCCGGGTCCCCCCAAAGGCAATAATCTCGCCGCTTTCGACAATTAATGTATCCTATTTCATCGATATTGCTTAACCAGCGGCGGGCTTTCTTGCGGCGGGCGTAGCGCCAGGCGTCCTGGCGGGCGCTTTCTCTTCCCCCTTGCTCGCGGCGCTGGCGCAGGCACAGGCGATCGGCTTCACGTATCGCCGGCCGCTCATGTCGATCGTTTCCAGACACTTTTCGCCGACCACGACGGAGCCAAGGAGCACCCACGGCTCACCGCAGCAGGCGCATTCGCCGCATTGCTTCAGGCAGTCGCAGACGGTGATGGCGACCGCTTCTGCGGCACTCTCCTCCTCGGACGGAGCTACGACCTGACAGAGCGCGGCCGGCAAATCCTTCTCGGCAAAGGCCTGGACGAGCGCATGGTCGCGCACGCGCGTGCATTGCTGGGCCGGCTCTCCGCCGGTCGGGCCGCAGCCGCAGGGGCGGCCAGCCGCCTCTGGGGCGGTCACGCGACGCGCGGCGACGAACATTGTTTTCGGCCGCACTTCGGGGCGGCAGGGGTCGGGCGTGAAATCGAGCTTGAGCGGACCGCAAATCTCGATCGGGTAGCCGTCGCAACCCAGCGCCACGCCCTTCTTCACCGTCAGCACGAAATTGCCATCGCCCTCCGCTGCGCGTTCGCCGTTCGTCGTCTCGAGCGCCTTTTTTTCCGCGGCCGGATCCTCAAGTTCGAGCCCGCAGACGATGCCGCAGCCGAAATAGGCCTTGAGCAGCACCTGGATCACGGAAAGCGGGTAGCGCATCGCCGCACTAAGGTCGTCGGCGGTGACGAGCATGCCGTCGCTGAACTGAACCGCCTCGGTCGAGCCGGGCTGCGTCTTCTTATAGTCGATCGTCAGGGTCATGGCGGTTCACTCCTAATAGGATTCGTCGGACGGGCCCGCTTCGGGCTCCGGTTCCGGCGTGGGCGGCGGGGCGCGAGTCTCCGCGGCGAAGCGCAGCAGCGCGACGAAGTCGCCGCCGGGGCGGCTGTGGGGCGGCGTGCGCGGCTCGTAGCCGAGCGGCAGCGCGTCGAGCAGGTTCTCGCAACGGTCGCGGATCATCTGCCCGCGGATCGTCAGCTCGATGCGTCCGCCGCTTTTCAGCTCGGAACGGCTTTCGAGCTCGTTGCGGATCCATCCGGGATTGACGGAGAGCCGAAACCGCGTCGCATAGTCGCCGTCGGCGTCGAGCGCTTCCAGCTTCGCCGGAATGCGGCGGGTCAGCAAATAGTCGGCCTGCCGCTCCCACAGGATGGCGGTGAGGAACACGGAGCCGGGGTGGACGGTGTCGACCCGCACCGCCTTGGTGAAGGCGATTTCCGGGCCCTCCCGCAACGAGCCGGCGAACTCCTCCCATGGCACGTTCTCGGGCCAGCCGTCGTCGCTGCTCCGGTTCGAGACCCAGCTTACCGATTCGACGCGTGCCAGGTCGTTCTGGCAGCCCTTGATCAGCTCGTAGAGCAGGGGTGTGCGATAGACCCAGGGCCGGACCTCGCAGGCCTCGCTGACTTCGCCGAAGCCCCATTGCGGCTTGCACTCCGTGTTTTCGCACAGGTTGCGCACCTCGACGCAGGCGATCGGGATACCGGCCTCGGCATCGTGGAGGACGTCTCTGCAGTCGATCCGGCGGAGCGCGCCCGGTTCGTCGCAGGCGGTTTCGAGATCGGGGGCGGACGGCAGCGGTCCCTCGTCGGACCCATTGCGCTGGCAGACATAGTCGTCGAGGCCGATGCAGCCGATCCCGCTCGGCCGTTCGCAGTCGCGGTCCAGCGGTGCGCATCCGTGGCGGAGGCTGAAGACCACCCCCTCCTCGATCCACTGCGGATGGTCGGAACAGGGGCCGCAGCCGCCCCCGGGGACCTCGCGCCGCGCATAGTGGATCGAGAGCGTGAACGGGTCCGCGCATTCCGGCATCGCCACCAGCTCGGGCGCGGTCACGGGCCCACCGGGCCAGTGGAGCAGGCGCCCGTGCCGGTCCAGCGCCATTCCGCAGCTCACGATCAGCTGGGTCGGCAACTCGCCGCGAGTCACGGCCAGGCCGAAAATGACGCCGCTGCCGTGGAGCCCGCGCATCAGCTTCTCCGTCCGCGCGCGCTGCTCGTCCATCATCAGGTTGAGCTGCTCGGCGGTCAGCATCTGGGTGGGCGAGAAGAGGGGCCGCCTGGTCCAGCGTCGCGGCGCCCTCGGGTCGGCATCGGCCATCGTCTCTCTCCTCATGCTGCGGCTCAGGCGAGGCGGCGCGCGCCGTTCGGCGCCGCCGTCCCGTCGATCGGAATGGGTGGGATGTCGCTCGGCGGCAGTTGCCAGCCGCCGGGACGGGTGATGCGGCCGAGCTCGGTGCTGCGCGGGTCTGCGAGCCGCCCCCCGTCGAGCCGCATGGCGTCGTCCAACCGCCCGGCCGGCAAGGCGCGAGTCGCCAGGCCGACATCGAGCTCGATCCGGCAAAAAGCGGGTACGAACATGTCTATCAGGCTGCGCACGATCGGTTCGACCAGCGCCCGCCGCTCCGCTTCCAGCTCGACCTGGATCGAAACGAGGCCGCAATTCGCGCAGAGCAAAGCGGCGACATCGGTGCAGGTGCGGCCGAGCGGCGCTTCGCCGAGCCGCAGATCCTTGCGCCCAAGCACGAAATCCGCCGGCAGATGCGCGACCACGCGCGTCTCGCAGCCGAGCCGGGCGGTCAGCCGGGTGCGGCGGCTCGACAGCACCCAGAAGGCGGCGGAGGCGCCGCTGTCGCGCACCCTTGCCCGCCCTCGGGTGACGATATCGAGCATGCGCTCGAGCGCGCTTTGCGTGCCCCGCTCCTGGAGGAGCGTTCCGGCCTCGGACAGCAAGCGCCGCTGAATGTCGGCGCCGAGGCCTGCGGTCGGCGGGAAGCCGAGCCATTCGAGCAGCCACGGCAGCCATTCGTCCTTGGCCGTCGATGGATCGATCCGGCCAGGCAATGAATCGATCGTCTCGCTCAAATCGCCGTAGAGCGCCTCGATCGGCGCCAGGAAGCGGCGGAGCTGGACGGCCGAACCCTCGTCTTCGCGGTAGATCGCAGGCAGGTCGTCGAGCCAGGAGCGATCGGGGTACCGCACCCGAAGCGAACGCAGCGACACGGGCGAAGCGCCGGCCGGGCATTCGAACGCGAGCTTGAGCCAAAGATGCTTCTCGCGCGCGCCGTCGAGCAGGAAGCGCAGCATTCGCTTCGCCTCGGCGCGGCCATGATAAGTACGCGTGTCCTCGGCCCAGTCGATCGGCGGGTCGCCGGTCGCGCCGGGCGCGGCGGCGCTGCCGCTCGTCGAAGCCAGGGCGCTGGACGCCAGGGCACGGTGGATGTCGTCGATCGTCTCCGGCTCGGCTTCGCCGTAGCTCGCGAAGCTGATCGTCAGCGTCGCCTCCTCCGGCATCTCCACCTCGATGTCGGCGCGGTTCCAGCCCGAGGGACTGCCGTCGGGCGAGATGAGCGGGGGCGTCATGAAGACGCCTCGCGACACGCCGGCATCTCCGTCCTCGGCATTGGCGCGCTCGAGGCGGTGGAGCCCATCCGCGGCGACGAGCAGCAATGCGTCCCCCCACAGCAGGCCGCTCACCGGCCAGGCCGAAGGCCGCAGCCGAAGCGTCTGCCGCGCGACCTCCTCGCCCTTGCGCGAGACGGACTGAAGCGGCGCCCCCTCGCCCGATCCCGCGAGGTGGATGCGGCCGCGTGCGTCGATGGCCAGGTGGCGGGGCGGTTGCTCGTCGTCGGACCGGAGCTTGAAGCAATGCGGCTTGGCCGTCCGGCAGGCGGCAAGATCGACGATGTGCAGCCGCCAATCGTTCGCGGTGGGCGCGCGCGCCTCCTCGGGGCTGTCGAGGACTGCCAGCCAGGTGCCGTCGAAGGCCGCGGCCAGGGCTATCGGCCGGACTGCGCAAAGCAGGGGGAGACGGGTCCGTGCGAGGCAACCCCGGCCGTCTATGTGGCGCACATAGGCGCCCCGGCGGCTGCGGATGAGCAGCCAAAGGCCGTCGCAGCCGTCGCCTGCGCTCGCGATCAGTCTCGGGTGGTCGAAGCTGCCGAGCTCCTGCAGCGTGCGGGCGTCGAAGCGGGTGACGCCTGAAGGCCCCTGCACCCACAGCCGGGTCGGGCCCATGAAGAGCGCGACCGGCGCTTCCACGTCGAGCCGCCCCTGTACCTCCGGCCCGAAATCGTAAAGCCGCACCAGCTCGCCGCTGGATCGCCGCAGCCAAACGGGGCGGCCGCACGCATCGACGGTGGCGAGGCTGTCGGCGTCGCTCCCGGCCAGACGCCGCGCCACGCGCGGCGGGGAGAGCGTCAAGCGGTCGCCGTCCGGATCGAAGCCGGTCATCGCGCCGGCTTCCCACTGTGCCGCCGTGGCGAAGCGGTAGGAGCGGTCGGAGAAATGGCCCATTTACGCCTCCACCCGCCGCGTGAGAGTGATTTTGCCGGCGACCGCGACTTCGATGCGCGCCAGCGGCACCGACATCTGCTCGGGCGGATCGCCGCGGCCGCCGACGCGGAGCCGCGGCACGGCCACCACCCCCTCGACGCCGGCGACGAGCGACTCGAGCTCGCCGATGGTCACCGGACGGCCGCTCGGCCAGGGCGCGATCGTCGGCGACTTTCTCGACGCGCTGAGCCGGGCCTGTAGAGCTGCGCGCACCGCGTTCTCGATCGACGGTGCGTCGCTTCCGGCCGCGATCAGCAGCTCGGCCGAGACGGCGATGGTCACCGGCTCCGCCGCCGCCAGAGACAGCCGCTCGCCGAGCACGCGCTGCGGGGCCAGCCGCCGTTCGATCGCGTCGACCCAGGCATCGCTGCCCTGGACGCCCTCGCTCGGGTGGAGGAGGAGCGTGCGGGCGCCGGGAACCGGCCGGTGCGGCAGCGTCGGCAGGAAGCGCGGCAGCACTTCGGCGCGTTCGAGGCCGAAACCCTGCAGGTCCGTGGCGGCGTCGCGAAGTTCCGCATCGCCGAGCATCGCCGATCGATCGCTCGACCGCCGTCGCAGCGCCGTCAGCAGCGCCTCCCGGTCCCAAGCATCGGACCCGCCGGAAGTCGGCTCGCGATTTGTCCAAAGCGTGGCGTCGGTCGAGAGGCCCTGGACGCTCCATGCGACCCCGGCCGCGAGATTTCCCTGCGCCCCTGCCGTGACGTCGAGGGGCTCGCGATCGATCTGGCGGGCGATCCGGCCGGCGGCCGGCGGCCTCCGGCCGTTGACGCCGTTGCCGAACCGGATCGTGGCCCGCGCCTCGTCGAGGACAAAGTCGCTGTCTTCCGGGCCCGATCGCGCGAGATCGTCGACACGGCGCCATTCGACCGGCCCGCGGGATTCGAGCGTGCGGATCCTGAGCGGATTGCGAGCGGTTTCCTGCCGCGGCAGCGCTCCGGCGCCGAGCGACAGCTCGAGGTCGGGCAGGCCGAGCGCGTCCCCCAGCTTCATCGCAAGCAGGGTCTCGACCTGCACCAGCGGCAGGACATTGAGCGCGAGGCGCGTCGGCAGAGCCCGCACCGGGGAGCCTGTGAAGCCGAGCCGAACCGCCGCGACGCCCACGTGGCCGGCGGCGATATCGAGCAGCGCCGCGCCGGAACGGCGCGCGCCGCCGTCGATCCAGCGGCTGCCGGCGCGGTGCCAGCCGCCGTCGCTCGTGCGGTAGTCGAAAGCGATGGGCGCGGGAGTGTTCGGCCCGAAATCGGGAAACGGACCGGCGAACTCCAGGCCGAGGGCCAGCGTCGATACGGCTGCCGCATCGCCAAAGAGCGGCCCGCCGAGCCTGAGCTCGAGCGAATCGGTGCTGGGATCGAGGCGGATGGCACCGCTGCCGTCCGGTCGCACGCGCGCCGCCTTCCCCGCGGCCGAAGCCACCAAAGTCTCGACCGCCGCGCCGCTCAGCCGAACCTCCGCGGCCGTCGTGAAGATCAGCTCAGGCTGGCGGACCGGCCAGGCGCGCGTGCCGGCGGGCAGCGCCCGTTCGTCCGGCGCGAGGGCGGCGGCGGGCCAGAGCAGGGCGCTCGCCGGCCGCGCCGCCTCGGGCCGCACGCCGAGCAAAGCGGCGAAGGCCTTCAGATGGGCGTCGCCGACGAAGCCGATCCGATAGACTTGCTGGTCGACGACCCAGGCCAGCAGGTCGAGCAGGGTGATTCCCGGATCGTGCAAATTGTGGTCGGTCCAATCGGGCGCATAGCGCGGGATCAGCGCCCGGCCTTCCTCGACCAGCGCGTCGAAGTCGATCGTGTCGAGGTTCGGCACCGGGATCATCGCGCGCTCCGCGGCGGCTGGACGGTCAGGCTGATATCCTCTTCCACGGCGCAGACCATCGCGTCCGGCTGCAATCGGTCGAGAGCGGCGCCCGCATCGCGTGCTGCGATGACGACGTCGACGACCCGATCGACGCCGGCCACGGCGGCAGCGACCCGCTGCACATCGCTCGGCCACGGCCGGCGGCCGAACGGCCAGCCCAGCCCGCGCGGCCCGCCGTCCATGGGATGGAGAAATTTGACGATCGCCGAGCGCACATCGTTTTCGACCTGCGCGACGCCCTCGACGCTGCGCGCGATGACCACGGCTTCGACCCTGATGTGGACGTATCTCGGCGCCCGAACCCGGATTGCCTCCGGCGCGAGAGCACCCCAGCCGGCGGCCGCGACGTTGCGCGCAATGCCTTCTCGCCGCGCGCGCGACGGGACCGGGCAGCGCTCGCCGCCCTTGCGGATCGCGACCACGAGGTCGATGCCGCAGCCGCGCCCGCGCAGGCAGCGCGCGCGGACGACGTCCGGCGACGAGCCGGTGGCGAGCGCCTCGATGTCGGGCGGCGCCAGCGCCCGCGTGGCGTGGCGCAGCCGTGCCGGGGCGGTCTCCGCCAGCCGCCCCGTCGGCGGCGCGTCGGCGCCCCCTCCGGCGTCGACGGGATTGACGGCCAGCTCGACCGATTCGAGCGCGGTCTTCAGCTGGTTGACGGCGAAGGCCGGCACGTTGCCGCGGCTGCCGCCGCCCGCCTGGTAGCCGACGGCGCGAATCGCATCGCGGCCCGCGGGCGGAATCTTGCCGTCGCGGCCGTTGCCGAACCGGACCTCGCCGGTCGCGGGATCGAGGCGGAAGACGCGCGCGCCGCCCCCCTTGTCGACGAAGCTGTCGGTCGCGCACCACCTTGTCCATTCGCCCTCGACGTCGTCGAAAGAGGCGATCGCTCCGGGGTCAAGGGACCTCAGCGCCGCCTTCTCCTCGTCGCCGAGCGATTCCCGCACCCTCAGCTCCAGCGTCTCGGGAAGCACAGGCGCCTCGGCCAGCCTGTAGCTTTGGTCGGGCGCGCCGAGGCTGGAGCCCACTATCTCCTGCCGCAGCGACTTGGCCTGCTCGGCCGTGACGGCATTGAGGTAGAGGCCGTGCACGATCGGCGCCCATACGCTTGTCGGCACCATGGGGCGCAGCCGCAGCCACCAGCCGGCGCAGCCGAACAAGGGCAGTTGCGCGGGCGCGGTGGAGAGGAAGAGCCGGAGCAGCCCTGGCCGCGCCAGTCCCCTTGTCTCGTCGTCGCAGACGATCGGCGCCCAGCCTTGCGGCCGAAGCACCTCCGCCTGCAGCCGCAAAGCCGGCGCATCCATGTCGGTCGCGTCGACGTAGAGGCTCAGCGGATCGACCCCCGGCGCGCGCGAGAGGCAGAGGTAGACCGCCCTGCCGAGGCCGGCCGCGTCGCCGGTATGCGCCGCCAGCCCCTCGAACAGATCGAACTCCGCTCCGGCCGCGGCGGCGGCCTGCGTCTGGTCTACGGCCGCGAGATTGTTGACGGTGAGAACCAGCTGCGGCGGGGTATAGGTCTCGAGCTTGTAGCTGGCCTCGATGCTGACGATTTCGGGCGGGTTCACTGTGGAGCGGTCGATGCTGATCGACTGACGATCGGGAGGGGTGGTATCGACAACATAAGCGGGGCGGCCGTAATCGCCGCCGACCAGTCGCGCCCTTATCCAATAATCTGTCTTGCCGGCGACATCGGTCGCGTCCAGGTCGTTGGGAACGACGAAGCTGATCTCGCCCGACGAAGCCAGATTGCCAGTGCCGTCGCGGAATTCCCGCTCCAATCGCTTCCAGCCCCGCCCGTCGAAATACTCCCAGGACAGTTCCGGCGTGCCGCTGCTGCGCGGCAGCCGGATCTGCGTCCAAATGCCGATCGAACTCTTGCCGACCAGCGTTGCGTCGGAGCCGGCCGGCGCCTTCGTCCACGCGCTGCCGAGAAGAAGCCAGCTTTCGCCGTCGGCCGCGGGCTGGGCCGGCCGCTTGAGCGACTGAACCGCCGGCGCGGCGTCAGCAGGATAGCTGAGCCCGGTCGCCTCCGCTGGAACCGCGGTGGTCCCGAGGTTGACCAGGGTCCCGAGATCAGCCTTCGCCACAATTCTCTGCGGCTCGGTAGGACGAAACACCCTGTACGAGCTCGCGTTGCCGGGGATGTCCCGATCCAGCGTCGCTTTGGCCGGGATCGTTTCGGTGGCAATCTCAACCACCTCATAAAATTCGTCTGCGACTTTGAGGTATCGGCCTTTCGTGCTGTCCTGGTCCGCTACTTCCAGGATCAGCTTGTCGGCTTTGCCCGTGATGCGCGTGCCGTCGTGGAGGTCCGATACCGGCCTGACCAGGATCTTGCCGTCCTCGTCCGTCTCGCCGGTCGGCTCGTAGACCATGTACTTGCGGGTGGTGCCGGGAATCGTGCGATCGAGCGTAGCCGTCCTCTGAAGGTGCTTGTCGGTGATCGCGGCAACTTCATACATTTTGCCTTCGATCCGCAGAAAATCCCCTGTGGCCGTGACTTTGTCCGAATCGGCAAGGAACAGCGCGCGCGCGCTGCTGTCGCGCGTGCCGGCGAGGTCGCCCGATTGCTCCGCGAGCATCGTGTAGCCTAGGTCCGCCTTCAGGGTGGCGAGCGCCAGGGGATGAGTGCGTTCGTCGTTGAACGTCAACCACGGCCCCGGCAAACTCAGCAGCTTTGGAGGCGCGGTATTGATCAGGACGTGGCTGGGGAACGGTGCGCCTGCGCTGCACCTCACCATATCGTGGCGGGTTGCCTTGACCTGCAGCATCAGCGGCTGAATCCTGGTCCGAAGGAGCAGCTCCTTCGACGCGTTCAGAAGCAAGGTCGGAACCTCGTCCGCGCTGCCCGGAAGGAGAAGCGCGTTATGGATTCCGTCTGGATCCACGTCCGACGGCATGGGATGCGCCTCTCCTGCATCCGCATAGGACCAGACGAGATAGCCGGAGCTGCCCGTGACCACGGTCAGCGGAAGACGCGAGGCGCTGTCCTGGACCTCGGGCAGGAGAAGGATCGAAACCGGCTTGCCGACCACGTTTTCGGTCTGTCCTGGAGGCAGCGGTAATTCGCCGTCCACCTCATGGACCGCAATCAGCCGGTCACTGCCCTGGCGGGCCGCGACGACGACGAGCTTGCCGTCGCCGTCGAGCATTCCGGCCGGGCGAATCTGCGGGTCGGCTCGCTGACCGGCCGGGATGGGAAGCTTCTGCCAGGATATGCTGTCCGATGCTGTAATGACGTCGCCGCGGAAGATGTTGCCGGCGGAGTCGATGAGGACGAACACGGCCGCATCCCTGGACGTCTGTGCGGGAGCAAGTGCGATCGGATTGCTCAGGTCGGGAAGGTCGCCGATGCCCGGACCGGGCACGACGCTCAGCGGCTTCCAATCCGGGCTCACCGAGCCGGCCGCGTCGATCGTGCGCCGGAAAACACGCTTGCTGTCGACGGCGATCAGCTGGCTCGGCCGCTCCGGGGTGGCTGACGCGACCAGACAGAAGTTCTGAAACGACGTATCGGCCGCGGCCGGGAATTCCTGCCACGCTTCGATCGACCATGTCTCATTCGAAGTGCGAATTCGGGCGGCGCGCAGCAAGTGGTTCCTGTCGAAACCGAAGACGAGGTCGAGGGCCGGATCGGAGGCGACGGAAAGCGCGTAAAGGGGCGTCCGCCGCTTCATTGGCAGCCAGCCTTTCGCAGCGCTGGCGGTCGCCGCGGCGGCTGAAAATTCGAGCTGCCTCCAGCTTCCTTCACCAGCCTGGAACCGGATCGCCTGCAGCCGTTGATTATGGCCGAGACCGTACACGTGCGTGTTATTGCCGGCGGCAAGCGCCATTGCCTCGAGGCTGGCGTCGCTCAGCGTTACGTCGAGGGTGACGCTCGCCTGTTTCTTGCTGAGCGCTTCGGGCGCGGCGATGGCGAAAGTGTCGAAGCGCTGGGGCTCCGGTCCGAACGGCAGGAAGGTCGTTGTGAGCGGAAGCGGCTGGCCATTGTAGAAGGCGCTGACGATCGAGCTGCTGCGTTCCTTCGATTGAGTCGCGGCCGGCGCATTGGAATTGACCTTGATCGCCACCGACGCGGCGCGCGTGTCCGGCGGCGCGGCGTCGGAAATCGCAGTCAGCAGGCGCAGCCGGATCCAGCGGCTCTTGCGCCCCTCCGCCTCCACTTCTTCGACCGCGCCTTCCCAATCCTTGCTCAGCCGCAGCTCGCCGTCGCGGCCGCCGAGCAGGCGCAGCGTCTGCCAGCCTGCCGTATCGGCGTCCTTTGGCTTGCCCCACAGTTCGTAGGCGATGTCGAGCCGGCTGAGACGGCGCGCGAGGCTCGGCGGATCGAGCCGGAGCGCGATGGTTGCCGCGCCGTCGAGCTTGAGCAGCTCCTTATGACCTATGAAGGCGTGATGCTCGCTGAGGTTGCGCAGCGCGAAGGCATCGAGGCGGGTGACCTTCTCGATCGCCGCGCCGGCGGGAACGGGGGCTTCGAGCCGGTCCAGCAAAGTCACGATCTCGCCGGACCGCTTCGCGATGCGGTAGGCGGTCCCCGCGATCCTCAGCAGGTCGCCGGCGTCAAGGCCGACCGCCTGGGCAAGCTGCAGCATCGTGCCCCCCGGCTCGGCAGCGCTGACCAGCCGATAGGTGACCGGCGGCGGCGAGGCCTGCGGCGCGGAGATCACTTTCGGCGGAGCGAGCTCGATCCGGTCGGCGCCCGGATCGGCCGCGATGAGCCGGATCGGGCGCGCCGGCGTGATCGCGATCGCTTCGCGCGTCTCGAAAATTACCGGTTGGTCGTCGACCGCGGCGGCGATCTGGACCCGGGGCGGCGCGTAGACGGGCTCGCTGCGCTTCTCGGCGAGCACGAACACGATCGGCACGGTCGCCGACCGCGGCGCCGGGGCGGCGATGTCGAGCGTGTCGAGAAAGGCGAGCTTGTCGCGCAGCGCGGTCAAATCGAGCCGGCGCGTGCTGTGCTCGGCGAAGCGGGCCGCGATCTCGTACAGCGCCGCGCCGAAGTCGCCCTCCTGCCCGAGGCCGGCCCATTCCGGCGCGAGGGTGGGCGCCATTTGCGCAAGCGCCGCGCGCAGCGCCTTCGCGCGGCGGGCGTCGGTGAGGGGGACGGCGCTCACTGTCCCTCGCGGAAATAGAAGGGGAAGACGAGGTTGCCGGGCTGGTTCGTCTGCCGGACGCGATAGTCGATCTCGATGATGAGCTGGCCGTTCAGAAGGTTGCCCGCGCGTGCCTTGACGCCGGTCACCACGATGCGCGCCTCGTAATCGCGCAACGCGTCCTCGACGTCGCGCTTCACCTGCGCGAGCGTGGCGGTGTCGATCGCCGCGAAGACGAGATCGTGGATGCCGCAGCCGAAATCGGGACGCATGACCCGCTCGCCTTTGGCGGTCTTGAGGATGATCAGGATCGACTGGCGGATATCCTCCTCGTCGGCGGCCGTGACGACGCGCCCGCTGGCCGGCTCGACGCGGAACGGGAACGCCCAGCCGCGGCCCAGGAAGACCTTGTCCAGGCGATCGAGGCCGCTCATCCGATCATCACCGTCGCGAGGCCCATCGCGATCGCGTTGGGAGGACCCGCTTCGAGGATCTGGTCGCCCTGGCGGGCCGCCGGCATGCCGCCGATCAGGACGGTGGCGCTGCCGACGGCGACGGTGCCGCCGACATGCGGCTTGGGTCCGTCGAACAGTGGGCAGACATGCGTGTCGGAGCCGGCGCGCCAGGCGGGCATGCCGCCGATCAGGACCGTCGGCGCTCCCGGACCGGGGCCGAGCGGCGTGCCGTGGCTGGTCTGATCGCCCACCCTTGCCGCCGGTACTCCCATTCCCACTCCCCCTAATTGATCTGGACCAGAGCGCCCTTGAGCGTCAGCGTGCCGCCCGATTTGATCTCGAGCGTGCCGTCGGCCTCGATCGCGACCTGCGCCGACTTGAGCGTGAGCTTGGCCTTGGAGGTGATTGCGATCTCCGAGGATTTGCTCTTGATCAGGATGGTGTTGCCGGCCGCGTCGTCGACCGCGACCCCGTCCTTGTCGAGCGTGACGCGCTTGCCGTCGGCGAGCTTCAGCTCGAGCACATGGGTCCCGTCGGTGTCGTCGAACAGCAATTGGTGCCCGGACCGCGACTTGATCAGGCGAAGAGCGTTCTTGCCGTCCTGGTTGGAGGCGGGCGGCTTCGCCTTGCCGTTCCACAGCATGCCGAGCACGTAGAGCAAGGCCGGATCGCCATGCTCCGCGCCGACCAGCACCTCGTCGCCGACCTCGGGCAGGAACCAGGCGCCGTAGGCGGAGCCCGCCATCGGCGCGGCGGTGCGCGCCCAATAGCCGCTGCCCTGCTCCTGCCAGGCGAGCTGGACCCGCACCCGGCCGAGGCCGTCGGGGTCGCTATTGTCGGTCACGAGCCCGCGCGCGACGCCGAAGATGCGGCCGCCTCCGTCGCCCTCCAGCGCCTCGAATCCGGGGGTGCCGAGCAGGCTCACAGCGTCGGCTCCTGGACCGCGAAGCGCGTGTGGTAGCCGTTCTCGTCGAGCCGGTGCGTCGCCTCGCTGACATAATAGCTCTTGCTGAAGACGCGGCCGAGGCCGGAGAGGGTGAGGCGGGTATCCGGCATGATGCCGGGGACGCCGATGCATTCGCCTTCGCCGGTGACGAAATTGTGCGCCCGCGCCTCCAGGATGGCGAGCGCGCGCGCGTCCGCCTCGGCCTGATCGCGGACGGGAGCGCCGACCTTGATCGTGGGCGCGTCGCCGAGCGCCGTAGCGAGCCAGTCGCCGCCGCTCTTGCGTTGTCCGTCCCGCCCCTTCTCGTCGCCGCGCTTCGCCTTGCCGACGATCGCCGCGGCTTCGATCGCCGACCAGCCATGGACCTCGACCGCCGAGACCTGGTCGGCGAGATTGGCCGAGGGCGAGAAACGCTCCAGGCCCTGCCCCCACGGGATTTCCAGTGCGGGCGAGCGAGAGCTGCGCGGACCGAAATAGAATTTGCCGGCGCGCATGTAGAAGATCGAGCCGCTGAGCTCGGCCATACGCTCGATGAAGGCGAGGTCCGATTCCTGATTCTGGTCGAGGCTGGCCTCGATGGTGCGGGTGCTCTGCACATTTGCCGACAGCGCGTTGGCGCCGGCGACGGCCGTGATCGCGTCGGATATCTTGGCCTTGTCCCAATGGCGCGAGGCCCGGTTGAGGCGCAGCGGATAGAGCTTGTCGTAGCCGCTGATCGTGAGCGTCGGCGTATCGGAATCGGTGAAGCCCGCGCCCACTTCGGTGATGACGCCTTCGATCATCGGCTCGAGCTTCGCCGGCTCTCCATAGCCTAGCGAGACCTTCACCGGGGCACCGAACGCGAACAGATCGAGGAGCTCGATCCGGTCCTCATTCTCGCCGGCGACGAACTCGGATTCCTCCCAGTCGTAGACGCTGCCGACCGTGAAGGAGAAGCGGCCGGGACTCTTGATCCTCAGGTCCACCTCGACACTCGCGATCGCGAGCAAATGGTCCCGAAGCACATCCTCGCCCGCCACCGTCACGACCGTCGTCGGGACGAAGAAATCGTCATAGCGACGGTCGAGCGCCTCGATCTTCATGGCGTCCCTCCCGGCCGCTTGGTGTCGAGCGGCGGCACCACGAGCGCCGTGCCGGGCCGGATGGCGCCGGGGTCTTCGATCCGGTTCTGACGCGCAATCAGCCGCCAGTAGCGCGGATCGCCATATTCGTTGGCCGCGATCAGCCAGATCGAGCTATCGGCCGTCAGCGTGCGCCTCTTGGTCTTGTCGGAAGAGTTGCGGCGGGGATCCTTCAGCTGCTCGGAGAGGGCCTTCACGCCCTTGAAGGTGACCGTCAGCTTCGCCCGAACCGGCACCCCGTCCGGCAGGAACATGGTGAATTTCTGCGTCACTTTCTGGACCACGCCGCGGAACTTCACCGTGCCCCAGCGGAACTCCACCTCCGGCGGCTTGTGCTCCAGAACGCCGAGCAGCTCGGTGACCTCGTCGGTCTTCTCGGTGACGTCGCTGCCGCCGTCGTCGGTATAGGTGTCGAAATAGAGATCCATGGTGAGCGTGCCGGCGAGGCCGTTCACGAACTGGACGATCGGCTTCTCGAGACCGGCGACCGACGTGTCCTTGTAGCTGTTGGCGCCCTCGAGGCTGTATTCCGACGGGTTGAACAGCACCTTGATGGTTCTGACCACTCGCGAACCGTCCATGATGCAGATCTTGGCTTTCGTGACTCCGAACACCGCCGCCTCCTCAGGACCGGCCGCGGCGTTCGCGCTCTACGCGCAGACGCTGCTCGATACGGGAGATGACGTCGCGGCTGACCGCCTTGAGATCCAGCTCGGCGGCGGCTGGAACCGCGTTTGCGGCAGGCCGCACTTCGGCGGGCGGCTCCGGCGCCGGCGGCGCCGCGGCGCTGCGATAGTCGAGCGGCGGCGGCGCCCAGGCGGAGCCGAAGGAGGCGGGCGCCGCGGTTCGCGCGCCAGACCTTTCGGCCAAATAGAGCGGCGCCGCCGTGCCTGGCGCGGCCGGCCCGCCGCGCAAGGTGGCGACGCGATCGGTGGCGCGCGGCGGCCCGAAACGCCCCGGTCGCGGCGGCGTCCAGCCCATGCCCGAAGAGGCGGGCGCCGCGGCTCGCCCGCCGGACCTTTCGCCGACGTAGAGCGGCACCGCCATACCGGGCCCGGCCGGTCCGCCCCCGCCGGCGGCGACGCGGACGGCAGCGGCTCGCGGCCCGATGCTCCCGGAACGCCCCACCGGTACCGACACGGTGCCGCCAGGCAATCGGCGGGTAACCCGGTGCGAGAGCGGGTGGCCGGGTCCCGACAATGGGTGGCCGGCCGCCATGGCCGCGCTCGAGCGGGGCGCGGCTCCGTTCGTGCCGTCCGGCCGCTCGGCCCGCATCGGGGATATCCGTTTACCGGGCCGATCAGCACGCGACCGGCCGGTGGGGGATCGCAAATTCGCCGCGGGGCGGCTCGCGGCGCTGCGCACCGGCGGCGAGTCGTCGCTGCGTCCACTGACGAACCTCTCGTGCGAACGCGAATCGCGCGGGCCGGCCGCTCCCGCGCCGTCGCGCCCGCCGGCGCCATGCCACTCGGTGGCCGAGTTGCTCCGGTTCGCCACGGAATTGCTCGCGTGCCGCGCCGCTGCGCCGACGGGGGCGGCCGCCGTCCGGTCGGCGAGGCGGGCGACCAGGAGACGGCGGTGACCGGGCGGATCCCTCGCAATGGCTGCAGCCGGGGTGACGCCTGCCTCCTGGCGCAGCGGCCACGGCGGCGTCGCGCCCGCATGACTCGCCGGGCCGCCGAATCGGTGCCCGGGACCGCCTCCGCTCGGGAGCGCGATTTGCCGGAAACCCGACCCTGCATAGACGAGCCCGTCGTGCCGGATGGATTGCACCGTGTTTCCGCCCGCGCTTGTCCCGTCCGGGGACCGCGGCGAACCGATAGGCGCGCCGGCAGGCGTGCGATGGGCCGCGTCCACCCGCGCGAAGTGCGTCGCGAAAGAGAAGCGCCCGGTTGCGGGAGCATTCCCCCGCGCCGCTGCCGCCATTGCTCCAGGCATTGCGAGCGCTGCCTGGTGGGACGCGGCCGGGACCTGGAAAAAGCGGTGCTGCTCGATCAGCGTGAGCGACAAATGGAGCGCGATCTGGAGGCGCGGCGCGAGCGGCACCGCCCGTCCGTCGGCGGCGCGGACCGCAGCGGGTGCCGCCGTCCGCGCCTCGCCCGATTGCCGGTAGAGCAAGGCCAGCGGACGGCGCAGCGGCGCATGAGCGTGGCGTCGACTCCTCCGGCGCGGGAGCCGGCGCGCTCCGGTGACCTGGCGCTGGGCGATCGGCGCCTTCATATCCCGACCAGCCCATGATGGACGAACTCGATTGTCTCGGTCGCCACCACGCTTTGCGACGCGTCGAGATCGGAGCCCGTCCATTTCGACGGGTAGGCGCCGATGAAGATCCAGCGCCAGTCTTCGGTCCCCGCTTCGCCGAGCAGGACCACCGACATGATCAAGCGCTGGATCCGTCCCAGGATCACTGCCTGATGCCACGCCCAGAGCCACGGGTCGGCGAGACCGCGCTTCAGCCGCAGCGGCGGATAGGTGGTCACTCCAGCGTGCTGCCGTTCATGGTCGTTGACGCCCCCTTCCCGATACGGCTCGATCTTCGTCTGCCGCTCGAGTCCGCTCACCGACTGGAAGCCGCCGACCTCGAGCCCCATGATCTCCACCCGGAAGCGGAAGGCGCGATAGGGATCGGTGACGAACATGTCCGCTCAGCCGATATCGAACGGATCGTCGGGCCGGCCGTCGAGGCGCCGGTTGATGCTCGATATCTCGCGGCACCAGCGGCGGCGCTCATTATGTTCGAGCGCCATCAGCTCCTCGCTGGGCCAGTGGAAATGGAAAGCGATGAAGGCCATCTCCTCGTAGAGCTGAGGGAGGGGATAGGCCTTCATGCTTCCCCCATGACGCCGAACTCCCGCGAGCTGCGCTCGAAGAGGGCGGACGCCGCTTCCTCGCCGCCCTCGCCGTTGAGGTTCTCGTAGAGAGTCTGGAGGAAGGAGAGGTCGGAGGCGAAGAGGCCTTCGATAACCTTCGTGTTGACGTCGGGAAGCGCGCCGAGGCGCGTGACGACGCGCGCCAGCACGATGATGGTGAGATAGGCCGGATTCTGCTGAACCCGCGGGTCCTTCAGCGGCAGGATCTCGTCGGCCGCGGTGGCGAGCCGCATCACGCCCTCGCGGTGCAGCACGCCGTCGCCGTCGAGATAGCCCTTGGGCAGAGTGAATTCGACTTCGGTCTGGAACGCCATGGTTCAGGCTCCCCTTTACTGGATGCGTCGGATGCCCTCGTTGGCGAGCTCGAGGGACTCGATCGCCACCTCATTGCCTTTGCCGTTGAGGTCGGTCGGATTGTATTTGGTCGGCCAGGCGCGGGTAATCTCGTACGCCGCCTTGTCCTCTCCGGCTTCGTTCTGGACGCGGATGACGACCGTCTTCCGCGCCGCGCTGAGCAAAGTCGCGTCGTCGACCACCATCTGGTGCCAGTTCGCCAGCTCGATGGAGTCGGTGAGGCCCCATTTGAGCGTGACGTTGCCGTATTTGTTCAGGCCCTTGAGCTTGCGGACGGTGGTGATCTCGTTCCCCTCGCGATATTCGATGGGATCGTTGCTCGCGTCGCCGATCGCGACTTCCGAGAAGCCGGCCTGGACGATGCCGTCTATCTCAAGCCGGTAGCGGAAGTTGCGCAGCGGGTCGGTGGCGGCCATGGCTGAATCTCCTTCTTGCTGGCGCTATTCCTTGGCTTCCGACGTCTTCTGGTAGATCCGGAAGATGACGAACTCGGCGGGGCGCACCGGGGCGATGCCGATCTCGACGATGAGGCGGCCGTTGAGGATGTCGTCCTCGGTCATCGTCTCGCGGCCGACCGCGACGGTGAACGCCTCCTCCTCCTTCTCGCCGAACAGAGCGCCTTCGCGCCACTGGCTGCGCAGGAAGAGGGTGACGGTCTGCTTGACCCGCGCCCAGAGTTTCGCATCGTTGGGCTCGAAGACGACCCACTGGGTCGAATAATAGATCGACGCCTCGAGGAAGATGAAGAGCCGCCGGACGTTGATATATTTCCAGAGCGGGTCGCTCGACATCGTGCGCGCCCCCCACACCCGGATGCCGCGGCCGGGGAAGCGACGGATGCAGTTGACGCCCTTTGGGTTCAGGTTTTCCTGCGCGCCCGTGGTGATCTCGTATTTGAGGTCGAGGGCGCCGGCGACGGTCTCGTTGGCGGGGGCTTTCCACACGCCGCGGGTGTTGTCGGTGAGCGCGTAGATGCCGCACACCGCGCCGCTGGGCGGCACCTCGATGCGCGCCCCCGTGCGTGGATCGGCGACAACCACCCACGGAAAGTAGAAGGCCGCATATTTGGTGTCGTCGATCGTCGAGCGGGGATCCAGGTCGGTGGCGACCGGCTTGATCCGGGGCGAATCCAGGACCGCGAACCGGAACCGGTTCAGCTCGCAATGAGTGATGACCTCCAGCTGCACTTCCTTATCGTCGCGGCCCGGGGCGGCGACGATGGCGACGTCGCGATAGGAATCCAGGGCTAGCGCCTTGAGTCCCCTACGGTCGTTGGGCGAGTCCGCATCGCCGACGAAGTGGTTAGATGTCGGCGCTTTGCCGTCGGCTCCTTCCTCGAGCAGGCCGCCTTGGACTCCGGCGACGCCTTCGATGGTCGCCCCGGCGTCCACGGTCACCTCGACGAGCGACGAATTGCCGTGGTTGACCCTTTTGTCCCAGTAAGAAGGCGAGGCCGCATCGAGCGACAGATCGTCGAAGTCCTCGATCATCGTCGGCGCCGGAAATCTCCGCTGGTTCGCTTCTATAAAGGGATCGAACAGCTCGGTGCCTTCAGGCGGGACGCGGTCCCAATAGGCGAGCCTGAGCCGGAAACCGATCGGCTGCATCTCGTTGGTCTGCGTTTTCCTCTTGGTCGTGCCCGGTTCGATTTTCACCCAGACGCGATTGTAGGCGGTGCCGGGGCCGATCGAAGTGACGTGGAGCTGGTCGAAGTCCCGCTTCGCGAGGCCTTTCCCGCCCTCGATATCGCCGACGATCCGGGCGATATAAACGCGCCGGCCGCCATTATCGAAGAAGGCCTTGACGGCATAAGGGACGTATTTGACGTTGCCGTCCGCGTCGGCGAAGACGTCGCCGAACAGCCGCAAATACTCGCCGTAGCTGGTGATGAACCGAGGCTTGGTCGGCCCCCGCTCGGTTTCTCCGAGAAATGCGGCGGTGCTGGTCGCGACCCCCTCGATCGGCTTGGGTCCGCGTTCGATCTCCTCGACGTAGACGCCGGGCGCAAGATATTCGGGCATGTTTCTTCCCTCCTAAGCGGCTTCAGCTGGTTTCGGATTGAACTGGGCGAGGCTGGCGCGAACCTTGGCCTCGAACCCCGCCTCGAGCTTCGTCAGCCCCGCCCGATCGGCTTCCAGGGCAGCCTCGGCGGCCTTGACCTCGCTCTCCAGCGCGGCGACCTTCCCCTCGGCCTCGGTCTGGTCCGCCGCCGATTGCCGCACCTTGGTCTCGAGCTCGGACGTGGGAATCACGCGCGGAGCGGCCGCGACCGTCCGGTCCAGCCGGCCGTCCTCCATGACCAGCCAGTAGGCGAGGGCGTAATTGCCCGCATCGCTCGCCTTCTTCGCCTCCGCACGGATCGCGTCGGCGGCCTTGAGCCGGTCGCGGATCGACGCCGCGGGCCGCTTCCAGGCCACCGCCCCCGCTTTGGCTGCGGCCGCCTTTGCCCTGGCCGCGTCGAGCTCCGCCCGCTTGTCGGCGATGGCCTCAGCGTCCGTCTTGATCTGGCGCGCGAGGTCGTCCTTCTCCTGCTGTTGCGCGGCCGCCGCGTCGGCGATGTCCTTCCTTGTCGCCTCGTCCAGGAACTGGCTGACGAAGCTGAATTCGGCAAGCCGGTAGTCCTTGAGATCCTCCTCGATCGCGTCGAGGGCGGGTTTCTCCCTCGCATAATCCTCCACCATCTTCCTCGTCGCATCCTCGGCCTTGCGCCGCTCCTCGGCGCGGGCGAGGTCGGCCTTCAAGGCTTCGAGATCTTTCTGTGCCCGGTCGATCAGGCTCAGCAATTCGCTCTCGCTCTTCCCGCTGGTGCCGCCGCCGCCCTCGCCGCCCGAGCCGCCGCCGCCCTCGCCGCCCGAGCCGCCGCCGCTCTCGCCGCCCGAGCCGCCGCCGTCGCCCGCCGAGTCGCCGGGGTCGGCCGAGTCCGGCTCCGCTCCGGCGACCACAGGCTCCGCCTCGGACTCGGCCTCCGGCGCCTCCGGCGCGGCCGGCGCTTTCATGCCGCGCGTGTCAGGGCTGCCCGGTGTGCTCGGAGCGGGCGAGCGTCCGCGTGTGGACGGCTGCGGCCCCTTGCTATCGTCTTGCGCCATCATCTGCTCCTTCTTCAGGGGGCGAAAAAGCCGGGATCGTTGTTGCCGGTGAGGTCGATCGGCTCGAGAAAGCTGTGGCTCCGGCCGTTGCCGAGCGACCGCGCGAAGCTGCGCGCATCGCTGCCTTCGCTCACGGCAATCGTGACGGGGACCGGCGCTTCCGCCTCGTGCGTCCCGAGGGCGGGCAGCCGCACCGCCAGGGCGAAGGCGCCGCTGGCGATGCTGCGCGCCGCAAAGCTGGCGCCTCCGGCCACTGCGGCGGCCGATATCGATGCGCCTGCGACGGGCGCGGCACCTCGCGTCACGACCCCGCGGACGAGCGTCGTTCCCGGTGCGAACGGATAGTCCGGTCCCGGCGCCAGCAGCACGTCGCGGCGCCGCGCGGCGGGATCCGTGTTGCCGGCCGCGGGCGGCGTGAAGACGAAGCGCTCGACGAAGGGGAAGCCGGCGCGGCGGCCGTCCACCTCGACGTCATAATGCGGCTGGTCCTGCAGGTTGATGAATACGAGCACTCCGGACCCATTCACAATCGCCCGGTCCATCAGCCCGGTTATGCGCGCGCTGACGCCGTCGCGGACCAGCCTGCCGGTGACGGAATCGACGGCGCCGACCGCGAGCGTCACCCGGTCGATCCGCGGGTTCGCGTCGAAGACGATGGTCGCGGCGCCGCTCATGCCGCTTCGCCCTGGGCGAGGCCGCCGTCCATCTCGCGAGACTGGACGGGCGGGAAGAGCGCAGCGTCGCCGACTTCGATGAAGACCGGCGACGCGAGGTAGACGATCGAGGTTCGGAACGGCTCTTCCGGGAACAGGCCCCAGATCCGGTTCATGTCTTCGGGGCTGTGGCTCTCGGGGGAAAGCCGCACGTCCTGCCCGGGCAATGCCGAACCGGTGAGGATCGCATCGGCGTGCAGCACGCGGATGATCTGGCCAAGGCTGATCAGCTCGCCGGGCTCGGGCGGCGCGACTCCGCCGGGCGTGGGCGGCCGGTAGCAGGTGATGAGAAAGTGGAGGTCGAACGGGATGGCGGCGATGGGCGGCCCCGGCGAGGTGACCGGCGCGGACGTCGGCGGCGCGCGGAAGACCGGCGTGTTGCGGAGCGTCGCGTTCGGCTGGATGTGGACGAGCGTCAGCGCCACCCGGGCCGTACCCATCTCGCGGCGCAGCGGCGATCCGACATGCACCTCGAGACCGGTCGCCTCGCGGATGCGCCGCCTGAGGGCCAAGGTGGTGTCGAAGAGAGCGGTCGCGCTCACGGCTCGATCCCCGCCGCCTCGGCCTCGGGCAGAAGGCGGGTCAGATTTCGTCCGGCGCTTTCCATCCCGATCTTGGCAAGCTCCGCCCGCGTCGCGGCGACGAGATGGCTCATGCGGATGACGCCGCCATTCTCGGCCGCCTTGAAGGCGGCGTTGACGATGCTCTGCTCGATATTGCCGCCCGAAAGCGGCAGCTGGCGCGCCAGCAGCGATACGTCGACGTCCTCGGCGACCGGCGCCTCCTCCGGGAACATCCGCGTCCAGATGGCGAGCCGGTTCTCGGCGTCGGGCATGGGGAAATCGACGATGAAGCGCAGCCGGCGAAGGAAGGCGGCGTCGAGATTTTCCTTCAGGTTCGTCGTCAGGATGGCGAGGCCGCGATAGGCCTCGATCCGCTGCAGCAAATAGGCGACCTCCAGATTGGCGTAGCGATCGTGCGCGTCCTTCACTTCCGAGCGTTTGCCGAACAGCGCGTCGGCCTCGTCGAACAGCAGCACGGCGCTCGCCGCCTCGGCGGCGTCGAATATCCCGTCGAGCGCCTTTTCGGTCTCCCCGATATATTTCGACACGGTCTTGGCGAGATCGACCTGGAACAGAGCCGACCCGAGCTCGCGGGCGATGATCTGGGCAGCCATCGTCTTGCCCGTGCCGCTCGGCCCGGCGAAGAGGGCGGCGATCCCCTGGCCGTAGGGGATGCGTTCGCCGAAGCCCCATTGCTCCCACACTGTTTCGGCGTGCCGGACGTGCGACGGGATGCTGCGCAGCTCCGCCTCGATCGGCGGCGGCAGGACGATGTCGTGCCAGCCGAGGCCGGTCTCCACCCGTCGAACGGACGGCGGAGCCGAGGCTTTCGAAACGAGCCGCGCCGCGTGCCGCAACGCCTCGTCGGCCGTCTCGCGCGTGTCGGTGCCGCCGCCGCCGAGCGCAAGCGCCAGGGCCGCCTCCGCCTGGGCTCGGGTGAAGGCGAAGGTGGCGGCCAGTTCGCGGGCCGCCTCGCTCGACAGCTCGACCCCGCGGACGGCGGCGGCGCGCGTCCAGATCGTGGCGCGCTCTTCGCGCGACGTGAGATCGCGGCCGATTTCCAGCACGCCTCCCGGTGCCTCGCGCAGCCAGATCGGGTCGACATGCTTCCCCTGCAGGACGAGCAGCTTGAGCTCCGCGGCGAAGGTGGCGGCGAGCCACGCGCAAAGCTCCGGCCGCAGCGCCTCCGGCGCCGAATCGAGCCCGGCCACGATCAGGACGGCATCGGCGAGCCGGGCCTGGCGCGCGAACATGCGAAGCTTGTCCCTGAGGTCGGCATCGGCGGCGCCGGCGGGCGGGGTCAGCGTGCCGATCAAGGCGGGAATGCCGACGGCGGCGAGCTGCTCCGCCAGCCACAGCTCTTCGCCCTGCGCCGCGGCGAGGCGGACGACCGGCCTTGGGCTTGCTTCCTTGCCCGTTGCGCGGGCCGCGGCGACGACCGGGGCGGCCTGGAGGTCGAAGCTGATCTTCGCAGGATCGGTCGGGTCGACCAGCTTCAATTCCCCTGGGCTCGCGGCCGCGCGCTCCAGCAGGAAGGAGGCGACATCGGGCGGTAAAGCGAGCGGGATCTGAGTGTCGGGCGCACCGGGCAGGTCGGTCCGCAGCGAAGCGATCAACCCGAAACGCGCGAACGGGCGATCGCCGGAGAGACGCTGCCGCACGCGCCAGCCGCCGCCCATGTCGTCGACCAGGTGCGCCAGCGTGGAGGCATTCGGCCGGCGCTGGGTGAGGTCGTCGGCGAGGAAGCCGAACACCTGAGAGAAGCTGGCGTCCAGTTCGGGAGCGAGGGCAAAATAGACCATCTGACGTTCGAGCTCATCGAGCTGGAACGCGGCCGCGAGGCGCGTGAACGGCAATCCCGTCGCGGTCACGCCGCGGGCGTTCAGGCGTGCGTCGACGTCCTGGAATTCGGCGACCAGCTCCGGGAGCGCCAGCGCAGCGGTGCGCTGGCCCAGCAACGCCCGGGCTCGGGCCGCGGTCATTGCCCAGTTGGAGAGGTCGTGGCCCGCCGTCTCGCCGTCGGCGCGAGCAAGGGCGAGGTTGAGCCTCAGCGCCAGCCAGGTGGCGAGGTCGCCCAGCTGTTCGTCGGCATCGGCATAGGGATCGCGGCGAATCGGCACGACGCGCGCCGCCTGGCGAGGCGGCGGCGGAGGGGGCGGAGAGGGAGAGGGAGGGGGAGGGGGAGGGGGAGGGGGAGGCGGCGCAGGCGGTGGGGGCACAGGCGCAGGCGCAGGCGGTGGGGGCACAGGCACAGGCGGCGCAGTCGCGGTCTCCGCTGCAGGCTCCGGCTCGGACTCCAGCTCCGGCTCCGGCATCGGCACCGGCACTGCATCGGCCTCTTCGTTCGGCTGGTTCGCAGCCACGGACAGCTGTGGCCGTGCGTGTGTGATCCGCGCGATCGTGTCGTTGGCGCCGGCCAGCCCGGCCTCGCGGGACAGCCATTCGGCGAGCCGCACCAGCGTTTCGCTGCCGACGTCGAAGACGTGGACATTGGTGGTGCCCCCGACCAGGTCGACCTCGATGACGGAGAGCTTGGGCTGGAGTTGGAACAGGCGATCGATCGCCGGACTGTCGGCGCCGAACTCCGCGATCAGCACGTCGAAGGGCTCGGTCGCGAGACGCGCGAGCACATCCTCCCAGGCGTCGCACTGATCGGTCGCGACGGCGCTGCGATAGCCGCGCGGCGCCGCGGCGAGCAGGCGGGCGATGCCCTGCCGCCCGGCGGCGCTCGACATCGGTCCAATCAGCGCGCGTACCTTCACCGCCGTCCCCACTTGCAGAAACGACCAAGCTTCACGTTCCAGGCAAGAAGCGCCATGGCCCGAGCGGTCCAATTTCGGTCTGGCCCCAGGTTCAGGGCGAGGGCTAGGGAGGGTCCAGAAAAGGGTTCACCTGCGGTCGCGCGGAAGCGGCGCTGGACCGCCTTGCTCGGACACCGCGCCCGCCGGATCGCGGCAGCCTGGGTGCGACGGGCACCGGCATGTTGCGTCGCCGTCGGCGGGGGAGAGCGCTGCGTGAGCCCCCACGCGCCCATTTCCACGTCCGTCGGGTTCCTGGCAGCTACACGCTCGATGTCGCCAACGTCAGGATGAAGCGTGGCGGCGCAAGGGCCGCTCCGAGCGAAGGCCGACCGTCGCCCGATTCAATCTCAGGGTCGCGGCCCAGGATTTCGGATAGCAAGCGGCTTGCGAGACCCACGCTCAATCCTGCCGCGACACAGCCGTGATCGCCCGCGCCGAACGGCAAGAATGCGCTTCGATCGGCACTTTCCGACCAGCGCTCGGGCAAAAAGCTGGTCGGCTCCTTCCAGTAAACCGGATTGCGATGAATCGCATATGGGCTGATCGTGACCGTCTGCGCTGGGCGTACGCGTTCGCCCAGGATGACATCCGACTGCCGAAGCCGGCGCTGAAACAGCCAGGCGATCGGGTACAGGCGCAAGGCTTCCAACACGATGTGCGTCGGATGCTGTTCCCTCTTTTGCTCGCGAATGGCTTGCAGCACCGCCCAGCCGAGGGCGAAGCCGATCGATCCGACCGTCGCGAACACGAAGCCGGCATAGAGTTGAGCCAGGGCCTTTTCGTCGATTTCGCGCCCGTAGCTTCCAATGACTTCAAGTAGATCCGGCTCGCTCGTCGGCTTGTCCGCGGACCTCGCCGCTTCGCCGACGACCGCTCGGTAGAAGCGGAATCGATCGCGGATTCGCCGCACGATCCCCGCCTCAGGCTCGTGGCGGCTAAGGATCCGAGCCCCGACCATCGCGTCGAGCGCTTCGTGAAAAGCTCGAGAACGCCAGGGACCCGCCAGCACCGGACGCATGATGTCCAGGAGCAGCGCATTGCCGGCGCGCGGCCATTCGCTTCGCCGTCCAAGCGTCGAAACGAAACGCCGGCAATCCACGTTCTGCACATGCTCGTGCACCAGCGCATAGACCTGGCGAGAGAGCGCGATCTGCACGTCTCTCGATGGGGCGAGAGGCCCGTTCCCGAAGAAGTCGGAATGGTCCACCATCCGTCCGCCGTCGTTGCGAAGAAGCGCCCGGGCGACCTCGGCATCGTAAATGCACAGTTCGCGGCGCGACACCCAACGGACTCCCCGACCGTCTCGCGCAGCATCGTCGAGCCATCCTAATGGGTCTCGCTTGATGTTCCGGCCCATCCGCTTTCCCAAGTTCCTCAGCTGGCCAGAAGATATGCGACGACATGTGCGATATTACTGGTCGATGCTGCTGACGTCGATCCGAATTTCGTTGACTGAACGTCGGCTGAGGCTCAAAAGTTGGAATGCCGAGTCAAACATGGAGTCATGAAATGGCAAGGATTCTTCGAGCTCTTCGAGTCGCCTTGAATGTTCGGGCAGGCTGCTTCCCGGGATATCGTCCCTGGTCAGACTATATCGAATTCTAGGTCCAGCTTTCCAGGCGCCAGCCGGGTGAATTGGAAAGGCAGTCGCGCGCTGCCTTTCCCTTTCTCGCATGAATAGCGACATCGATCACAGTGGCAGCGATCTCCTGGACGCCTTGTTCGCGAGCGTGCGCCGCGACGGTTCGGTAGCTCGCCATCCCGACGGGACCATCGGCATCTTCGATCCGGTGATCGCCGCGCAGGTCGAAGCGGCCAACACCGAAGCGCTTTGCGTCGGCAATTCGCTGATCGACCTGCTCAAGCCGCCGAGCGCACGAGCGCGCGTCCCGTGGAGCGACGTTCGCGCCGTGCTCATCGAGCAGAATCGTCGCCTGACCGAGCCGCGCCACGTCAAAGCTCTGTATGAACGAATTCGGGCTTTTTTGCTCGAGCACTCCGATCGGGAAGAGGATTTGACCTGGCTCATCGGGCGCGCGGTTGCGTTCGCGCTCGTTCCGCACATCATCGATGGCCTCGCCGACGCCGATCTGAGGCGCCTGCAGATCGAGCAGGAAACGCGAATTCGCAGGATTTTGATATCGGGGCGAAGTTCGATCCGTCTCCGCCTGGCCAATTTCATTCGGCTTCGGCAAGCGACGCGTGTCATCTCCGGGGAAATCCGGCGCCGTCTGGACGGCCGGGCGCCGCCCCGCGAGGATTTCCTTCAATCGCTCCTCCCGTTCGCGGATCGGCTGGGGGTGCACCGCGTGGCCTATCTCGTCACGACGATTTTGACGGCGGCCTCCGTCGCGCCCGAGTTCAGCTCATCCTGCCTCGTTTACGCGATGCATCGACACCCCGAGTGGCGGGACAGGATCGAGCGGGAAATGGCGGCGCTCGAGCCGCAGGAGCTCTATTCTCTGCCCATCGAGAAATTGCCCTCGACGTTGCGGTTCATCAAGGAGGCGGCCCGGATGTGGCCGTTTCCCTTCGTCGTCCGTCGCCGTGCCGCCCGCGATATCGAGGTGGATGGAGTGGAAGTGCGCAAAGGTGGGCGTTACGATCTGAGCTCGTACATCCTCCATCACCACGACGATTATTGGCAGGATCCCGACCGCTTCGATCCCGACCGATGGTTGTCGCCGCGAAAGACGGCGACCCGGGGAACCTACGTCCCGTTCGGCTTCGCGCCGCGAAGCTGCGTGGGTGGCGCCGTGGCCCATGCGCTCCTGTTCCTGGTCTGCGAGCTGTTCACCCGGAGCTTCAGCGTGGAGATGGCGAAGGGAGCCGCACCGCGACTGACGATGGACGGCATTGCCGTTCCGGTCGACATGATCGGCAGCATCAGACGCGCGGCCGCAAGCTGAACGGCCGCTTCGGCCTGGCGACCGCGGTGCGCCGCGTTGAACGACCCGTCGAGCAGGCCGGCGCGCGGGCACGGCCACTCGGACCGAATTCTTGGACAGGGAAGGGGTGGCCGGCCCGGCAGGCAACCGCTCGGCCAATGCTGTCAACCGAGCGCTATTGCGGCCTCGCAGACGGTGCCCATGTCCCTGCGCTTGTCGGCATCAGCCTGCCGAATGCGGCGCGCACCAAAACAGGAGGGCGGCCCTTTCGAGCCGCCCTCCAATTGTATTGCCACCCTTGAGTGGTGCGAGATTACCGCTCGCCGATCGGGTCGGGGTTGCCGTCCGGATCGCCGATCACGACGCTGTCGGTCCGGAGGCCGCCGGTCAGCAGCAGACCCGCGAGGTGCGGGGTCGCCATCGAGGTGCCGCTGATCGTGTTGTAGCCGCCGTCCTTCCAGGTCGACTTGATCGACGAGCCCGGCTCCGAATAGTCGATCGGCGGGTTGCCGAAGTTCGAGTAGCTCGCCCAGCGGTCGCCGACGCTGAACGCCGACACGGTGAAGACGTTGGGCCCGTTTGCGCGGGCGGGCGAGTGGTTATTGGCATTGTCGCTCTCATTGCCCGCGGCGAGAGCGAAGCGCACGCCGCCCGCGGAGGCGTTGACTACCGCGGTATCGAGCGCCTGGCTGACGCCGCCGCCGAGGCTCATATTGGCGACGTCGCCGGCGCGGCCGTACTGAGCGACATAATCGACGCCGGCGATGACGCCAGAGGTGGTGCCGCTGCCGCGCCGGTTGAGGACGCGCACGGCGACGACCGGAGCGCCCGGAGCCACACCGATCACGCCGATCGTGTTGTCGAGCGCGCCTATGGTCCCGGCGACGTGCGTGCCATGGCCATTGAGATCGTCCGGCGAGGTTTCGCGCTCGACGAAGTTGCGGCTACGCGTCACGTCTACCCTCAGATCCGGGTGATCGAGGTCGATGCCCGAGTCGATTACCCAAGCCGTGGCGAAGGTGCCGGCGGCGCCGCCATTGACGCGGGCGATGCCCCAGGGCGTTTCCTGCGCCGGCTGGACGCCTCCGCCACCACTAGGAGGCGCGGCGGCCTGGATCGGGGGGATCGAGAAGATCTGATCCTGCTCGCAATAGGCGATGTTCGGATTGGCGGCGCGCATGCGCTCGATCCCCTGGGGCGACGCATTCACGGCAAAGCCCTGGAGAGCGACGCTGTAGACCCGGTGCACCTGACCGCCTGCAGCCTGCGCCGCGCGGTTCGCCTCCGCCTGCGCGTTGCCGCGCGAGACCGTGCCCCTGTTGAACACACAGACATAGCTGCCTTCGATGCGATCGCCCGCGCGCTGCGCCTGTGCAGGCTGAGCCAATGCGATCATCGGCAAGCCGGCAAACGCAAGAATTGAAAGTGCCTTCATTGAATCCGTCTCCTGTTTTCATTGCGGGTTGACAG
>DASQKE010000259.1:0-9290 GCA_035630675.1 Allosphingosinicella sp.
GGCGGTCTCGACCTCATCTTCCCCCATCACGAGAACGAGATCGCCCAGAGCCGCTGCGCCCATGCCGGCGCCCTGCTCGCCCGCTACTGGCTCCACAACGGTTTCCTCTCCATGGCCGGCAGCGAGAAGATGTCGAAGAGCCTCGGCAATGTCGTCACCGTCGGCGAGCTGCTCGAGCAGGGCCACAGCGGCGAGACCCTCCGCTTCGCCTTGCTCTCCGCCCATTACCGCCAGCCCCTCGAATGGTCTGCGCAGCTCGTCTCCCAAGCCAAGGCGACGCTCGACCGCCTCTACCGGACCGTGGGCGGCGCAGAGGCCGGGGAGGCCGATGCGGGCGTCCTCGACGCGCTGTCCGACGACCTCAACACGCCTTTGGCCTTGTCGCGCCTGTCGGCGATCCACGACCCGGGGACGTTGAAGGCGTCCGCCGCCTTGCTCGGCCTGCTCCAAGGCTCATCCGACGTCTGGTTCCAGGGCAAGGGCGATGACCGCATCGAGGAGCGGATCATGGCCCGGGCACAGGCCAAGCAGGAGCGCAACTTCGCCGAGGCCGACCGCATCCGCGCCGACCTGGCTCTTGAGGGCATCTTGCTCGAAGATACCCCCACCGGCACCACTTGGCGCCGCGCCTGAATTCCTCCCCATCGTCAGATGGGGAGGGGGACTACCCGCAGGTGGTGGAGGGGTAGAAGGCGCAGAAGCCGACGGTTCCCGCGCAGATCCTCGGATTCCGAGCCCTTTACCCCTCCACCAGGCTTCGCCTGGTCCCCCTCCCCATGCAAGCATGGGGAGGAGCCTCGCGACGACGCACGTCACATTTCACGATGTCAAAGAGCCGATCGTGCCGACGAATCGCCACTGCCTCCATGTAATAGGAAAAATCCTACTTGTCAAGGAACGCAGGCAGACAATTTCGCCCCGGAGGCTTGAGTAGCGCACGGCCTGCAGCGCGATTATAGCCGCCGCGTGCCCACCGCCCTCTACAATCGCGACATATTGCGGCTCGCCGCGTCCATCCCCCATCTCGGCCGGCTCGAGGCGCCGCAGGGGAGCGCTGAGAAGAGCTCGCCGGTCTGCGGGAGCCGCGTCACCGTGGACGTCGCGCTGGACAAGGAGGGGAGGGTCGCGGCGCTCGGCCAGGAGGTGAAGGCCTGCGCGCTCGGCCAGGCATCGGCGTCGCTGATGGGCGCTCACGCCGTCGGCCGTTCGCCGCCCGAGCTGGCCGAAGCGCGGGACGATTTCGGCGCCTGGCTCCACGGCGAGCGCGACGATCCCGGGGCGTGGCCGGGCCTGGCGGTGTTCGCTCACGCCCGCCCCTACGCTGCCCGCCACGCCTCGATCCTGCTCGCCTTCGAAGCCGCGGCCGAGGCCGCCGGGAAAGCGGCGCGGCGATGAATCCCGAGACCCCGGAAGCCGCCGCCCTTCTGCTGCGCGACGGCGTCATCATGCTCGGCGCGGCGATGCTGTTCGTGATGCTGTTCCGGCGGCTCGGGCTCGGCGCGGTGCTCGGCTATCTCGTCGCCGGGGCGGTGGTCGGGCCGTTCGGGCTGGGGCTGATCGGGGCTCCGGAAGAGATGTTGCACATCGCCGATTTCGGGATCGTGCTTTTGCTGTTCCTGGTCGGCCTCGAGCTCAATCCGAGCCGGCTGCTGCGACTGAGGCGCGACATTTTCGGGCTCGGCCTGATGCAGGTCGTCGCCAGCGGTCTTGCCGTCGCGGCACTCGTCCGCTTCGCGGGCGGCTTCAGCTGGCCCGCCGCGTTCGCCATCGGCCTGCCGCTCGCTCTGTCGTCGACCGCGCAGGTGCTGCCGAGCCTGCGCGCCTCGGGCGAGATCAACACCCGGCCGGGCGAGCGCGCCTTCTCGATCCTGCTCTTCCAGGATCTCTCGATCGTGCCCCTGATCACGATCATCGCCGCTCTGTCGCGCGCTCCGGCCGACCCCGCCGCCCCGCCGGGGTGGCAGCTCGCTTTGTTCACGGTCGCGGCGATCGGCGGCCTAATCCTCGCCGGCCGCTTCCTGATCAATCCCCTGTTCCGCCTGGTCGGGCGCATCTCCGAGCGCGAGCTGTTCGTCGTCGCCGGCCTGTTCATCGTCCTGGCTTCGGCGGCGGTGATGGAGGCGCTGAGCCTGTCGACCGCGCTGGGGGCCTTCGTGGCCGGCGTGATGCTGGCCGATTCGCCCTACCGCCACGAGCTCGAGGCCGACATCGACCCGTTCCGCTCGATCCTGCTCGGCCTGTTCTTCATCTCGATCGGGATGATGCTCGATCTCGGCACCATCGCGGAGCGTCCCTTCTATGTGCTCGGCATGGCCGCGGCCCTGATCGCGGTGAAGGCGGCGATTCTCTACGGGATCGCGAGGATGTTCGGCGTCGAAAATCGCCGCGCGGTGAAGCTGGGCCTGCTGCTCAGCCAGGGCGGCGAGTTCGCCTTCGTCCTGTTCGCCGCCGCCCAGCGGGGGAATTTGATCGAAAGCGAGGCGGCGAGCCTGTTCGGCGCGATCGTCACCCTCTCGATGGCGGCGACGCCGTTCCTGATGATGCTCAACGACTGGCTCGACCGGCGCGCCTCGCGCCGCGACGCGGCCGGGCTCGACGGACCGGACGGCTCGCCCCCCTCGCGCGCCATTGTCGTCGGCTACGGCCGGTTCGGGCAGACCGTCGCCCAGATGATGATGGCCAAGGGCATGCCGGTCACCTTGATCGATTCGAAGCCGAGCCAGATCGAGATTTCGGGCAGCTTCGGGATGAAGGTCTATTATGGTGACGGCACGCGCATCGATCTGCTGCGCATCGCCGGCGCCCCCGAGGTCGAGGCGATCTTCTTCTGCCACGACGGGCCGCCGATCGATGCGCGCCGGCTCGAGCCGATCCTCGAGACCTTTCCGCAGGCTGCGGTGTTCGTCCGCGCCTTCGACCGGCTCCACATGATGGAGCTGAGCGCGCTCGATCTGCGCTGCATCATCCGGGAGGTCTTCGAATCGGCGATATGCATGGGCCGCGAGGCCCTGCTCGCGCTCAACGTGGACGAGGAGGAGACGGAGCGGGTCGTCGGCGAATATCGCGAGCGCGATCTCAACCGGCTCGAGCGGCAGAGCGCGTCCGGCGACATCCACGCGCTGCGCGACACCATGTTCAGCCCCTGGAACCCGCTCGACGACGCCGCGGAGGACGGGCCGCCGAAATCGTCACCCGGCTGAGCGCTTCCACGCATCGAGCGCTGCGACGATCTGCCCGACGACCTCCTCGTGCCCGGCGTCGTCGGTGACGACGCGCAGGTGCGCCTCTGCGTAGACCGCGTTGCGCCGCTCGGCGAGCGCCGCGATCGCTTCGCGCGGCGCCTTGTCCCGAAGCAGGGGCCGGTGGCCGCGCCGGGCGACCCGTCCGGCGAGCGTGTCGATCCCGGCGTCGAGCCAGATCGCGACGCAGCGTTCGAGGATCAAGGCGCGCGTCGCCTCGTCGATGAAGGCGCCGCCGCCGGTCGCGATCACCCGCGGGCCGCCTTCCACCAGCCGTGCGATCACCCGGCGCTCGCCGTCGCGGAAGGCGGGCTCGCCGAAGCTGTCGAAGATTTCGGCGATGCTGCGGTCCGCGGCGCGCTCGATCTCCTCGTCCGCGTCCACGAACGGCAGGCCGAGCCGTCGCGCAAGCCGGCTTCCGACCGTCGACTTGCCCGCGCCCATCAGTCCGACGAGGACGATCGGGCGCCCGAGCGGACCAGGCGGACGGGGGAGGGGGCTCGCCATCGCGGCGGGGGCTATACAGGGTGGCGGCGGGTGGGGCAAAAGGCCGGCCATGCGCAGATCCTCGACCTTCGCCCCGCCGCCCCGTCGGCGCCGCAACCCGCTCCCGATGCTCCTTCTCGTCATCCTGGTGGCGCTGGCCGGCTTCCTCCTCTGGCTGTCCACCATCGACACCGAGGTGCCGACCCAGCGCATCGAAGAGGACGTCACCAATGCGGCGCTGGCCAAATAGGGCGCTGCTGATCGCCGGCGTCGCGGCGCTCGCCGCCGCGATCCCCGCTCTCGGCCAGGACTCGCCCGAATCCCTGCTTCCGCCCGGCTTCGGCGATCCCGAGCCCGCGCCCAGGGAGGAGCCGAAGAGTGAGACGCCGGCCGATCCCGCCGCGCCCGCGGGCGAGAATCCGGTCAACGCCGCCGCACCCGCGCCCTCGGCGACCGAACGGCCGGTCCAGGAGGTCGTTGATTCGGCGGAGCGGGACCTCGAGCAGCTGCCGCGCTGGCGGCCGACCTATACGCTCGACGTGCCCGAGGCCCTGCGCCGCCCGACCGAGATCATCGGCCCGCTCGACGCCGCCAATTGGGGCCTCGGCAGTGCGGCCTTCGGCACCGCCCGCGGCGCCTATCTCGCCAGCCTGATGCGCCAGCTCGAGGCGCCTTTGCCATCGCGCTGGGCGTCGATGCTGCTCCGCCGCGCCCTGATGTCGCGGGTGCCGGCGCCGGCAGCGGTCGACCAGGTCGATTGGGTCGCGATCCGCGCCGATCTGCTGCTGCGGATGGGCGAGGCCGACGGTGCCCGCTCGCTCGTCCAGTCGGTCGACGTCGTCGCTTACACCCCGCTGATGATCCAGGCGGCGCTCGATACCGCGCTCGCAACCTCGGATCCGGCGGCTTTGTGCCCGCTGATCGAGCCGGGCCGCCGGCTGGGCGACCAGCCGGTCTGGGGCATGGCGGACGCGATCTGCGCGGCGCTGGCCGGCGATGCGGCGCGGGCGAGCGAGCTGATCGACCGCGCCCGCAACCGCGGCGAGGCGAGCGGCGCCGATCTGCTGCTCGCTGAAAAGGTGATCGGCGCCGGCACCGACAGCCGCCGCGCCGTGACCGTGAACTGGCAGGAGGTCGACCGGCTGACCCCCTGGCGCTTCGGCCTGGTCGGCGCGACCGGCGCCGAAGTGCCCGAGCGGCTGGTCGACGCCGCCGAGCCGCGCATGCAGGCCTGGTTCGCGCGGGCGCCGATGGTGCCGACCGAGCGGCGGATGGAAGCGGCCTTCGTCGCAGCCGCGCTCGGAATCTTCTCGAACAGCGCTTTGGTCGAGCTGCACAGCCTGGTCTTCGAGGCCGCCGATCCCACCGAGGTCGACGACACCCCCGCCGGCCGGCTTCGAATCGCCTCCGCGCACCGCGATCCCGAGCAGCGCATGCGCGCGCTGCGCGCGCTGTGGGAAGGGGGCGAGGGGCCGCTGCAGAGCTACGGCCGCCGCATCCTCACCGCCGCCGCCGCCACCCGCATCCGCCCCTCCGCCGAGCGAAATGAACAAGCCGACGAGCTGATCGCCTCGATGCTGAGCGCCGGGCTCGACGAGGAAGCCGCGCGCTGGAGCGACGTCGTGGGCGAGGGCGGCGCGGATCCGCTCGCCTGGGCTTTGCTCGCGATCGGATCGCCCCAGCCGCGGGTCGACGTATCGGCCGACGCCGTCGAGGACTTCCAGGGCTCCGACGACAGCCGCGACGACCGCCGCACGCAGATGCTGCTCGCCGCCCTCGCCGGGCTCGAGCGCCTGCCCGAGGCCGACGCCGCGTCGCTCGCCGCATCGCTCCGCGTGCCTCTCGGCCGCGAGGACCGCTGGACTCGGGCGCTCGACGATGCGGTGCGGGCGCGCCAGCCGGGCACGGTCGCCCTGCTGGCGGCGGTCGGCATGCAGGCCGGCGACTGGTCGCGGGTGCCGCCCTCGCACCTGTTCCGGATCGTGCGGGGGCTGAGGCTGGTGGGGCTCGAGTATGAGGCGAGGATGATCGGTGCCGAAGCGCTGATGCGGCTGTGACCGAGCCGGGCGAGGATCGCCGGCTGATCGCCGCTTTCCTCGAAATGATGGCGGCCGAGGCGGGTGCAGCGCGCAACACCCTCATCGCCTACGAGCGCGACCTGCGCGGCGCTTCGGAGCTGCTCGGCGGCGGCCTGGCGTCGGCGGCGCCGGAGCGGCTCGAGCGGCTCGCCGAGGCCTGGCGGCCGCTCAAGCGGGCGAGCGTCGCGCGCAAGGCGGCGGCGCTGCGGCGCTTCTTCGCCTTCCTCCACGACGAGGGCCTGCGCGCCGACGACCCCTCGGCCGCGCTCCCCCGCCCGTCGCCCGAGCGGCCGCTGCCCAGGGTTCTCGACCGCGGCGCCGTCGACCGCCTGTTCGCCGAGATCGAGCGGCGCAAGGGGGAGGGCGCCCCCGAGGCGCTGCGCCTCTCGGCTTTGATCGAATTGCTGTACGGTTCCGGCATGCGCGCGACCGAGCTCGTCTCGCTGCCCCGCCACGCGGTCTCCGCCGACCAGCCCTTTCTGATCCTCAAGGGCAAGGGAGGGCGCGAGCGGCTGGTGCCGATCTCTGACCGCGCCCGCGCCGCGGTCGCCGCCTGGGCGAAGCTGGTGCCGCGCGATTCGCTCTGGCTGTTTCCCTCGGGCAGGTCCCACCTCGGCCGCGTCCGCCTGTTCCAGCTGGTGCGCGAGCTCGCCGCCGCCGCCGGCATCCCGCCCGAACGGATCAGCCCCCACGTCCTGCGCCACGCCTTCGCCACCCATTTGCTGGAGGGCGGCGCCGACCTTCGCGCCCTCCAGATGCTGCTCGGCCACGCCGACATCGCCACCACCCAGATCTACACCCATGTCGACAGCCGCCGCCTGATCGAGCTGGTCAACAGCCGCCATCCTCTGGCGGACTCCGCCCGCGCAGGCCCACGGCGGCGGACCCGGGCCCGCGTTGACGCGCCGCGCGACGCGTCCTAACCCCACGCCCTTCATGGCCACCTTCCTCGATTTCGAAAAGCCGATCGCCGAGCTCGAAGCCCGCGTCGCCGAGCTTCGCGACACGGCGTCGGCGGGCGAGCTCAACATCGATGCCGAGATCGAGCGGCTCGGCGCCAAGGCGGAGCGGCTGCTGCGCGAGACCTATGCGCGGCTGACCCCGTGGCAGAAGACGCAGGTCGCCCGCCATCCCGAGCGGCCGCACTTCAAGGAATATGTCGCCGGGCTGATCGAGGATTTCGTGCCGCTCGCCGGCGACCGCGCGTTCGGCGAGGACCAGGCGATCGTCGGCGGCCTGGGGCGCTTCCGCGGCCGCAAGGTGATGGTGATCGGCCACGAGAAAGGCGACGACACCGCGAGCCGCCTCAAGCACAATTTCGGCATGGCCAAGCCCGAGGGCTACAGGAAGGCGATCCGGCTGATGCAGCTCGCCGACCGCTTCGGCCTGCCCGTGGTCACTCTGGTCGACACGTCGGGCGCCTTTCCCGGCGTCCAGGCCGAGGAGCGCGGCCAGGCCGAGGCGATCGCCCGCTCGACCGAGCAGTGCCTCGCGCTCGGCGTGCCGATGGTCACCGCGATCGTCGGCGAGGGCGGCTCCGGCGGCGCGATCGCGATCGCGGCGGCGAACCGCGTGCTGATGCTCGAACATGCCGTCTATTCCGTGATTTCGCCGGAAGGCTGCGCGTCGATCCTGTGGCGGACCGCGGACAAAGCGGGCGATGCCGCGGACGCGATGAAGATCACGGCCGAGGACCTCCGTTTGCTCGGAGTCGTCGAGCGGGTCGTGCCGGAGCCGCTCGGCGGTGCCCACCGCGCTCCCGGCGAGGCGATCGAATCGCTCGGCGGCGCGCTCGAGGAGGAACTGGATGCGCTCGTCCCGCTCTCGCGCGACGAGGTCCGCACCCAGCGTCGGCAAAAGTATCTGGCGATCGGCTGAGGCCCCAAGCTGAACCTCGGATAAAGGAACAATCGGCTCCGTAACTATGTTCTCCTCCACGACGTCTTCGTCCGTGTAAGGAGTATGTTCCGATGAAAACCAAGGCGCTGATGGCGCTCTCCGTCTCGCTCGTCTGCCTCGCCGGCGCGAGCGACGTCGAGGCCCAGAACCGGACCCGCAGCATCTCGCAATCGACCGCGGCCCAGGCCGCCCAGCAGCATCCCGCTTTGGTCCAGGAGTTCGGCGGCGAGCTCGAGGGCGCCCGCGGCGCCTATGTCCGCAACGTCGGCGCGCGCGTCACCGCGCAGACCAACATCACCGGCGGCTCCAATTCCTTCCGCGTCACCGCGCTCAACTCGCCGGTGATGAACGCCTTCGCCGTCCCCGGCGGCTATCTCTATTTCACCCGCCAGCTGCTCGCCTTGATGAACGACGAGGCCGAGCTCGCTTCGGTCATCGGCCACGAGGCCGGCCACATCACCGCGCGCCACAGCGCCGAGCGGCAGCGCTCGAACATCCTGTCCCAGCTCGGCGCCCTCGTCGTCGGCGTGGTCAGCGGCTCCGGCCAGCTCGCCCAGGTCGCCGGCCAGGCGGGTCAGCTCGTCACCCTGCGCTATTCGCGCGGCCAGGAGATCGAGGCCGACACGCTGGGCGTGCGCTACATGACCGCCGCCGGCTACGATCCCGCCGCCTCGGCGAGCCTGCTCAATTCACTGGGCGCGTGGAGCGATCTCGAGCCCCGCTTCCAGGGCGGCGCCGGCGACCAGCGCTCGACCCCGTCCTGGGCGCGAACCCACCCGCTCAGCGCCGATCGCGTCCGCCGCTCAACCGCGGAAGCCCAGCGCACCGGCCGCCTCGGCCAGGGCATCCGCAACCGCGAGCAGCACCTCGCCGCGATCAACGGCATGATCTTCGACGACGATCCGGCGCAGGGCGTGATCGAGGGCCGCGAGTTCCTCCATCCGGACCTCAGGCTCGCCTTCTCCATCCCGCAGGGCTTCCAGATGCAGAACGGCGCCCGCGCCGTCACCATCGTCGGCCAGAGCGGCCAGGCGCAATTCTCGACCGGCCCGTTCAACGGCAACCTCTCGACCTATATCGGCCAGGTCTTCCAGGCGCTCGGCGGCCAGCAGGCCCGGATCCAGTATCCGCAGCCGCAGACGACGACGATCAACGGCATTCCCGCCGCTTATTCGTCGGCCCGGGTCCAGAGCCAGTCGGGCGTCGTCGACGTCACGGTGGTCGCCTATCAGATGGACTCGAACAGCGCCTATCACTTCGCGATGATCACGCGCGGCGGCAGCGGCCTCGGCGCGTTCGAGCCGATGGTGGGTTCGCTGCGGCGGCTTTCAGCCCAGCAGGCTGCGGCGATCCGACCGCGGATCATCCAGATCCACACGGTGCGCGCGGGCGACACGGTCGCGAGCCTCTCGGGCCGGATGGCCTATACCAGCTATCAGCAGGAGCGCTTCAGGACGTTGAACGGCATCGCGGCCAATGCGGCGCTGCGGCCTGGGGACCGGGTAAAGCTGGTGGTGTACGGGACTCGCTCGACCTGAGCGGGGAACTAGGGTGGGGGAGCTCAGCCGGCGACGTTGTCGGCGACGTT
>DASQKE010000260.1:0-3772 GCA_035630675.1 Allosphingosinicella sp.
CAGCGGGCCGCGGCAAGCGCGCCGCGTGCAAATCCGGAGCGGTCCTGCGCCAGATGCGCGAGCTCCACGCGCTCACCGGGACCAGCGAACACCAGTCGGTGCTCGCCCACGATGTCGCCGCCACGCAGCACGCTGAAGCCGATCGCACCCGCGGGTCGGGGTCCGGTGTCGCCCTGCCGCGCGTAGACCGCCGAATCGGCCAGCTGGGTCCCGCGTGCAACCGCGACCGCCTCGCCGAGCGTGATCGCCGTGCCGCTCGGCGCATCCACCTTGTCCCGATGATGCGCCTCGAAGATCTCCGCGTCGTACTGCTCCGGCAGCGCGCGAGCCGCGAGCTCGGCCAGGCGAAACAACAGATTGACGCCCACGCTCATGTTCGGAGCGAGGATGACGGCCAGCGACCTGGCGACCGCCGTAAGCTCGCGGCGTCCGGATTCGTCGTGCCCGGTGGTTCCGATGACGAGGGGACAACCCCGCCGGGCGCAGGCCCGGGCATGAATCAGCGACGCCGTAGGCCTCGTGAAGTCGATCGCGACCTCGGCACCAGCTAGCGCGCTATCGGGATCGTCGGTCACGACAGCGCCGAAAGGTGCAAGCCCGGCGACCTCCCCGGCGTCCCGCCCGATCTCGCGATTCCCGGGCGACGCCAGGGCGCCTGTGAGCACGAGGTCATCGCTCGCCCCGATCAGGGGCAGGATGGCGCGCCCCATCTTCCCCGTGGCACCGAACAGAGCGATGCCCGGCATCAGTTACTCCCCGAGGGTGGAAAAAAAGCGCTTCACACCATCCAGCCACGAATCCTCACGCGGATGATGCCGCTTGACATCGTTCTTGAGCGAGTCCTCGAGGCTCCGGAGCAGCTCCTTCTGCTCCCGACTCAGATTGACCGGCGTCTCGACGACCACCCGGCAGAACAGATCGCCGGTCGGGCCACCGCGCACGGGTTTGATGCCCTTCTCACGCAGTCGGAATACGCGCCCCGACTGTGTCTCCGGGGGAACCTTGATCGTGGCGTTGCCATCGAGCGTGGGAACCTCGATGGTGCCGCCGAGCGAGGCGGTCGCAAAGCTCATCGGGACCTCGCAGGACAGGTGGCTGCCGTCCCGCTCGAAGATCTTGTGCTCGCGGACACGGATCTCGACGTACAGATCTCCCGCGGGGCCGCCGTTGCGCCCGGCCTCGCCTTCACCGGTGAGGCGGATGCGGTCGCCGTCGTCGACACCGGCCGGCACCTTGACGGCCAGCGTCTTCTGACGTCGCAGGCGCCCCTGGCCCCGGCAACCGTCGCATGGGTCGGTGATTACCTGGCCGCGCCCCTGGCAGCGCGGGCAGGTCTGCTGAACGGCGAAAAACCCTTGCTGCATCCGCACCTGGCCCGCGCCGCGGCAGGTCTCGCAGGTCGCAGGCTTCGCACCCTGAGCCGAGCCCGATCCCTTGCACTCGCCGCACTCGGCCAGCGTGGTGAACTCGACGTTGGCGGTGGCCCCGAACACGGCCTGCTCGAGATCGAGCGCGAGCTCATAACGCAGGTCGGCGCCGCGGTAGACGCCGGAGCGGTTGCGCCGCCCGCCGCCGAAGATGTCGCCGAAGACCTCGCCGAAGATGTCGCCGAAAGCGTCCCGCGGATCGAAGCCCTGTCCCGCACCACGCGAAGCATCGACGCCCGCGTGGCCAAACTGGTCGTACGCGGCGCGCTTCGGCGGGTCGGACAGGACCTCGTACGCCTCCTTGACCTCCTTGAAACGGCCCTCGGCCTCGTGGTCGGTGGGGTTGCGGTCCGGGTGGAATTTCATGGCGAGGCGCCGGTAGGCCTTCTTGATCTCGACCTCCGTCGCGGTGCGCGCCAAGTCGAGCACCTGGTAGTAGTCACGTCTCGCCATGCGTATCCCAGCCCGTTCTCGATAAGGAAACGCCGCGGACCCTGGGACCCGCGGCGATTCGCTTCACTGCTTCATTTGTATCCGTCAGGTTACGAGGTCTTGCGATCCTTGTCCTGGACCTCCTCGAATTCCGCGTCGAGGACCTCCTCCTTCCCCCCGCCGGACGGGCCGCCCGGGGGCTCGCCGCCGTCCGAGGAGCCCGAGCCCTGATCGGCCGCAGCCGCATAAGCCTGCTGCGCGATAGCCGCAGACGCCTCGGCGAGGGCGCGCGCCTTGGTTTCGATGACGTCCTTGTCGTCGCCCTTGAGGACGCCGCGCAGATCGGACATCGCGGACTCCGCCTTGGCGCGGTCGGTCGCCTGCACCTTGTCGCCCAGGTCCCTGAGCGCCTTCTCGGTCGAGTGCAGCAGCGCATCCGCACGGTTGCGGGTCTCGGCCAGCTCGCGGAACTTCTTGTCCTCCTCGGCATGCGCCTCGGCATCCCGGACCATCCGCTTGATCTCGTCCTCGGTGAGGCCGGTCGAGGCCTTGATGACGATCTTCTGTTCCTTGCCCGTGGCCTTGTCCTTTGCCGAGACGTGCAGGATGCCGTTCGCATCGATGTCGAAGGTGACCTCGACCTGCGGCATGCCCCGCGGCGCCGGGGGTATGTCCGACAGGTCGAAGCGGCCGAGCGACTTGTTGTCGCCCGCGCGATCGCGCTCGCCCTGCAGGACGTGGATGGTCACCGCGGTCTGGTTGTCGTCCGCGGTCGAGAACGTCTGGTTCGCCTTGGTCGGGATCGTGGTGTTCTTCTCGATGAGCTTGGTCATCACGCCGCCCAGCGTCTCGATGCCGAGCGACAGCGGCGTCACGTCGAGGAGCAGCACGTCCTTGACCTCGCCCGTCAACACGCCCGCCTGCACGGCGGCGCCGACCGCGACAGCCTCGTCCGGATTGACGTCCTTGCGCGGCTCCTTGCCGAAGAGGTCCTTGACCACCTTCTGCACGAGCGGCATGCGCGTCTGGCCACCGACCAGGATCACCTCCGAGATCTCGTTGATCGACAGCTCGGCGTCCTTCAGCGCGGTACGGCACGGACCGACCGTCTTCTGGATGAGATCCTCGACCAGCGACTCGAGCTTCGCGCGCGTGAGCTTCATCGCCAGATGCTTCGGACCGGAGGCGTCCGCCGTGATGTACGGCAGGTTGACTTCGGTCTGCTGGCTGGAGGACAGCTCGATCTTGGCCTTTTCGGCTGCTTCCTTCAGGCGCTGCATCGCGAGCGGATCGCGGCGAACGTCGACACCGCTTTCTTTCTGGAACTCCGCCGCGAGATAGTCGATCACTCGCTTGTCGAAGTCCTCGCCGCCGAGGAAGGTGTCGCCGTTGGTGGCGAGCACCTCGAACTGGCGTTCGCCGTCGACGTCTGCGAGTTCGATGATGGAGATGTCGAAGGTGCCGCCGCCCAGGTCGTAGACCGCAATCTTGCGGTCGCCGCCGGCCTTGTCGAGGCCATACGCGAGCGCCGCTGCGGTGGGCTCGTTGATGATGCGCTTGACCGTGAGGCCCGCGATCCGACCGGCGTCCTTGGTGGCCTGGCGCTGCGAGTCATTGAAGTATGCGGGCACCGTGATGACCGCCTCGGTCACCGGCTCACCGAGATAGTCCTCGGCGGTCTTCTTCATCTTCATGAGGACGCGCGCCGAGATCTCCGGCGGGGCCATCTTCTTACCGCCCGCCTCGACCCAGGCATCGCCGTTCTCGGCCCGCACGATCTTGTACGGCACCATTTTGATGTCGCGCTGGACGATGTCCTCGTTATAGCGCCGTCCGATGAGGCGTTTCACGGCGAACACGGTGTTGTGGGGGTTGGTGACCGCCTGGCGCTTGGCGGATTGACCGACCAGGAC
>DASQKE010000261.1:0-27553 GCA_035630675.1 Allosphingosinicella sp.
CAACAATGCCCGCTTCGCGATCTGCGGCATGATCGACAATTACAATGGCGGCGAGCCTCCCGCCTTCCGCTACATCATGCGCATGATCTCGGCCCGGATCGCGATGAAGGGCTTCATCTACACCGATTATCTGCCCGAGATGGCCGACTTCTACCGCGACATGGGCGGCTGGATCGCCGGCGGCCAGGTCAGGAGCCGCGAGACCGTCCGCGCCGGTCTGGAGGCGATGCCGGAAGCATTCCTCGACCTCTTCCGCGGCGCCAATATCGGCAAGATGCTGGTGAAGCTTTAGGTTCCTCCCCATCGAAGATGGGGAGGGGGACCAGGCGAAGCCTGGTGGAGGCGTAGAAGGCGCAGGCCGAGCCAATTAATCCACCACCCTACGGGTGGTCCCCCTCCCCATGTGGTGCAGGGGGAGGAATATCAGACCAGCGCCTTCGCCCTCTCCCCGATCGCCCGCAAATCCTCCACGAACCGCGCATATTCCGCCTCGCGATTGTCCTGGACGCGGAGGAGGAAGCTTGGGTGCACCGTCACCCAGGCCTCGCCGCCGTCGGCGAGGCGGTGCGGTTCGCCGCGCATCCTGCCGATCGTGATCGTCCTGCCGAACAAGGCGCGCCCGGCGGTCGCACCCAAGGCGACGGTGAGCGGCGGGCGCAGCAGCAGCCGTTCCTGGTCCAGCCACCAGCGGCAGGCCTCGATCTCACCCGCATCGGGCTTGGCATGGATCCGCCTCTTGCCGCGCCGCTCGAACTTGAAGTGCTTGACCGCATTGGTGACATAGGCTGCCGACCGGTCCACGCCCGCCTCGCCGAGCGCGCGATCGAACAATTGCCCCGCCGGCCCGACGAAGGGGCGACCGGCGAAATCCTCCTGGTCGCCCGGCTGCTCGCCGACGAACATGATCGGGCCGTCGAGCGGCCCCTCGCCGAACACGGTCTGCGTGGCGCATTTGTAGAGAGGACAGCGGGTGCAGCCCTTGGCTTCGTCGCGCACGGCTTCCCAGGCGGTGCCCAGGTTCCCGCCGATGCCCTGGCGCGACGCTTCGACCATCTCCGCCTCCCGCGCCTGCGCGCCTGCGACGAGCTGCCCCACCAACGCGGTCTCGGGCATGTTTTTCCAATATTTGCGCGGCATCTCCTTGGTCATCGCGCCGATCTTCACGCGGGCCGGGTTGAAGATCGAGGAATAATAGGTCTTCCAGATCTCCTCGACCGGATCGCCGCCGGGCGCGTCGGCGCGGCGTGCGCCGGGGCCGAAAGCAAGCTCGCCCGCATCGTGATGGGCCGAGAGCTCGGGCGTCAGGATCGACCAGGCCATGTTGGCGAAGCGCCGCGCGAAGAAGGGCGAAGCGACGCGCACGATATGATGATCGGGCTCGAACCAGGCGACGAAGCGTTCGCCCTCGTCGGTCGCGACCTCGCGGAATCGGACGAAGGCGTGCATCTTGTGGACGTCGCGGCGCACGTCCTTCGCCAGCGCCTCGATCCGGCGGACGAGCGGATCGGCGGCGTCCTCGAGCGCTTTCGGGTGCGCGCGGATGCGCAGCAGCAGCGCATAAAGCAAGGCGAAGCGCTCCGGGTCCGAATGGCAGATCGCGGTGCGGGCGAGTTCGACGAAGGCGCGGGGCACGGCGAACTGCGGCGCCGTTTTCGGCGCACCGGCCCCGCCGAACAGACTTCGCTGCCCCGCGCCGATCTGCCAGTCGACCTGCTCGGAGGGCACGCCTTGCGCCGCCAGCGCCCGCGCCGCCTCGCGCCATCCGTCGAAATCGTCCTCTGAGGCAAGGGGGATGATGCGCATCAATGCCTCCCCATCGAGAGATGGAGAGGGGGACCACAGGAAGTGTGGTGGAGGGGTAGCTGGCGCGGGCCGAGCCAGTCACCCCTCCACCAGCCTACGGCTGGTCCCCCTCCCCACGATTTCATCGTGGGGAGGAACCTAGGCCGCGAACAGCTCAAGCTGCTTCACCTTTGGCTTGAGGCGTTGCGCCAAATCGGCGCGGTCCGCCAGCATGGTGGGCCTCCAATCCTCCGCAACCAGGAAGGGCCGCACTTTCGCGACCGACACCGTCAGCCGGGCGACATCGTCGAGCCGCAGCCGCCGGTGCCGCCGCGACGCGATCAGCCGGTCGACCGCCTTCACGCCGAGGCCCGGCACCCGCAGCAGCATCTCCCGCGGCGCGCGGTTGACGTCGACCGGAAACGTTTCGCGATGCTTCAGCGCCCAGGCGAGCTTCGGGTCGATGTCGAGCGGGAGCATGCCGTCCGCGCCCGCCGCTCCTGCCACTTCCGCCGCGCTGAACCCGTAGAAGCGCATCAGCCAGTCGGACTGGTAGAGCCGGTGCTCGCGCATCAGCGGCGGGCGCTGCAGTGGCAGCACCGCCGATGCGTCGGGGATCGGCGAGAAAGCGGAATAATAGACGCGCCTCAGGCGATGGCGGTCGTAGAGACTGCTCGCGCGACCGATGATCTCGCCGTCCGAGGCGCTGTCGGCGCCGACGATCATCTGCGTCGACTGACCGGCGGGCGCGAAGGCGGGGGCGGAGCGGAACCGCTTCTTCGCGTCCGCGCCTTCCTCGATCGCGGCGCGCATCTGCGTCATCGCGCCTTCGATCCGAGCACCGTCCTTCTCGGGCGCGAGCTGCTTCAGCCCGCGCGCCGTCGGCAGCTCGACGTTGATCGAGACGCGGTCGGCATGGACGCCCGCCCGGCGGACCAGCTCCGGATCGGCGTCGGGGATGGTCTTCAGGTGGATGTAGCCGCGAAAGTCGTGATCGTCGCGCAGAGCGCGGGCGACCTCGACGATCTGCTCCATCGTGTAATCGGGCGAGCGGATGATGCCGGAGGAGAGGAACAGGCCCTCGATATAATTGCGCTTGTAGAATTCCAGGGTGAGCCGGACCACCTCCGCCGGCGTGAAGCGGGCGCGGCGAACGTTCGAGCTCTTGCGGTTGATGCAATAATGGCAGTCGAAGATGCAGGAGTTGGTCAGCAGGATCTTCAGGAGCGAGATGCAGCGACCGTCCGGCGCATAAGCGTGGCAGATGCCCATGCCCTCGCTGGAGCCCATGCCCTTGCCGCCGCGACTGTCGCGTTTCGTCCCGCCGGAGGAGGCGCAGGAAGCGTCGTATTTTGCCGCATCGGCGAGGATGGCGAGCTTTTCGCGAAGGTCGAGCGCCGGCATGCGTTCGATCTATGTTCTCGGCCGGCCCGCGTCCAGTAGCTTTGCCGAAACTCTGCGCGATTTCAGCAAATTCGCCCGGCATAGGCCGCCCAGCCGCGGGCGCGCAGCTCGCAGGCGGGGCAGGCGCCGCAGCCGAAGCCCCAATCGTGCCGGGTTTCGCGGTCGCCCTTGTAGCAGCTCAGGCTGAGCTCGCGGACCAGGGCGACCAAGGCCTCGCCGCCGAGCGCTTCTGCCAGCGCCCAGGTCGCAGCCTTGTCGCGCCACATCAGGGGCGTGTGCAGGACGAAGCGGCTCTCCATGCCGAGGTTGAGGGCGACCTGAATCGCCTTCACCGCATCGTCGCGGCAGTCGGGATAACCGGAATAATCGGTCTCGCAAACGCCCGCGACGAGGTGGCGGACGCCGCGGCGGTAGGCCAAAGCGGCGGCGAACGTGAAGAAGATCAGGTTGCGGCCGGGGACGAAGGCGTTGGGGAGGCCGTTCGCCTCCATCGCGAAGGCGGTGTCGCGGGTCAGCGCCGTTTCGCTGAGCCGTCCGAGCGCCGTGAGATCGACGAGATGGTCCTCGCCCAGCCGGGGCGCCCAGGTGGGGAAGCGGCTGCGCAGCGCGGCGAGGATCGCGGGGCGCGCGTCGAGCTCGACGCGGTGGCGCTGGCCATAGTCGAAGCCGATCGTCTCGACCCGCGCGAACCGCTCCAGCGCCCAGGCGAGGCAGGTTGTCGAGTCCTGCCCGCCGGAGAACAGGACCAGCGCGCTGTCGTCCGCGCCGCTCATCTTATGCCGAGCTGCTTGTGGGTCTGGAGCGTCAGCCGCCATTGCGGGTGGGCGAGGCAATATTCGACCGCTTGCTCGGTCGTCGTCGGATCGGGGCCGTCGAGGGGCTGGAGGAGGAAATGGTCGAACTGCAGGGAGATGTAGTCCTCGGGGTCGGCGCCGGCCTGCGGATAGACCAGCTTGAGCTCGTCGCCCCTCGTGACGGCGAGCGTGGTGCCCGCCTTGGGGCTGACGCAGAGCCAGTCGATGCCGGGCGGGGCGGGCAGGGTGCCGTTGGTCTCGACCGCGATCTCGAAGCCCCGCGCCCGAAGCGCGGCGATCAGCGGCTCGTCGACCTGGAGCAAGGGCTCGCCGCCGGTGAGCACAGCGAGCGGGCGGGCACCGGCAGCGACTGGCCAGGCCGCGGCGACCGCGTCTGCCAGCGCCCCGGCGTCCGCGAACTTGTCCCCGCCGACGAAATCGGTGTCGCAGAAGGTGCAGGCGGCCTCCGCGCGGTCCCTTTCGCGGCCGGACCAGAGGTTGCATCCGGCGAAGCGGCAGAAGACGGCCGCACGGCCGGCGTTCCGCCCCTCGCCCTGGAGCGTGTAGAATATCTCCTTCACCGCATAAGCCATGACGCGCCTCTAATGCCTCGGTGCCGCTGAGGCGAGAGGGGCTTAGCCGAACGGCGCGTCGATCGAGGGCGACGGCTCGGTGAACCAGGCGGCGCCGTCCTCGGTGACGTGGAAATGGTCTTCGAGCCTTATTCCGAAGCGGTCGGGGACGACGATCATCGGCTCGTTCGAGAAGCACATGCCGGGGGCGAGCAAAGTGCGGTCGCCGCGCACCAGATAGGGCGCCTCGTGGATCGAGAGGCCGATGCCATGGCCGGTGCGGTGCGGCAGGCCGGGAAGGCGGTAGCCGGGGCCGAAGCCGTGACGCTCGAGCACCGTGCGGGCGGCGGCGTCGATCACCTCGCAGGGGACGCCCGGCCGAACCGCGTCGAACGCCGCCTGCTGCGCCTCGCGCTCCGCGTCCCAGACGCGGCGCTGCTCGGCGTCGGGCTCGCCGAACACGTAGGAGCGGGTGATGTCGCTATTGTAGCCGCCGACGCTGCAGCCGGTGTCGATCAGCACCATGTCGCCTTCGGCGAGACGGACGTCGCCGGGGAGTCCGTGGGGAAAGGCGGTCGAGCGGCCGAACTGGACGATGCAGAAGCTCGATCCGGACGCGCCGAGCGCGCGATGGGCCTCGTCGATGAAGCGGCGGACCTCGCTCGCGGCGATCCCCTCCTCGAGGATGCGCGCGGCGCGGCGGTGGACCTCCAGAGTCATCTGCTTGGCCTGGCGCATCAAGGCGAGCTCGGCCTCGGACTTGCGGCTGCGGCAGCCGTCGACGATCGGCGACGCGTCCACGATCGAGGCCGACGGCGCCGCTGTACGGATGCGGTCGACCATGACGAAGGCCATGGCCGGATCGACGGCGAGGGTCGCCGCGCCGCTCTCGCCAAGCGCCGAGGCGACCAGCCCGGACGGACTCTCATGCTCCTCCCAGAGGCGGAGCTCCGCATCGACGGCGAGCTCGGCTTCGAGCGAGCCCTGCTCGAAAGCCGGACAGACCAGGATCGGCCGCCCGTCCCGCGGCACCAGCATGGCGACGAGCCGCTCGCTCGCGCCCCAGCCGATGCCGGCGAAATAATTGAGGCTGGCGCCCGCGCCGATCAGCAGCGCGTCGGTGCCTGCTTCGCCCATCAGCCGCCGCGCCTGCTCGATCCGCGCCTCGCGCTCCGCACGGGCGATCGGCGCCGCCGGCTCGGACCAAAGCGCCAGTTCCGCCAGCTCCGCGGCTGCGCTCGATCCGCTTATTCCCGTCGTCATCGGCCGAACCTTTCGATCGCGAACGGCGATAGGTCGAACGGGGGCGTTTCGCCAGCGGCGAGCGCGCCGATCGCCTCGCCGGTCGCGGCGGCCAGGGTGAGGCCGAGATGCTGGTGTCCGAACGCGTAGAACAGGCCCGTGCGGGTGCGGCCGATCACCGGCAGGTAATCCGGCAGCGTCGGCCGCGCGCCCATCCACTCGACCGGGTCCGCGAAGGCGATGCCGAGCGCTTCGAGATTGGCCCGCAGCCGCGCCCATTTTCGTGGATCGGGCGGGCTTGCAGCGCGACCGAACTCGAAGAACCCTGCCGCGCGAAGGCCCGAGCGGAAGCGGGTCACGATCATCGCGCGCTCCTCGAACACGATCGGCGGCAGATCGAGCGGCCAGTCGGTCTCCGCCGCCTGGAGATGATAGCCGCGCTCTGCGATCAGCGGCACCGAGTGGCCGAGCCTGCGCAGCAGCGGGGCGGACGCGGCCCCGGCGGCAAGCAGCACCGCGTCGGCGCCGAGCGTCTTGCCGGTCTCCAGCACGACCTCGCGTTCGGCGATGCACGCGACCGTGCCGCGCACGCGCACGCCGCCGTTGCGCTCGAAGCTGTGGACCAGCGCCGCCGCGAGCTCGTCCAGATCGGCGATCTGGGCGCTGCCCGAGAAGCGCAGGCCGCCGGCGAGCGGCGCGCGCAGATGCCCCGAGATCGTGGCCAGCTCCGCCGCATTCGCTTCCCGGTGGGTCACCGCGCCCGTGTCGGCGGCGGCCCAGCGCTTTCGGCCGGCTCGGGCCGCCGCCGCGGTCTCCCAGACGACGAAATGGCCGTTCTCCTCGAGCAGGTCGGCAGCGCCGGCTCGTTCGAGCTGCCGCCGCCAGGCCGGAATCGCTGCCGCCGCGAGGCCCGTCAGCGCGCGCTTGCCGGCCGCGAATCGCTTCGGCGAGGCGGCGCGGGCGAAGCGCAATGCGAACGGCAGCCATGCGCCGATCTCGCGCGCCGGCAGCGAAACCGGTCCGCCGCGCGAAAACAGCATATGCGGCAAGGCGCGGAGCGTCGCTCCGCTCGCCAGCGGCTCGACCTGCTCGACCGCGATGTGGCCGGCATTGCCGAGCGAGGCGGCGCGCAGCCTCGCGGGATCGACGATTGTGACAGCGACTCCCCGAACCTGGAGCGCCAGCGCGCAGCTTATCCCGATCACGCCGCCTCCGACGACGACGATGCTTTTCACGGCCTCTGCCATGGGCTAGACAATATCGTATACGATTCTTGCTAGCAACGGAGGAAGCGAATGACCGGTCGGCCGCTCTGGCATGGCGTCTACCCCGCCGCGACGACCCAGTTCGCCGAGGATTTGTCGCTTGATCTCGCCGCGACGGCTGCGGTGCAGCGCGCTTTGGTCGAGGACGGGATCGACGGGCTCATCCTGCTCGGAACCTGCGGCGAGAACAATTCGCTCGAGCCCGAAGAGAAAAGGCAAGTTCTGCGCGCCACGCTCGATGCGGTGGGCGGGCGAGTCCCGCTCGTCGCCGGCGTCTCGGAGCTGACCACGCCGCGCGCCGCTTCCTTCGCTCGGGACGCCGAGGCGATCGGCGTCGACGCTTTGATGGTCCTCCCGGCGATGGTCTACGTGCCGACGCCGGACGAGCTGTTCATCCACTTCGCGACCGTCGCCGAGGCGACGTCTCTGCCGATCATGCTCTACAACAATCCGCCGGCCTATCGCGTGTCGGTCGACATGGGCACGCTCGAGCGTCTCGCGGGCATCGCCAACGTCCAGGCGGTCAAGGAGAGCGCGCCGGACCCCCGCCGCTTCACCGACCTCATCAACCGCTTCGGGGAGCGGTACATCTTGATGGCCGGGCTCGACGATATCGCGCTCGAAGGCCTGATCCTCGGCGCGGCCGGATGGGTCTCCGGCCTCACCAGCGCCTTCCCGCGCGAATCGGTCGCCCTCTTCGCCGCCGTCGAACGCGGCGACCTGGCGGCGGCCCGGGCAATCTATCGCTGGTTCATGCCTTTGCTTCATCTCGACGCCGAGCACGACCTCGTCCAGTCGATCAAGCTTGCCGAGCAGATCATGGGACGAGGATCGGAGCGCGTGCGAATGCCGCGAATGACGCTCGGCGGAGCGAGAAGGGCGGAGGTGGTTGCCATGGTCGAGGAGGCTGCGCGGACGAGGCCCGCGCTCGACCTTGAGACAGCAGTCTAGAATGCAGATGCAAAGCCCCCGTTCGTCCCGAGCGAAGTCGAGGGGCGCTGGCACTGAGTCCGAGCGTGCGCCCCTCGACTGCGCTCGGGACGAACGGATTCTTACATCTGCAAATCCTGCGGTCCGGCAGGAGCTCCCCTGATGCGCCACACTTTCTTCTGCATCGACGGGCACACCGCGGGGAACCCGGTGCGCCTCGTCGCCGGGGGCGCTCCCCTCCTCCGCGGCGCGAACATGGCCGAGCGGAGGCAGGACTTCATCGCCCGCTTCGACTGGATCAGGACCAGCCTCTGCTTCGAGCCACGCGGCCACGATTTGATGTCGGGCGGGTTCCTCTATCCGCCGACCGGGCCCGACGCCGATTGCGGGATCCTGTTCATCGAGACCAGCGGCTGCCTGCCCATGTGCGGGCACGGCACGATCGGGATGGTGACGTTCGGGCTGGAGCACGGCCTGATCGAGCCTCGCGAGCCGGGGCGGCTCACCATCGAGGTCCCGGCCGGGACGATCGGCATCGAGTATCGGCAGGAGGGTCCGAAGGTGACCTCCGTCAAGCTCCGCAACGTGCCGTCCTATCTCGCCGCGCAGGGGATCGAGATCGACGTGCCGGGCTTCGGTCCGCTCAGCGTCGATGTGGCTTATGGCGGCAATTTCTACGCGATCGTCGAGCCGCAGGGCGCCTATACGGGCCTCGACGATCTCGGTGCGTCGCGGCTGGTCGAGCTGAGCCGCACGATCCGGACGCTGGTGCGAGAGGTCTGCGCGCCGGTCCACCCACTCGACGACAGCATCAGCGGCGTCAGCCACGTGCTCTGGGCCGACAAGCCGAGGAGCGAGGGTACGGACGGGCGCAACGCGGTCTTCTACGGCGAGCGGGGGATCGATCGCAGCCCGTGCGGCACCGGCACCTCGGCGCGGCTCGCCCATCTCGCCGCGCTCGGGCGGCTTCGGCCGGGCGACCGCTTCGTCCACGAAAGCTATATCGGCTCGCGCTTCGTCGGCCGGGTCGAGGAAGCGACGCGCGTCGGCGACTATCCGGCGATCGTCCCTTCCATCGAGGGCTCGGCGGTGGCGACCGGCTTCAACACCATCTGGGTCGACCGCGACGACCCGTTCTGGCGGGGCTTTTCGGTGACATGAGCGTCCTTGACCAGGTCCGCGATCGCATTCTCTCCGGCGCCGTGGGGGAGGGACGGCCGGTGCGCCAGGACGCGCTCGCCGCCGAGCTCGGAATCAGCAAGATCCCGTTGCGCGAGGCGTTAGCGCGGCTCGAGCAGGAAGGACTGGTTCGCGCCGAGGCCAATCGCGGCTTCTTCGTCCGCTCGCTGAGCGCAGCCGAGGCCGAGGAAGTCTACGCGCTGCGCCTCAGCCTCGAGCCCGAAGCCGCCGCCGCCGGTGCGCTCGCCGCCGTCGATGTGGACCGCGAGCGCGCGGTTGCGGCTCTCGCGGCGCTGGAGGATGCCATCGACCGGCACGCCGGCTCGGTCGGCGCGCTCAACCGGGCATTCCACCTCGCCCTCGTGCGGCCGGCGGGAGGCGCGCTCACGGCCGACATTCTGTCGCGGCTGCATGTGCTCTCGGAGCGCTATGTGCGCGTCCATCTTCAGCCGAGCGGGCGCGACGAGCGGGCGAATGTGGAGCACCGCCATCTCCTCGCGCGCTGGATCGAACGGGACGGGATTGCCGTGGCGGCTTTGACGCGCGAGCATCTGGCGCGCACGCTTGCCGACCTGCGCCGGCAGCTCGGCACGGACTGAAGGAGAGAGGATTTGGTCGCGAGAAGCCTGTTCGGTCCGCTCAAGCCGCTCGACGGCGCCGCCCTCCACGAGGAGGACCGCACGCTCCGCAAGACCTTGAGCTGGCCCCATCTCGTGGCGCTGGGCGTCGGCGCCATCGTCGGCACCGGCATCTACACCCTGACCGGAGTCGGCGCCGACCGGGCCGGTCCCGCCGTCATTCTCGCCTTCGCCATCGCCGGGGCGGTCTGCGCCTGCGCCGCGCTCGCTTATGCCGAGCTCGCGACCCTGATCCCGACGGCGGGGAGCGCCTACACCTACACCTATTCGGTGGTGGGCGAGGCGGCGGCGTGGATCGTCGGCTGGAGCCTGATCCTCGAATATTCGCTCGCCTGCTCGACCGTGGCGGTCGGCTGGTCCGCCTATCTGGTCGGCTGGATCCAGGCCACCGGAGTCCAGCTCCCGGCGGCCTTCCTATCGGGGCCGCATGCCGGGGGCATCCTCAACGTGCCCGCAATCCTCGTCGCGCTCGCCGTCGCCGGCATGCTGATCGCGGGGACGCGCCAGAGCGCCACCTTCAACATCCTCCTCGTCGTCATCAAGCTCACCGCGCTCGCCGCCTTCGTATTGCTCGCGCTCCCCGCCTTCGACGCCGGCCGGCTGACTCCGTTCGCGCCTTACGGGCTGGGCAGCGTCCCCGACGCCGAGGGGACGACCCGCGGCGTGATGGCGGCGGCGGCGATCGTCTTCTTCGCATTCTACGGCTTCGACGCGGTCGCGACCTCCGCCGAGGAAGCGAAGCGGCCGGGCCGCGACCTCACCATCGGCATCATCGGATCGATGGCGGTGTGCACGATCATCTACATGCTGGTCGCCATCTCGGCGGTGGGCGCGGTCGACTGGCGCCTCGTCGCGCGATCGTCCGAGCCGCTCGCCTTCGTGCTGCGGACGCTCGAGCATCCGCTCGCCGCCAATCTGGTGGCGCTCGCCGCTTTGGTGGCGCTGCCGTCGGTGATCCTGGTCATGATGTACGGCCAGAGCCGCATCTTCTTCGTGATGGCGCGCGACGGGCTGCTGCCGCGCAAATTGAGCGAGGTCTCGCCGCGGACGGGAGCGCCGGTGCTGATCACCGCCGTCACCGGCCTGTTCGTGGCCGCCGCCGCCGGCCTGTTCCGGCTCGACGAGATCGCCGAGCTCGCCAATGCCGGCACCCTGCTCGCCTTCATCGCGGTCGCCGCCTGCATGATGATCCTGAGGCGCACGCGGCCGGACCTGAAGCGGGTGTTCCGCTGCCCGGCGCCGTTCCTGGTCGGCACGCTCGCGATTCTCGGCTGCGCCTACCTCATCTTCAGCCTGCCCGCGGCGACCCTGGTCCGGTTCCTGATCTGGAATGCGATCGGCCTCGCCGTCTATCTCGCTTACGGTCGCACCCGCAGCCTCGCGGGCCGCGACCGGCCGGTGACCGGCATCTGATTTCAACGGAGACTGATATGCGCCGTCCGCTTCTCTTTCTGCTCGCCGCCGCCGCTTCGGCGCTCCCCGCCGCCGCCCAGCAGGCTCCCGCTCCCGCTCCCGCTCCCGCCGCCGCGCCCGCGAGCGCCGACGAGCGCCTGCGCCGGCTCTACACCGAGGAGTGGCAGTGGCGGCTGAGGCAGGACGCGCGCGTCCCCGGCCCCGGCGGCCGCGCGACCGCCGGCGACCGCCTCCCCAGCATCACGCCCGCCGCGCATCGCGAGCGTCTCGCTTACTGGGAGCGGACCCTCGCCGAGCTCGACCGCATCCCGCTCGATTCGCTCTCGGACGAGGAAAGGATCAACGCCCGCGTGTTCCGGACCGTGGTCGAGGAAATGGCGAACGAGGTCCGCTTCCGGACCTATGAAGCGCCGTTCAACGCCGACACCTTCTTCTGGGGCGAGCTCGCGCCCTACGGCACGCTCTCCGACGCCGACGCCTATCGCCGCTACATCGGCCGCCTGCGCGACATTCCGCGTTTCTTCGGCGAGCATATGGCCAACATGCGCGCCGGTCTCGCCCGGGGATTCAGCGTTCCCCGCGTGTCTTTGGAGGGGCGCGACCGGACGATCGAGCCCTATCTCACCGACGCCGAGACCAATCCCTTGTGGGCGCCGTTCGCGCGGATGCCCTCTTCGATCCCGGCAGCGGAGCAGGAGCGGCTGCGCGAGCTGGGCCGCGCCGCGCTCCGCGAGGCGGCGGTGCCGGCCTATCGCCAATTGCTTTCCATGTTCCGCGGCGAATATCTGCCGCGCACCCGCACCAGCCTGGGCGCGTCCGAGATGCCGGACGGGCGGCGCTACTATCAGGCGATGATCCGCGGCTACACCACCCTCGATCTCACCCCCGAGCAGATCCACGCCATCGGCCGCAGCGAAGTCGCCCGCATCCGCGCCGAGATGGAAACCACCATGCGCCGCGCGAACTTCGCGGGGACGCTGCCGGAGTTCATCCAGTTTCTGCGGACCGATCCGCAATTCTACGCGCGCACCCCGCGCGAGCTGCTCGCCTTCGCGGCCTATGTGGTCAAGAAGGCCGACGGCGCGCTCAGCGAGACGATCGGAACGCTGCCGCGCTACCGCCACGGCATCGTGCCGGTGCCGGAGTCGATCGCGCCGATCTACACGGCCGGACGCGGCGGCCTCGAGAATTGCATGTTCAACACCTGGATGCTGCAGCAGCGGCCGCTCTACAACATCCCGGCGCTCGCGCTCCACGAATGCACGCCCGGCCACAGCTTTCAGGCGGCGCTCGCGCTCGAGGCGCCGGAGCGGCCCGACTTCCGCCGCGAGCTCTATTTCTCCGGCTATGGCGAGGGCTGGGGCCTCTACACCGAGTGGCTGGGGACGGTGATGGGCATATACGAGACGCCCTATGAGGATTTCGGCCGGCTCAGCTACGAGATGTGGCGGGCGGCCCGGCTGGTCATCGACACCGGCATCCACTCCCAGGGCTGGACCCGCGACCAGGCGCTCGCTTTCCTGCGCGAGCATACGGCGCTCCCGGAGCACGAGGTCACCACCGAGATCGACCGCTACATCTCCTGGCCCGGCCAGGCGCTCGCCTACAAGCTCGGCGAGCTCCAGATCCGCCGCCACCGCCGCGAGGCCGAGGAGGCGCTGGGCGAGCGCTTCGACCAGCGCCGCTTCCACGACGCCATCCTCGCTCTGGGTTCGGTGCCGCTGCCCGTTCTAGAGGAGCGGATGCAGCGCTTCATCGAGCAGGAGCGGGTGCGCGTCCGCGGCGCGGGCTGAAGCGGTCAGAACCCGGACAGGAACGCCACGACGTTGGGGCCGAGGCGGTCGACGGCGTAGCCGCCTTCCATCGCGATCAGGGTGGGAAGGCCGAGCGAGGCGATGCGGCGGGCGATGATCGGATAATCCTCGATCTCGACCCGGAAGTGGCTGATCGGGTCGCCCGCATAGGTGTCGGCGCCGTAGGAGCAGATGAGAAGATCGGGCGCGAAGGCGGCGATGCGCTCGAGCGCGCGGGCCAAAGCGGGCTCGAACCCGGCGAGCGCCGTGCCGCGCGGCAGCGGCAGGTTCAGCGTCGCGCCTTCGCCTTGGCCTTCGCCGGTCTCGTCGGCATGGCCCCAATAATAAGGGTAATCCATCGCCGGATCGGCGTGGATCGAGACGTAGAGGATTTCGCCGCGGGCGTAGAAGATGTCCTGCGTGCCGTTGCCGTGATGATAGTCGATGTCGATTATGGCGACGCGGCGGCGGCCGGCGGCGAGCGCGGCCTCGGCGGCGATCGCGGCGGAGTTCAGGTAGCAATAGCCGCCCATATAATCGGCGCCGCAATGGTGGCCGGGCGGGCGGCAGAGGGCGAAGGCGGCGCGCTCGCCCGCCAGCACCGCGCCGAGCGCGCCGAGCGCGGTCTGGGCCGACCAGTAAGCGCTCTCCCACGTCCCTTCGGCAATCGGCGTCGAGGCGTCGTAGCTGTACTGGCCGAGCTTCGCGTCGATGCGGTCCAGCGCCAGCGGGCGCCGCCGGACCACCGGCCAGGCATAGCCCGCCGCGTCGCCCGGCCGCCCCGCCTCGCGCCAGTCGGCATAAGCGCTCTTCAGGAAGTCGAGATAGGCGCGCGGGTGGACGCGCAGCAGCGGCCCTTCGCCAAGGTCCTCAGGCTCCTCGGTCGGCCCCAGCGCGTCGAGCATCGAGCGCACGCGCCCGGGATGCTCTGCGAACGGCTCGAAGGCGCCGTTGTGAAGCTCGACCGCGGGAGCGTGGACGAGCTGGCGCGGCGAGAAGAAGCACTTCATGAGGCGCGCCTAGGGGCGGTCGCGTCGGCCGACAAGCCGGCAGCGCCACACACGTCATCCCGGCGGAGGCCGGGATCTCAGGACAGGATTTCACAGCAGCAAGTGCAGCGCTCCATTAACGCCTGCGCATTTCACCCGCTGGGGTCCCGGCCTTCGCCGGGATGACGGTCTCGGACGATCCCTAATTCGGAGCGCCGACCGCAAGGTCGCCCGGCACGGTCGGTTCGGAGAGGATGCGCTGCATGGCGCGCCAGCGGGTCGCCTGGTCCGGGCCCTGCGCCTCGATGTAGGCGGCGACCATGTCGCGGCCGAGGCCGTAATTGATGACGTAGGTCCGGTACTGCTCGGTGAAGGCGAGCAATTGCTCGGCGCGCTGGGCGGAGACGAGCTGGTAGCGCTGGGTCAGCCGCACCGCCTCGGCGCGGTCGATCCGCCCTTCGAGAAAATCGCGCGCGATCGTGAAACGGGCGCCCGACAGCTCCTGCAGCGCGTCCTGGAGCGCAAGATATTCCGCGGCGCCCTCGGTCGCGATGCCGGCGAGAGGGTAGAGAATGCGGGTCTCGTATTGGAGCCGCTCGTCGCCGGGGAAAGCGAGGTCGTAGCCGTAATTGGCGGAGCCCTCGGCGATCAGCGACTGCGGCGAGTAAAGCGGATAGACCATATATTCGACCCAGCCGCGCCCGCGGGCAAGGTTGCGCTCGAGCAGGGCATTGTAGACGTGGTGGCCGGGATAGCCTTCGTGGCAGCCGAGATCGACGGCGCGGCCGATCCGGATCGGCAGGTCGGTATTGACCTGGATCAGGCTGCGATAATTGCCCTGGTACCAATTGTAGCCGGACCAGCTCTTGTTCGTGACGAACTCGAGCGTGAACTGCTCCTCGGGCGGCAGCGGGATGTGGACGGCGGTGCGGCGGCGGCACTCGGCGATCGCCTCGCGCATCACCGCGTCGAGCCGATCGGCGGGGATGGTGAAGCGGGCCTGGAACGCCTCGACCCGCTCGTTGAGCGGCGCCGCGCCCGGCACGAGCCGCTCGACCCGCGCCAGCACGGCATCGTAGGCGGAGAGCGGCCGGATGTCCGGAGTCACGCCGAACAGGCCCTGCGCTTCCTCGGCGAAGCTCAGGCGCTCGCCTTGCATCATGCGCAGGCGGGTGTGGGCGGCGAGGAGTTGGGCCCGAAGGAAGGCGCCCCGCCGGCCCGCCGGCTCCGCCGCAGCATCACCGAGTTCCAAAGCGAGACGAACCCGGAGAGACGCGACGCGCACCGAGAGCCCTTGAAGCGTCGTGGCCGCGCCCTGCGCGCGAGCTTCGGCCTGCCATTCGGGCGGGCCGTAATAAGCGTCGATATAGCCTTCTTCCTTCTCGCCGATGGCGAGCTGGAGCTTCACATAATCCTCGGCGATACGGTCGAGGCTGTCGGCGGAAGCGCGGGGCGTGGTCGCGCAGGCCGCGAGGAGCAAAGCGAGGAGGAAGCTGAGCAGGATCTTCATGGCCTCTCCTCGCAGGCCGAAGCGTCGCCGTCGAGATCGATCTCGGCGCGCTGGCGCTCTTCCTCCGCCGCCAAGCGCGGGTGGGCCGGCGCCAAGCGGAGGATGAGATAGCCGGTCAGCGCCGAGGCGAAGGAGCCCATCAGCACGCCGATCTTCGCCTCCTCGATCAACTCGGGAGAGCCCGGAAAAGCGAGCGCGCCGATGAACAGGCTCATCGTGAAGCCGATGCCGCACAAGGTGGCGACGCCGTAGACCTGCAGCCAGGTCGTGCCGCGCAACGGCGCGGCGACGCCGAGCGCGACGGCCAGCCGGACGGCGCCGAAGATGCCGATCTGCTTGCCGAGATAGAGGCCGGCGGCGATGCCGAGCGGCAGCGGCGCAATGAGGTCCGCGAGCCCCAGGCCGGCGAGCGAGACGCCGGCATTGGCGAAGCCGAACAAAGGCACGATCGCGAAGGCGACCCAAGGCGCGATCCCATGTTCGAGCCGGTGCAGCGGAGAGTCGGCGGCGTCCGGCGCGCCCGGCGTGGCGACGATCGGGATCATCATCGCCGCGAGCACTCCGGCGATGGTCGCGTGCACGCCGGAGAGCAGGACCAGATACCAGAGCAGGGCCGCGGCCAGGAGATAGGGCCAGAGCGCGCGCACCCCGCTCCTGCCGAGGACCTGCATGGCCAGCAGCACACCCGCGGCGCCGCCGAGCGCGCGCAGGTCCAGCGCATCGGTGTAGGCGAGCGCGATGATCGCCACCGCGCCGAGATCGTCGACGATCGCGACCGTGGTCAGGAACAGCTTCAAGGAGGTCGGCGCGCGGCTGCCCAGCAAAGCGAGCACGCCGATCGCGAAGGCGATGTCGGTCGCCGCCGGGATCGCCCAGCCGCGGGCGAGTCCTGCGGTGCCGCTCGTCAATGCGAGGTAGAACAGCGCAGGCAGGACCATCCCGACCGCGGCCGCGATCACCGGCAGCCGGCGCTGCTTCCAGGTCGCCAGCCGCCCGTCGACGAACTCGCGCTTGATCTCGAGCCCGACCAGCAGAAAGAAGACCGCCATCAGCGCGTCGTTGATCCAGAGGTGGATGGTCATCGGCCCGAGCTTCGGGCTGAGCACCGGCCCCGTCTCGGCGTGGACGAAATCGTGATAGGCGGGAGCGAGCGGCCCGTTGGCGACGAGCAGAGCCGCCGCCGCCGCCGCCATCAGCAGGATCCCCCCCGCCGCCTCGCTCTTGAGGAAGGCGCGCAACACGGAGCGGGGGCGGGCGGCCGGCATCATCGAGGCCCTAGCCGCTGCTGCGGCGCGGTCAAAGGTCTGCGCCATACCTCTTCGAACGAGACGCTGCGGACGGACTCCTGAGGAGCCGCTGAATTTCCTCCCTGCCGGCGAAGCCGGTGGGGAGGGGGACCAGCCAAAGGCTGGTGGAGGGGTAAAAGGCGCCGGCCGAGCCCTTACCGCTCCATGGACGACCCGCGGGCGGGTCGTCCACGCCTCTCCCTCCCCATGCGCTCGCCTAGGGAACGGGACCAGCGGCGTCTCCTTTATCTCAATTTCACGATGTCAAAGCGTCGACAGCGGACGTCGGTCCGCAGACGCGGATCAAGGCGGAAACGGAAGCCGGCACGCGGGCCGGGAGGGGCAGGGCTCCCTGAGCTACCGGCTGAGCGCGGCGCGGCTCATCTGGACCGTCGCGACGAGGCCGCCTTCCGACCAGTCATGATCGATCGTGCCGCCCAGCTGCTGAGACACGCTTCTCTGGACGAGCTTGCTGCCGAAACCCTCGGCATCCGGCGGAGCATCGACGGCGGGACCGCCCCGCTCCATCCAGATCAGGCAGATCTCGTCGCCATTGGATCGGGTCGACACATCGAGGGTGCCCGTATCGCAGGACAGCGCACCGTATTTGAGCGAATTGGTGGCGAGCTCGTGGACGACCATCGCCAGGCTCGTCGCGGCGGTCTCGCCGACGCCCATGCGCTCGACGGCCACCCGGATGCGGCCGCTGAACGCGCCGAGGTCGTCATAGGGCGCGAGCAGCACCGAGAGCAGATCGCCGAGCAAGGCAGCCGATCCCTGGCCGTCGGGCAAGGGCCGCACCAGATCGTGCGCCCGCCCCAGCGCCGTCAGCCTCTGGATGAGCTCGCGGGCCATGTCGGCCGGGGAAGACGCCGAGCGGGAGGCGATCGTCGTCAGGCCGGCCGCGATCGCCAGCAAATTCTTGACCCGGTGGCTCATCTCGCCGGCGAGCAGTTCGTGGCCTTCCTCGGCCTGCTTGCGGCCGGTCACGTCGAGGAAGATGCCGAACATGGTGCGGCCGACGATGCCGACATCCTCGCCCTGCCCGCGCGCGGCGATCCACCTGATCTCGTCGGCGACGATGATCCGGAAATCGGTCTCATAGGCGCCGAGCACGGCTCGGGTCGCGGCGAAGGCGGCCCGCACCCGGTCCCGGTCCGCCGGATGGATGTGCGCGGAAAGCTCCTCGAAGGTAACGAACTCGCGCCAGGTCAGGCCCCAGAGCTCGAAGCCGCGCTCGTCCATCGTGAAGCGGTCGTCGTCCACGTTCCAGGCCCATAGAGCAACGCCGGCGGCCTCGACGGCCAGCCTCAGATGTTCGGGCCGCCACGCATGGGGCGTAGGGAGCGGGAGGTCGTCCGACATTGTCTGGCCCTGTCCACGATGCCGCGCATGCGTACCCGTCCGCGCACCGTGCCGCAATGCAGGCGACCGCGGGGCCGTCGGACGGCGATTGATCCATTTTGAAGGTATTGTTGCACTCATTCATCGAAAACAGATGAATCGCCCCGATCCGGAAAAAGGGGCGGCGGATGGACGGGGCGGTGTCGGCGATCGATTTGCTGTTGAGGGAAATCGCGTTGTTCGCCGGGGTCGGCTTTCTGGTGCTCGGCCTCAGCGACCTGGCGGTCGACCTCGTCTGGCTGGGGCGCGCAGCCGTGCTGAGGGTGGCCGGCCGCACCCCATCGCAGACCGTCGACGGGCTCGAGGCGCCGGCCGCGCCGAGGCGGATCGCAGTCTTCGTGCCCGCCTGGGACGAGGCGCGCGTGATCGCGAACATGCTGCGCCACGCGCTCGCCGCCTTCGGGCCCGGCGACGTCCGCATCTATGTCGGCTGCTACCCCAACGATCCCGGCACGATCGCCGCGGTGCGCTCGCTCGCCGACCGGCGGCTGCGGCTGGTGCTCGGGCCGGCGCCGGGGCCGACCACCAAGGCCGACTGCCTCAACCGGCTGTGGGAGGCGATGCGGGCGGACGAGGAGACCTCGGGGCGCCGCTTCAAGGCGGTGGTGCTTCACGATGCGGAGGACGTCGTCCATTCGGCCGAGCTGCGCATCTTCGACCTGCTCACGGAGCGCTACGACCTCGTCCAGCTTCCGGTCCTGCCGCTGATCGATCCGGGATCGCGCTGGATCGCCGGCCATTATGCCGACGAGTTCGCCGAGGCGCACGCCAAGGGCCTCGTCGTCCGCCAGGCGCTCGGCGCGGCCTTGCCCTCGGCGGGCGTCGGCTGCGCGATCGCGCGCGACGCGCTCGACCGCCTGGCCGCCCGGCACGGCGTCCCGTTCGACGCCGACAGCCTGACCGAGGATTACGAGCTCGGGCTGCGCCTCCGTTTGGCCGGCGGGACCGCGATCTTCGTCCGCATGGCGGCGGCGCCCGGTCGGCCGGTGGCGGCGACGCGCGAATATTTCCCGGCGACGCTCGCCGCCGCCGTCGGCCAGAAGGCGAGGTGGATGCGCGGCATCGCGCTTCAGGGCTGGGAGCGGCTCGGCTGGAGCGGCGGCTTCGCCGAGCGCTGGATGCGGATGCGCGACCGCCAGTCGCTGCTCGCCGCCTTGCTCCTCGTCGCGGGTTATGCCGCCTTGCTGCTGTGGACGTTGCGTACCGCCGCCGCCTTCGCCTTCGGGCTGCCGGTGGTGGCGATCCCGGAGCCGCTGCGGATCCTGCTGCTGGTCAATGGCGCAATGCTCTTCTGGCGGCTGGCGATGCGCTTCGCCTTCGTCGGCCATGCCTATGGCTGGCGCGAGGGGCTGCGCGCGATTCCGCGCACTCTGGTCGCGAATTTGATCGCGATGCTGGCCGCGCGCCAGGCGGTGATCGGCTACGCCGCCGGCCGCGCCGCCGCCTGGGACAAGACCGACCATTTCTTCCCGGCCGAAATCCCCGCGGAATGATCCGCCAGCCGCCGCCTTTGCGCTTCCTGGCGGCGGTGGTGGGCCTGTGGGTAGGCACGCGCGTGCTCGTATTCGCGCCCGGCTGGTGGGTCGAGCGCAGCGCCGCCGCGCCGGCGTCCGAGGCGGCGGCGCGGCCGCCTGCCGCCGGCGCGGCGGCAGTGGCGGTCCCGGCTGTCCCGGGGCAGGCGCGCTTCCGGCGGCGCCCGGCGGTGGCGAAGGCGCCTTCCCGACCGCCTGCATATCGGTCGATCGCGCCGCGCCGGCTCCCGGCGGCGCCGATCGGGCTGCTGCCGTCCGCACCTGCTTCGCCCAGCGACGCGCCGCTTCAACTCGCCTCGATTCCGGCACCGATCTCGCAGGCCGGAAGGCCCGGGATCGCGGTGCCCGGCCGCTTGTCGGGCTCCGCCTGGCTGCTGATGCGCGGCGAGCGCGCCAACGCGCTTGCGCCCGGCGGGACGCTCGGCGGCAGCCAGGCGGGGCTCCGAATTCTTTATCGGCTGAACGGCGACGCGGCGCGCCCGCTCGCGCTCAGCGCGCGCCTCTCGACGCCGGCCGCCGGTCTGCGCGGAGCCGAGACCGCGCTCGGGATCGACTGGCGGCCGCTCGCGCGCCTGCCGCTGCACCTGCTCGCCGAACGGCGCCAGGCCCTGGGCCGCGACGGGCGGTCCGCCTTCGCGCTCGCCGTCCATGGCGGGCTCGCCGAGCACCCGCTCCCGGCGGGCCTGCGGTTCGACGCCTACGGCCAGGCCGGAATGGTCGGCGCAAGCTCGCGCGACCTGTTCGCCGACGGCGCGGCCCGCCTCACCTTGCCCGTCGGCCGCGTGAGCCTCGGCGCCGGGCTCTGGGGCGGCGCCCAGCCCGGCGCGTCCCGGCTCGACGCCGGACCCCACGCCTCCCTCCGCCTGAACCTTGCCGGCGAGCAGGTCCGCCTCGCCGCCGAGTGGCGCCTGCGCCTCGCCGGCGACGCCCGCCCGGGCTCCGGCCCGGTCCTCACGCTCGGCAGCGATTTCTGAGGCGCCGCGCTGGACTTTCGGGCGAAACAGGACATCATCGTCCTCGGCGGCATTCGCGCCGCCGCGAAAGGGGGCGGTGATGCACATGGTGGGGCTGTTCGTGCCGATGGCCGGCATGCTGATGATCGTCGCGATCACCGCCTTGATCACGCGGCTGATCGCGTCTTCCGTCCTCAACCGCACGATCCGCGAGGCGATGCGCAGCGATCCGGGGAGCGTGCCCTTGCTCGCCGAGCGGCTGGAGGCGCGGCCGTTGTGGGGCGACTATCTGCTCGGCTGGATCTTCGTCGCGCTTGCGGTGGGGCTGGTGCTGCTCGGCCTGACCGAGCGCGACGACTGGCATCGCATGGAGATATTGCGCGGCGCGATCGTGCCGGCGGTCGTGGGCGCGACCGTGCTCGGCTATAGCTGGTTCGCGCGGCGGGGAAGCCGATGAGCGTTCAGGCTCCCAGATCGGGGCCGACATAGACGAAGGCGCGGCGGCCGGAGGCGAGATCGACCTCGACCCGCCCATAGACGTCGACCTCATAGGCATCGGCGGCGGCGAGCTCGGCGGGCGTGATCAGGAAGACGATTCCCTCGATCAGGTCGGCCGGATCGCCGGTGCGGCGCGCGATCTGGTGGACGGCCTTGCCGCTCAGCCGCACCACCTCCGGATCGCTGATCGCGAGCGGGGCGAGGACGTATCCGTCGAGCGTGTCGGGGCTGCCCTCAAGCAGGCGGCCGAAGGTCGCGCGCTGCACCCCGCTCTGGCGCAGGGTGCCGTAGGAAAAGAGCGCCACGTCGCTCACTGAGGGTCGGCGCAGCCGCGACGGGCCTCGCCGCGGGCGCTGAGCGCGGCGGAAAAGGCGTAGGTGCGGTCGGACATGCCGTCCGAGCAGGGTCCGCGGCTGAGCGTCAGCACGAACGGGCTGCCGCGCCAGCTTCCCGCATAGGTTTCGCGGTCGGGCGCGAAGGCGACGCTCGTCTCGATGACGTCGCCGAACTGGTCGTCGGGCGTCATGTAGCGGATCGTGGTGCCCGTCACCGAGCCGCCCCAGAAGGGCTCGGCGCCGTTCAGCGCATAGCCGCTCGCCGACCAGGGCGCATTGTGGGGTGGTCCCGGGTTCGGCGCCGGCACCTCCGGGGGAGGGGAGGCGGGTGGGGTGGCCACAGCGTTTCCGGCGCGGCGGTCAGCGGGCTCCGACGGTTCGGCGCCGCCGCAGCCGGCAGCCGCAAGCGTAAACATGAGGGCGGCATGGCGGCGCATCGTCGCAATCTCCCCCGATCCCTGCGTCCGGCGCAAGCCTTTTTCCGCCTTGCCGCCAGCCGTGAGCGGAGGCGTGCGCGCGACGGGCCGAGCGGCATAGGCACAGCCAATGGACACAAGTACTTAGCCGTTCGTTGGTGCGCTGAAGCGGTGGGGCCTTGTGGAGTATCGATCATGAACAAGCTTCTTATCGCTCTGACGGCCGGCTCGGCGATCGCCGTCGCGGCTCCGGCCGCCGCCCAATGGGGCAACCAGAACCAGAACCAGACCGACGTCAACGCGCGCGCCGCCGCCAATGTCGAGACGCGGATCGCCCAGCTCGAGACGCGGCTCCAGGCCGGCATCCAGTCGGGCGCGATCGACCGTACCGAAGCGCGCACGCTGCGCACGCAGGTCCGCGCGCTGACCCGGCTGCAATATCAGTACAGCCGCAACGGGCTGACCCAGCAGGAGCGGCAGGATCTCCAGCAGCGCCTGCGCTCGGTCCGCCAGCAGTTCCGCCTGGCCGACGGCGGCGGCAACGGCCGCTGGGCCGACAATGACGATAATTATTATCCCGGCCAGAGCGGCTATCCCGGCCAGGGCGGCTATACCGGCCAGGGCGGCGCCTATGAGGAAATCCGCGAGTGCGACGGCAATAATGGCGGCATCGTCGGCGGCGTCATCGGCGGCATCTTCGGTCGCGGCAACAACAACAGCGATTGCGTCGACGCGGGCGACCGCGCGCCGGCGAATCTCTCGGCCGTGCCCTACGAGCTGCGCAACCAGTTCCGCGACGGCAACGGCATCGCCTACCGCACGGACGGACAGCGCATCTACCAGATCGACGTCCGCTCCAACACGGTGCTGAGGGTCTACGCCGCCCAGCGCTGAGCTAGGACAGGCGAAAACCAGCGAAGGGCCGGGGCGCATGCGCTCCGGCCCTTATCGCGTCTCCGCTCAGCCTTTGCTCACGCTTGCCTCATGACTTTGGGGGCCGCGCGGCCTATGGGGGCGGCATGACCGACCGCCCCAATACGCCCCTGCTCGATCTGGTCTCGACGCCCGCGGAACTGCGCCGGCTCGAGCGCGGCCAGCTCCCCCGGCTCGCCGAGGAGCTGCGCGCCGAGACGATCTCGGCGGTGTCGGTGACCGGCGGGCATCTGGGGGCCGGGCTCGGCGTGGTCGAGCTGACGGTCGCGCTCCATTATGTGTTCGAGACGCCGCGGGACAAACTGATCTGGGACGTCGGCCACCAGGCCTATCCGCACAAGATCGTCACCGGCCGGCGCGAGCGCATCCGCACGCTTCGCCAGGGCGGCGGCCTCTCTGGCTTCACCAAACGGAGCGAGAGCGAATACGACCCGTTCGGCGCCGCCCACAGCTCGACCTCGATCTCGGCGGCCTTGGGCTTCGCGGTCTCGAACAAGCTCGCCGGCGCGCCGGGCAAGGCGATCGCGGTGATCGGCGACGGTGCCATGTCGGCCGGCATGGCCTATGAGGCGATGAACAATGCGGAAGCCGCCGGCAACCGGCTCGTCGTCATTCTCAACGACAACGACATGTCGATCGCGCCGCCGGTCGGCGGCCTCTCCAACTATCTCGCGCGGCTGGTCTCCTCGGGCAAGTATCTGACGGTCCGCCATCTCGCCCAGCGCGTCGCCCGCAAGCTGCCGCGGCGGCTCCACAATCTCGCGCGCAAGCTCGAGGAGTTCGCCCGCGGCCTCGCCACCGGCGGCACCTTGTTCGAGGAGCTCGGCTTCTATTATGTCGGCCCGGTCGACGGCCACAATGTCGACGCGCTCGTCGAGGTGCTGGAGAATGTGCGCGACGCCGGCGAAGGGCCGATGCTGGTCCACGTCGTCACCAAGAAGGGCAAGGGCTACGGGCCGGCGGAGGCGGCGGCGGACAAATATCACGGCGTCCAGAAGTTCGACGTGGTCTCCGGCGAGCAGGCCAAGGCCGAGCCCGGCCCGCCTTCCTACACCGGCGTCTTTGCCAAGGCCCTGATCGCCGAGGCCGAGCGCGATCCGAAGGTGGTCGCGATCACCGCGGCGATGCCGGGCGGCACCGGCCTCGACAAGTTCGGCGACAAATTCCCGGAGCGGATGTTCGACGTCGGCATCGCCGAGCAGCACGGTGTCACCTTCGCCGCCGGCCTCGCCGCCCAGGGCCACCGGCCGTTCGTGGCCATCTATTCGACCTTCCTCCAGCGCGCCTACGACCAGGTCGTCCACGACGTCGCCATCCAGAATCTGCCGGTCCGCTTCGCGATGGACCGCGCCGGCCTGGTCGGCGCCGACGGCGCGACCCACGCCGGCAGCTTCGACCTCGCTTATCTGTGCACCTTGCCCAATTTCACCGTCATGGCCGCCGCGGACGAGGTCGAGCTCGTCCACATGGTCCACACCATGGCGATGCACGATGCGGGCCCGATCGCGGTCCGCTATCCGCGCGGCAACGGCGTCGGCCTGGCCATGCCCGACACGCCGGAGCGGCTCGAGATCGGCAGGGGCCGGGTGGTGCGCGAGGGCAAGAAGGTCGCGATCCTGTCGCTCGGCACCCGCCTGGCCGAGGCGCTCAAGGCCGCCGACGCGCTCGACGGCAAGGGCCTGTCGACGACGGTCGCGGACCTGCGCTTCGCCAAGCCGCTCGACGAGGCGCTGATCCGCCGGCTGCTCGCCACCCACGAGGTCTGCGTCACGGTCGAGGAGGCGTCGATCGGCGGCTTCGGCGCCCATGTTTTGACGCTGGCCAGCGACCTCGGCCTGATCGACGCCGGCCTGAAGCTCAGGACCATGCGCCTCCCCGACGCGTTCCTCGACCAGGACAAGCCCGAAAAGCAATATGCCGACGCGGGCCTGGACGCCGACGCGATCGTCGAGACCGTCCTCAAGGCGTTGCGCATCAACAGCGTCGGCGTCGAGGAAGTCGAGGGCGCCCGGGCCTGAGGCCGGCCGCCGCTGGCGTGCCAGGCCTCGTGCGGCAGGTGCCGCTCCTGGCCCGGCGCCAGATGGATCTGATTTCCCTTCGTGAAGGCGAGGGCACCGACGCGGGCGGGCTCGGCGGAGTTGCGGTGGACGACGACCTCGGCGAGCGAGAATCCGGACATCGCCTCCATCACCGTCTGAAACCGTTCGGGGAGCCCGCATTCCGATGATGTCGGCATCGCCGGCTCTGCTTCGTGCCTAGCAACCGATCTGCCGAGGAACTGCGACGGGGCCGTCACCTGGCGCGGGCTTGTCGCGGTGCGGCGCTGCGGATTCGCAGGCTTCCGATGGGCGCTATCGGATCGAGAAAGGGCGAAGCTGCGCATCGAATGCTCCCGGGCTGAACGCCGACACCGGCGCTCAAGGCGGTCCCATCCTGTTCCCCGGAGGCTCGAAGGTAAAGTGACAAAACGCGCCGGGCGGAGGGAGAAGCGCTGGCGCGTCGGCGGGCCTGCGCCGCATTCCGCCTGGTCACTGGATGGCCTGGAAATGCTCGGCGTTCAGGCAGTTCGCCAGCGGGCGAAGATGAACGGCGAAAAGCCGTCAGCAGGCGGCCGCATCTTGTGTGACGTCGATCACGATGTCGTCCCACGGGCAATCGGGGCCGGCCAGGAGCCAGCGAAAGGCGTGCTCGCGCTGATAGACGACCGCGGCGAGAAGTCCCCCCGGGATCGCCTCGAAAGGAGGGCCCGAACTGATGCAGACCTGGAGGGCCCGATGGTTGAAATCAGCTTCGTCGAGGATGGTGTCGATGTCGCGATGCGGCCTGTCCATCGAAAGCGACTCCGGGTTCGGGCTTGCCCTGATGATATCGGCGGTCAGCTTGGCGTCACAGGTGGCGACGGGGTCGGCAAGATGAGGGATATGTCCAAGAACCCAGAGTAGAAGCCAGCAGGCTTCGAAGCGCCATTGAAGGAAGCGGGCCCTGTCGACGGTCACAGGCTCGTCGTCAAGCAGGTAGCGCCGTTCAGCGTCGGTCAGGTAAGCGGTCGCTTCGAAGTCTTCCGCCAGGTCCCTCGCAATCGATGGATCGAGCCCCTCGGCCTTGGATGCGCACAGGCAGAGGCAGATGGCGCGTCCGGCAATGAGCTCGGCTGGGCGGGCAAGGGCCGGCATACCCGGCAATCCGCCGATCGAGGGATCATATATATCATATATTATGCCGAGCCGGGACAGCCTCCCGGCCGAGCGCCGGGTCCTGCTCGCAGCGCTGTCCGCGTCCCCGCTACCGGTCATCCCACGTCCCAAATCTAGTGGAAGCTTCCCATGGCGGTCGGCTGATATGCCGCCGACTTCTGGGCAGTCTCGATGATCTTGCGAACGTTCGGGTCGAGGGCCGTGTAGCTGACCTGGCCGGTGCCGCTTTTCATGGCGTGCAATCCCTTGTGCGGCTCCGACAGCGAGGCAGCCGAGCCGGAAGCCGGAACTCCGGCATGCATCAGGTTGACGCTCGCGGTCTGGGCGCCCTGGTGCGCGCCGCCCTTGTTGACCATATGCTCCTTGTTGACCTTGAAGGTGACGACCTTCTTCGCCTTTGGCTCAAGGCTGGGGAAGTCAGCCTTTATCTCGCTGAGCACGTCTTCATACTTGGAGAGGAACTTCCCGCCGACCTTGGAGTAGGTCTTCCAGTCCTTCGTGGCATCCACGCAGCGTCGCCAGGTCTCCCGCAGGATCGGATTCACGTTGAAGTTGAGGGTGTTGACGCCGTTGTAGAATGTCTCGATATCCTTGAGCGTCGCCGCGGACGGCTGGCCGAAGGCAGCCACGTCGACTTCCAGCTTCTGGTTGATGACCGTGACCTTCGCCAGGAGGCAGGCCGGATTGTTCGCGACATCATCGTCCTGGGCGCTGATGATGGCGTCGAGGGAAGCGTCGAACAGCTTCAAGTTTTTTCCTGCCGCGTCCGGTTTCACGTCCGTGCCGTAGATCAGCACGCGCTGGATGGGCGCGGCGGCTCCGGTCCGCGCGGATTTGAGCGGTCTTGGCGCTGCCGGGGATTGGAGAAGGCGCGTCGCCGCATCGGCTTCGCGCTCGAGCCCCGAATCGTCGTTGACGGGAAACCCTCCGACCCGAAATGTTGCCGCGACCCGGCCTTGCTTCTGCTGCACGACATGCCAGGCCTCGTGCGGCAAATGGCCTTCCTGGCGGGATGCCAAATGAATCTCATTGCCCCGAGTGAAAGCGGCGGCGCCCAAGCGGGCGGGTTCGGCGGAGTTGCGGTGGACGACGACGTCGGCGAGCGAGAAGCCCGACATCGCCTCCATCACCGTCTGGAGCCCTTCGGGGAGCGCGCCGGCCGCGCGCGGCGCCGGGCCCTCGCGCGAGGCGCCGGCTCCGCCCGAAAAGTGCCGCAGCGCCTGCGCGGGACGCGGGCCGGGAACCGGGCCGCGCGGCCGGTCCGCCGATTTGCGGTCGGCAGCACGGGATCGAGGAGGCTCGAGGCTGCGCATGGGATGCTCCCGGCCGCGCACCGCCCACTGGCGATCGAGACCCGTTTCATCTTCTTCCCCGGACGGGCAAAGGTAAAGCGCTAAGAGCGCCGGCCCCGGGGAAAAGCGGTGCGAGAGCGCATGCCGGGCTTTCGCTCGGTCGACGGCTGCACTTTTCAGGGAGTCCCATTCCGGCACG
>DASQKE010000262.1:0-3926 GCA_035630675.1 Allosphingosinicella sp.
TCGTCGGCGAAGATTTCGAGCTCGGGCTTGGCGTTGATCGTCGCGCCGCGGTTCAGGAGCAAGCCCTTCAGCGACTGCTCGGCATCGGTCTTCTGGGCGCCGCGGGCGACCTCGACGCGGGCGGCGACCGAGCAGGTCGCCAAATCGTCGGCGACGGAGCGCCAGAGCTGCCGCGACATGCCGCCGGGCTGCTCGTGACGGAGGACGACGTTGGCATCGTGGCGCTGGCGGCCGCGGGCGAGCAGGGCGCCGCCGATTTCGGCGAAGCCGCTCTCGCCGGCAAGCCGGATCAGTCCGTCGAGCCTCGTGTCGGACCCGCCCCCGGCGAGGGTGGTGACGGCGAGGCTCGCGCCTTCGCCGACGCTGGCGCGATCGGTGAGGCTGACGAAGCCCGAAGCAGCGAGGATGCGCCGCGCGATCATCAGCCGGGCGCCTCGGAACAGGCGAATGCCAGTGAGCCGATTGGTCCAGCCTTCGCCGATGAAGGTCTCGACGATCGAGGCCTGGGCATCGACGTCGAGCTCGACCTCGCCGGCCAGATGGTCGGCGGCGCCGGTCGAGACATGGACGATCTGGACGAGGCCGGTCGGCGCATGGCCGCTCGCCAGCCGCAGCCGCCAACCCTCGCGTCCGGCGAGCTTCGCCAGCGCATGGTCGCCGGCCTCGGCCGCGACCGCCCCGATCTCGATGCCGCCGAGCCTCGACCGCTCCGGCGCAAGGCGTCCGTCGACGAACAGCAGCCGCGGTCCCTCCAGCGCGCAGTCGATCCACCGCAATGCTTCGGGCACTTCGCCGCGGGGCGAGCGCGCGGCGATTTCCGGCAGCGCCGAAAGATCGCTCCAGCGCCAGGCTTCGTCTCGCTTCGAGGGCAGGTCGAGCAGCATCAGCGCGCGCCTCGCGGCGCGGAAGTTTCGGAAGTTTCAGCTTCCCTGGGGGAAAAAAGTTCACTCACGCGGCGATCTCCGCATAGCCTTCGCGCTCGAGCAGATGGGCGAGCTCGGGGCCGCCCGAGCGGACGATCCGGCCGTCCGCCAGCACGTGGACGAAATCGGGCACGACGAGATCGAGCAGCCGCTGGTAATGGGTGATCAGCAGCACCGCCTTGTCGGGGGCGCGCATGATCCGGTTGATGCCGTCGGCGACCACCCGCAGAGCGTCGATGTCGAGACCCGAATCGGTCTCGTCGAGCACCGCAAGGCGCGGATCGATGATCCCCATCTGGACCATCTCGTTGCGCTTCTTCTCGCCGCCCGAAAAGCCGACGTTCACATTGCGCTTGAGCATGTCCATCGACACGCCGAGCGCATCGCCTTGCTCGCGCGCCAACCGCAGGAACTCGCCCGCCGACATCTCCGCCTCGCCGCGCGCCCGGCGCTGGGCGTTCAAGGCCGTTCGCAGGAACTGGACGTTGGAGACGCCCGGGATCTCGACCGGATATTGGAAGCCGAGAAAGAGGCCGGCCGCGGCCCGCTCGTCCGGGGACATTGCGAGCAGGTCGCGCCCGTCGAGCGTCACCGCCCCCTCGGTGACCTCATAGCCGGGCCGCCCGCCAAGCACGTAGCTGAGGGTCGACTTGCCCGACCCGTTCGGCCCCATGATCGCATGCACCTCGCCCGCGTTCACGGCGAGGCCGATCCCCTTCAGGATGGCCTTGTCGGCGACGGTGGCGTGAAGATTTTCAATCCTGAGCATCGGCGTCGCTCCCGGCGGCGTGCGGCGGCTGCGGCCGGCTGAAATTATCGATCGAAGACAGCGTGCTCTCGATCAGTTGCGCCCGCCCCTGCGGCCCCAGCCTGCCGAGCCGCGTCAGGATCAGGTCCGCATCCTGCGCAGCCGTGCTCCGGTAAAGCGTGCAGTCCGCGCCTGGACCCACCCCCTCCGGTCGCGGATCGATGCCGCCCCGAATCCGCACGCCGTCCCGCGCCATCAGGCAGCCTAGATAGGGCAGGACCGCGGGCGCGATTTCGTCGGGGATCACCAGCCGCGATTCCATGACCGGCTTGCGGATGATCGACGTCTGGGGGACCGCCGCCTGCGCAGCCATGAAAATCAACAATGCGCTCATCCGACAGAGCCCTCCAAACTGATGCCGAGCAGCTTTTGCGCCTCCACGGCGAATTCCATCGGGAGCTGCTGGAGGACCTCCTTGGCGAAGCCGTTGACGATGAGGGCGACGCTGTCCTCGGCGTTGAGGCCGCGGCTCATCGCGTAGAAGAGCTGGTCGTCGCTGATCTTGGACGTGGTCGCTTCGTGCTCGATCTGGGCACTGGGGTTGCGGACCTCGATATAGGGCACGGTGTGGGCGCCGCACTGGTCGCCCAGCAGCAGGCTGTCGCACTGGGTGAAGTTGCGGACGTTCTCGGCATTGGCGAGGACCCGCACCAGGCCGCGATAGGTGTTGTTCGAGCGGCCGGCGCTGATGCCCTTGGAGACAATGGTCGAGCGGCTGTTCTTGCCGATGTGGATCATCTTGGTGCCGGTGTCGGCCTGCTGCATATTGTTGGTGAGAGCGACCGAATAGAATTCGCCGACGCTGCTCTCGCCCTGGAGGATGCAGGACGGATATTTCCAGGTGATGGCGGAGCCGGTCTCGACCTGGGTCCAGCTGATCTTCGAGCGCGCGCCGCGACAGGCGCCGCGCTTGGTGACGAAATTGTAGATTCCGCCCTTGCCCTCGGCATCGCCGGGGTACCAGTTCTGGACCGTCGAATATTTGATCTCGGCATCGTCCAAGGCGACCAGTTCGACCACTGCGGCGTGGAGCTGGTTCTCGTCGCGCATCGGCGCGGTGCAGCCTTCGAGATAGGAGACGTAGCTGCCCTTGTCGGCGACGATCAGGGTGCGCTCGAACTGGCCGGTATTGGCGGCATTGATCCGGAAATAGGTGCTGAGCTCCATCGGGCAGCGCACGCCTTCGGGGATGTAGACGAAGGTGCCGTCGGAGAAGACCGCGGCGTTGAGGCAGGCGAAATAATTGTCGCGCTGCGGGACCACCGAGCCGAGATATTTGCGGACGAGATCCGGGAATTCGCGGATCGCCTCGGAGATCGAGCGGAAGATGACGCCGGCGCGCTCGAGCTCGGCGCGGAAGGTGGTCGCGACCGAGACGGAGTCGAACACGGCGTCCACTGCGACCTTGCGCGCGCCCTCGACCCCGGCGAGGACCTTCTGCTCCTCGATCGGGATGCCGAGCTTCTCGTAGACCCGCAGGATCTCGGGATCGACCTCGTCGAGGCTGCCGAGCTTGGGCTTGGCGCGGGGCTCGGCATAATAATAAGCGTCCTGGAAATCGATCTCGGGGATGTCGAGCTTGGCCCAGCTCACCTCCTCCATCGTCAGCCAGGCGCGATAGGCCTTCAAACGCCATTCGAGCATCCATTCCGGCTCGTTCTTCTTGGCGGAGATGAAGCGGACCGTGTCCTCGCTGAGGCCCTTGGGCGCGAAGTCCTGCTCGACCTCCGAGGTGAAGCCCCATTCGTAATTGGCGGCGCGCTCGGCGGCCTCGACCGCCTCGCGGTTGCGGACGTCGATCTCCTCGGGCCGGTTCATGCCTCCACGCTTTCCGCCAACCCGGCTACCGGGAGGACCGACAGGCTGGAAAGGCTGAGGCCCGCCAGCGCGCCGCGGACGACGCCGTTGACGACGTTCATGTGCGGCCGCACCTGGCAGCAGCTCTCGAGCGCGCAATCGTGCCGCTCGGTATCGATGCAGCTGGTCATGACGATCGGACCCTCGACCGCCTCGATAATGTCCGCGAGGCTGATCTCGCCCGCCGCCCGGGCGAGGCGGAAACCGCCACCGGTGCCGCGCGCGGTTGCCAGAAGCCCGGCCGCAGCGAGCCGGCCGGTCAGCTTCTGCGTCGTCGGCAGCGGCACGCCGGTCTCCTCGGCAAGCAGGGTCGCCGACAGCTGCGCGCCCGCAGGATG
>DASQKE010000263.1:0-10438 GCA_035630675.1 Allosphingosinicella sp.
CTGATGCGTCTCACCGAAACCTACCTGGCGCTCGGCCTGCCCGAGGAAGCCCGGCGTTCCGCGGCCGTGCTCGGCGCCAATTTCGCCGGGACCGACTGGTATCAGCGCGCCTTCAACCTGATCGAGAATTACCGTCCGAATCCGGAGCGCGGCCAGCGCATCGCCGCCCGCACGGCGCGCGAGGACGCGCGGGCGGCGGAACGCGCCAGGCGGAGGCCGCCTGCCCCCCAGCCGCCGGCAGCCGAGACCCCTGCGGCGACGCCGCCGGCGACCGAACCGGTCCAGCAGCCGCCGGCCGAGCAGCCCGAGCCGACCACGCCGCAATCACGTTAGAGGTTTCCCGCCCGCGCTGGGATGAACTAGAAGCGGAGCCGATGCAGCCCGCGCGCGACCCATGCTGACCGGCCTCTCGATCCGCGACCTGGTCATCATCGAGACCCTCGACCTCGAATTCGGCGGCGGCCTCGGCGTGCTCACCGGCGAGACCGGCGCCGGCAAGTCGATCCTGCTCGATGCGCTGGGCCTCGCGCTCGGCGCCCGCGCCGAGACCTCGCTGGTCCGCTCGGGCCAGGGGCAGGCCGTCGTCACCGTCAGCTTCGACCTGCCGCCCACCCACCCCGCTCACGCCTTCCTCGCCGAAAACGGCCTGAGCGGCGAGCCCGGCGAGCCGCTGGTGGTGCGCCGCATCGTCCGCACCGACGGCGGCAGCCGCGCGGCGGTTGACGACCAGCCGGTCTCCGCCGGGCTGCTGCGCGAGCTCGGCGGCCTGCTCGTCGAGATCCACGGCCAGCATGACGATCGCAGCCTGCTCAACCCGCGCGGCCATCGCGCTCTCCTCGACGCCTACGGACGCATCGATCCGGAGCCCGTCGCCGCGACCTGGGCTGCGATGCGCGCGATCGAGGAGGAGCTCGCCGCCGCGCGGGCTGCTGCCGACGAGGCCGAGAGCGACCGCGAATGGCTCGCCCACAGCGTCGAGCAGCTCCGGCGGCTGAACCCCGAGCCCGGCGAGGAGGAGAGCCTCGCCGCCGCCCGCGCCGCGATGCAGGCCGGCGCCCGCTTGGGCGGGGAGATGGAGACGCTCGATCAGCTGCTACAGGGCTCGGAAGGCGGTTTCGCCGCCTTGCGCCAGGCCGCGCGCCGCCTCGACCGCATCGCGGCCGAGCATCCCCTGCTCGGCGAAGCCTTGGCCGCGCTCGACCGTGCTCTGGTCGAGGCCAATGAGGCGGAGGACAGGCTCGAGCGCGCCAAGGAAGCGCTCGATTGCGACCCGGCCCGGCTCGAGGAGGTGGAGACGCGGCTGTTCGAGATCCGCGCGATGGCGCGCAAGCACCGGATCGAGGCCGACGCGCTCGCCGGCCTCGCCGCCGAGCTCGAGGGGAAGCTCGCCGCGATCGAGGCGGGCGGTGAGCGCGTCGCCGGCCTCGAGGCGCGTCTCGTCGCCGCCCTCGCCGCCTACGACGCCGCCGCCGCCGCGCTCTCGGAGCAGCGCCGCGCCGCCGCCGCCCGCCTCGACGAGGCGGTCGCGGCCGAGCTCGCTCCACTGAAGCTCGACGCCGCCCGCTTCCGTACCGCGCTCGTCGCGGCCGAGGCTTCCGCCGCCGGCCGCGACCGGGTTGAGTTCGAGATATCGACCAATCCGGGCGCGCCGTTCGGCCCCCTGGTCCGGATCGCGAGCGGCGGCGAGCTCTCGCGCTTCATCCTCGCCCTCAAGGTAGCGCTCGCCGAGCAGGGCGGCGCCACCACCCTGATCTTCGACGAGATCGACCGCGGCGTCGGCGGCGCGGTCGCCAGCGCGATCGGCGAGCGCCTCCACCGCCTGGCCGAGCGGTCGCAAGTCCTCGTCGTCACCCACAGCCCCCAGGTCGCCGCCCGCGGCCGGGCGCACCACCTGATCGAAAAGACCCACGAAGGCCTCGTCACCCGCACCAGCGTCCACGCCCTCGACGAGCCCCGCCGCCGCGAGGAAATCGCAAGGATGCTTTCGGGCGCCCATGTCACCGACGAGGCGAGGGCGCAGGCGGTAAGGCTGCTGGAGGCGGCGTGACGGAAACTGAAGCGGCAGCCGAGCTCCAGCGCCTGGCGCGCGAAATCGCGCACCATAATCGGCTGTATCATACACAGGACGAGCCCGAGATCAGCGACGCTGAGTATGACGCTTTGACCCGCCGCAACGCCGAGTTGGAGGCGGCATTCCCGCAGCTGGTGCGGGAGGATTCGCCGTCGAAGGCGGTTGGCGCCGCGCCCGCGGCGCACCTCGCCAAGGTGCGGCACCGGCAGCCGATGCTCAGCCTCGAAAACGGGTTCGCCGACGAGGAAGCGGCCGAGTTCGTCGCGCGCGTCCGGCGCTATCTGAAGCTCGCCGACGATGCGGAGGTCGCGCTCACCGCCGAGCCCAAGATCGACGGACTGTCCTGCTCGCTGCGTTACGAGAAAGGCGCGCTGGTCCTCGCCGCCACGCGCGGCGACGGCACCACCGGCGAGGACGTCACGGCCAACGCCCGCACCATCTCCGACATCCCGCAAACCATCGAAGGCGCGCCCGATGTGTTCGAGATCCGCGGCGAGGTCTACATGTCGAAGGCCGATTTCGCCGCATTGAACGCGCGCCTGCTCGCCGAGGCGGAGGACCCCGCCAAGGCGCGCCAGTTCGCCAATCCCCGCAACGCCGCCGCCGGTTCGCTGCGCCAGAAGGACCCGGCGGTCACCGCATCCAGGCCGCTGCGCTTCTATGCCCACGGCTGGGGGGAGGTCTCGAAGCTTCCGGCCGGCACCCAGCTCGGCGTGATGCGCGAGATTGCGTCCTGGGGCGTGCCGATCTCGGAGGATCTCGAACGCTTCGACGCGTTCCAGCCGCTGCTGGACCATTATCGCGCGATCGAGGCGAAGCGCGCGGACCTCGATTTCGACATCGACGGCGTCGTCTACAAGGTCGACCGGCTCGACTGGCAGGAGCGCCTGGGCTTCGTCAGCCGGGCGCCGCGCTGGGCGCTCGCCCACAAATTCCCGGCCCAGAAAGCGGAGACGTTGCTCGAAGCGATCGACATCCAGGTCGGGCGCACCGGCAAGCTCACCCCGGTCGCGCGCCTGAAGCCGGTAAGCGTCGGCGGCGTCACCGTCACCAACGCCACCCTCCACAACAAGGACGAGATCGCGCGCCTCGGCGTGCGGGTGGGAGACCGGGTCCGCATCCAGCGCGCCGGCGACGTCATCCCGCAGGTGCTCGAGAACCTCACCGCCGCCGAGGCGCGCCCGGCTTTCGCCTTTCCGGACCATTGCCCCGAATGCGGCTCCGAGGCGGTTCAGGAGGAGGGCGAGGTCGACGTCCGCTGCACCGGCGGCCTGATCTGCCCGGCTCAGCGCGTCGAGCGCCTGCGCCACTTCGTCTCCCGCCACGCGCTCGACATCGAGGGGCTCGGCATCACCCATATCGAGGCCTTCTTCCGCGACGGCCTGCTCCAGTCGCCCGCCGACATCTTCCGGCTGACCAGGGAGGATTTGCTGGCCCGCGAGCGCTGGGCGGAAATCTCGGCGGCCAACCTGATTGCCGCGATCGACGCCAGGCGCCGACCGGCGCTCGACCGCTTCCTCTACGCGCTCGGCATCCGCCATGTCGGCGAGGTCACCGCCCGCGACCTCGCCCGCCGCTCGCGCAGCTGGGCGAATTTGCGCGCGACCATCGCCGCCGCCATAGCCGCGCGCGACGCGACCCTGCGGGTGCTCGGCGAAAGCGACGAGAAGTTCAGGCGCCGCCGCAACGAAGCCGCCGCCGCGATCGTCGAGACGCCCGGCATCGGCGGCGAGGTTGCCGGCGCGCTGTGCGATTTCTTCGAGGAGCCGCACAATATCGAGGCGGTGGACGACTTGCTCGCCGCGGGCGTCGCGCCGCAGGACCTGATCTGGGAGACCAGGGCCTCGCCGGTCTCCGGCAAGACCCTGGTTTTCACCGGCACCCTCGAGGCGCTGTCGCGGGACGAGGCCAAGGCTCAGGCCGAGCGGCTCGGCGCCAAGGTCGCGGGCTCGGTGTCGGCCAAGACCGATTTGCTCATCGCCGGCCCCGGCGCCGGCTCCAAGCTCAAGAAGGCGGCCGAGCTCGGCGTCGAGACGATCGACGAAGCGCGCTGGCTGGAGATCGTCGCCGAAGCGGGGACGTGACGGGGATTACTCCCGGCCCTTCGTCATCACCAAAGTCGGCCAGTCGCCGCGCTCGATCGCGAAGGCGGCGGCGAGGCCCTGCCGCTGATAGGCGGCCGTGATCGCTTCGGCCTGCGTCGTCAGCAGCCCGGCGAGGATCAGGTGCCCGCCCGGCGCCATCGCCGCGGCGATCGACGGGGCGAGCTCGACCAGCGGGCCGGCGAGGATGTTGGCGACGGCGAGGTCGTAGGGCGCGCGCGCCGCGAGACGTTCGTGCTCGAGGCCGGGCGCGACGACCAGCTCGACTTCGCCGGGTCCAGGACCGAGCGGCACGTCGTTCACCGCCGCATTTGCGGCCGCGACCTCGACCGCGACCGGATCGATATCCGACGCCGTCACCCGCGCCTCCGGCCACAGCTTCAGAGCGGCGAAGGCGAGCAGGCCGGTGCCGGTGCCGAGATCGACGATGTCGCCGAAGCCGATGCCGGCCTGCTCCAGCCGGTCGAGCGCGACGAGGCAGCCGGTGCTGGTCTCGTGCTGCCCGGTGCCGAAAGCGCGGCCGGCGTCGATCTCGATCGCGATTGCGCCTGGCGGAGCCCGGCCGCGATGGGCGGGCGTGTGGACGAAGAAGCGCCCCGCCTCGATCGGCTCGAGCCCGCTCTGGCTCATCGTCACCCAATCCTCGTCGCCGAGCGCCGCGATCTCGGGTGGCGCGCCCGCCGCGCTCGGAGCCAGCGCGCGGAGCGAGGCCAAGGCCGCCGCATCCGGCTCCGCCTCGAAATAGGCGTCGAGACGCCATTGCTCAGGCCGCGTCGGGTCCGGCTCGCTGGTCATCAGCACCGGCGGCGGGTCGAGCCCCTCGAGCTCCGCGGCGCCGAGAGCGATCGCCTCCGCCTCGGCCTTGGTGCAGGGAAGGGTGACCCGCCAGCTGGTCACGTGCGTTCCTCCCTGTCCGCGAAGCGGATGGGGAGGGGGACCACACGAAGTGTGGTGGAGGGGTAGAAGGCGCAGGCCGAGCCCATACCCCTCCACCATGCTGCGCATGGTCCCCCTCCCCATGATGCCATCATGGGGAGGAACTCAGCGGACAAAGCTGGCGCCGTTGACGTCGATCACGGCGCCGGTCGCCGACGGCGGCGCGTCGAGGGCCAGCCAGCGCACCGTTTCGGCGACCTCGGAGGGCTCGGCCGCCCGCCCGAGCGGGATGTCCCTGAGGAACGCGCCGCCGCCGCGGCTCTCCAGATAGTCGTCGACCATGCCGGTCACGGTGAAGCCGGGGCACACGGCAAAGGCCAATATGCCTTCGCCGGCATAGCCGCGTGCGATCGTCTTCGTCATCGCGATCATCCCCGCCTTGGACGCGGCATAATGCCAGTGGTCGGGGGAATCGCCGCGATAGGCAGCGCGACTCGAGACGTTGACGATCCGGCCGCCCTCGCCACGCTCGCGAAAGTGGAGGACGGCGAGCCGCGACAATTCTGCCGAGGCGGTGAGGTTGATCCGCATCGTCCGCTCCCACGAGCCGACCCACGCGTCGGCCGCCGAGCCGATCGGCGCCGCCTCGAATATGCCGGCATTGTTGACCAGCACGTCGATCCGCCCGCCGAGCCGCTCCAGCGCCGCGGCCCACAAAGCCTCCGCAGCGCCCGGCTGCGCGAGGTCCGCGCCGATCTCGTCGCCCCCGCCGCGGCTCGAATGGCCGGCAACGCGGTGGCCCTCGCGGCCCGCCAGCGCCTCGAAGATCGCGCGCCCGATGCCGCGGCTGCTCCCGGTGACGAGGATGTTGGCCATGGGCGCGCCCTAGCGGTGCGCCGCCGGTGAGAAAACCCCTGCGCAGCCTGATGCTTAACGATCTGCCGCAGGAGTCTTGCGCCTGTCACGATCCGCTGCCAAAGTCCTGAAACTTCGGGGGGATTCGGTCGCAAACCGACATGCCGAAGGCGCGCGAAGGCGCGGCCTGCGATTCCCGTTTTGAATTTGCTGCTGCCGGCCGCCCATCGAGGCCGCCCGCTTGAGACATATTGGGAGAGTTCGATGCCTAGCACCACGATCGTCATCAATGAGTTCGCGGTCGCGAGCACGACTTCGGCAGCTGATGAGTATATCGAGCTCAAGAATATCAGCGGGTCGCCGGTGGATATTAACGGCTGGAGGCTGGTCTATCGGTCCGCAGCGGGCGTGACCGACGTCGCCGTCATCAATTGGACAACAAGCACGATCATCCCCGCGGGCGGGTATCTGCTCATCACGAATTCGGCAGGCTATGCGGGCGCTAAGGTGGGCGATTTCACCTGGACCACCGGCGCCACGGGCACGTTCTCAGGGGCGTCGGGTGGTCTCGCCTTGCGCAATGGCGCGCTAAACACCGGAACGATCATCGACTCGGTCGGATACGGCGCTGCGACAAATGCGTTCGTGGAAGGCACGGTTGAGCCGGTTCATGCTACCAACCAGGCTCTGCATCGCAGTCAGGACACGGACAACAATTCGGCCGACTTTTCTTCGGCCGCGCGTGCGCCTCAGAATTCCGGCGACAACCCTGCCGCTCTCCCGACCCTCAACATCAGCGACGTGACCCAGGCCGAGGGTACGACGCCCGGTACGACAGACTTCACCTTCAGCGTCACGCTGACCGCGCCCGCCGGCCCCGGCGGCGTCACCTTTGACATCGCGACCGCCGACGGCACCGCGCAGGACGACAATCCGGCGGCCGAGGACAATGATTACGTCGCGCGGGCGCTGACCGGCCAGTCCATCCCCGCCGGCAATACCGGGCCGTTCACGTTCACCGTCACGGTCAACAACGACAATATCCGCGAAGGCAACGAGACCTTCTTCGTCAACGTCACCAACATCGTCGGCGCCACGCCCGGCGACATCCAGGGCCAGGGGACGATCACCGACGACGACACGCCGGTCCTCACCATCGCCGACGTCAGCCAAGCCGAGGGCAATGCCGGCACGTCGGTCTTCACCTTCACCGTCAGCCTCAACCAGCCGGCGCCGTTCGGAGGCGTTACCTTCGATATCGCGACCGCCGACAATAGTGCGACCGATGCCGACAACGACTATGAGCCGCGGACGCTGACCACCCAGACGATTCTCGAGGGCCAGATCAGCTACACGTTCGACGTCACCGTCAACGGCGACACCGCCTTCGAGACCAATGAATTCTTCCTGGTCAATGTCACCAACGTCACCGGCGCGAGCGTCGGCGACGGCCAGGCGACCGGCACGATCACGAACGACGACGCCGAGCCGGTCGGCACGTTCAACATCGACGACGTCACCCATGACGAGGGCAATGCCGGCACGACCAATTATCTGTTCACGGTCAGCCGTACCGGCGGCAGCGCAGGCGCGGCGACGGTCGATTACTCGATCGCGGCGCCGGGCGGCGGCGGCGTTGCGGACAGCGCTACGGATTTCGCGGCGGGCAGCGTCTTCGCCGGCACATTGAGCTTCGCCGACGGCGAGACCATCAAGACGATCTCGATCGACGTCCAGGGCGACATCGCGGTCGAGCCAACCGAGACCTTCGCAATCAGCCTGTCCAACGCGACCGGCGGCGCCTCGATCGGCGACGGCGCCGGCGCAGGCACGATCGTCAACGACGACGCTCTGCCGCCCGCCGGCAGCGTCACCATCGCGGACGCGCAGATCGTCGAGGGCAATGCCGGCACGTCGCTGCTCGTCCTCACCCTCACCCGCAGCGGCGGCACCTCGCCGTTCGCTGTCGATTACGCGACCGCCAATGGCGGCAACCCGAACAATGCCTCCGCCACCGCCGGCAGCGACTATGTCGCCCAGTCCGGGACGGTGAACTTCGGCGAGAACGAGACCGTCAAGACGATCTCGATCACCATCAACGGCGACACGACGCCCGAGCTCAGCGAGGAGTTCAAGGTCACTCTCTCCAACGCGACCGCCGGTGCGACGATCGGCGACGCGCTCGCCATCGCGACCATCACCAACGACGATGTCCCGTCGGGGGTGTTCAGCCTGCTGAGCGAGAATTTCGACGCGTTCCGCGCCGCCGGTTTCGCTCCCAACCCGACCGCCGGCCAGTTCGACAGCGACGTCTATATCGCGTCCGGCTTTGACGACCCGTCCAACCCTTCCGTCGCCTTTGGCGGCACCGTCACCACCGGCGATCTCGCCCGCGGCGTCACCACCACCGCACAGACCAGCGGCGGCATCTACGCGCTCGATCAGGGCGGCGGCGACCATGCCTTCTTGGTCCAGCCCGGCGGCGACGATTTCACTCCCGGCGACTTCACGATCCGGATCGTGAACAGCAGCGCCCTCGCCGCGAGCACCTTCGCCGTCGCCTATGACCTGCTGGTCCGCAACGATCAGGCCCGCAGCAACAGCTTCAATCTCTCTTACTCGACCGATGGGGTCAATTTCATCGCGCTGTCGGCGTTCGATTATACCTCACCCGCCGCGGCCGACGCGAGCGGACTCGTGACGGTGCCCCGCTCCGGCCAGTTCACCGCTGCTTCTCCCGTCGCGGTCGGCGGGTACCTCTATCTCCGCCTTACCGGCAGCGACGTCGGCGGTTCGGGCAGCCGCGACGAATTCGGTCTCGACAATTTCACCGTCGGCGCGGTCGGCGGCGCGGCGGCGCCACTCGTCGCGGTCAGCGACGTCTCGGTCAACGAGGCGGCCGGCACGATGACCTTCACCATCACCCGCTCGAACCTGGTCGGCGGCGCCTTCAGCGTCGATTATGCCACCGCCGACGGCACCGCGACCGCGGGCAGCGACTATGTCGGCACCAGCGGCACGCTCGCCTTTACGGACAACCAGGTCAGCGCCACTGTCACCGTCACGATCAACGACGACGGCACGCCCGAGCTGGACGAGACCGTCCTGCTCAACCTGACCAACGCGACCGGCGGGGCGATCATCGCCGACGCGCAGGGGGTGGGCACGATCGTCAACGACGACGGCACCCCGATCCAGGTCTCGATCAACGACGTCTCGATCGTCGAGGGCAATGCCGGCACCTCGATCCTGACCTTCACCGTCACCCGCACCGGCGGCACCGGCGCGTTCGACGTCAATTTCGCGACCGTCGACGGCAGCGCCGTCGCGCCGGGCGATTATCTGGCGAACAGCGGCACGCTCTCGTTCGGCGTCGGCGTCAACAGCCAGACCGTCCAGGTCACGATCAACGGCGATGTCACGTCGGAATCGAACGAAACCTTCCAAATCGTGCTTTCCGGCGCCACCAATGACGCCATCGTCACCGACGCCACCGGCGTCGGCACGATCCTCACCGACGACGCGCTCTTCATCCATCAAATCCAGGGCTCGTCTTACTACAGCCCGATCCTCGCCGCCGAAGGCAAGAACGGCTTCAACGTCGTCTCGTCGACGATCGTGATCGTGCAGGCAGTGGTCACCGCGGTCGACGCCGACGGTACGCGCCAAGGCTTCTACATTACCGAAGAAACCGGCCAGTGGGACTCGAATTCGCTGACGTCCGAGGGCATTTTCGTGATGGCCCAATATGACACGGACGACACCAGCAACCCCCCGCCGGGTACCGGCTCGACGCTGGCCGCTTTGCTCACCGCCAACGGCATCGACCCGGCAGGCTTCGCGCCAGGCGACCTCGTCACGGTCACGGCAAGGGTGATGGAATATCAGGCGTTCAACTCGCTGCCGCGTACCGTGCTGTGGCAAGTCAGCAGCATCACCCAGAACAGCACGGGCAACCCGCTCCCGGTGCTGACGCTCGACGCCGGCCGGCCTATCCCGAACTCGATCCTGACCGGCGTTACGCCCGACCTCACCGATTCGGTCGGCAACACGTTCAACGCGTCGCTCTACGCCCTCTCATATTTCGAGACGGTCGAGGGCATGCTCGTGACCATTCCCGACATGGTCGTCGCCGACGGGTTCGTCACGACGGTCGGCGGCGATCCGGTCTTTCAGGCCTATTCGCGGGTCCATGCCGATGCCGACCAGATCAACAGCCGTGGCGGCTATACCATGGCCGGCGATCCGCCGCTGTCGCCGCCGGACACGGCCGAGACGGACGACGGCACCATCCACGGCGGCCGCCACGTCCATGACGGCGACACCAATCCAGACATCATCGAGCTCGATTTCTCCGGCTTCGCGAGCCCCTATCCGGTCGGCCAGCTCGACAAGATGTCAATGGGCGACGGCCTGGGAGACGTCACCGGTATCATCGATTTCGACTTCACCGACCGCAAGCTGTTCGTCACCAATATCGACTCCGGGTCCTATCAGGATACCGTCCCGGCGCAGGAGACGACGTCGCTCGGCA
>DASQKE010000264.1:0-10502 GCA_035630675.1 Allosphingosinicella sp.
GAGAGGGTGCCGTCCCCGCAACCCTTGCCACGTCTCCACCGGCCGCCGCCGCTCCACCAGCAGCGCGAGCGCGTCCAGTTCGGCGAGCGCCTCAAGCTCCGCCAGCAGCTCGAGTTCCAGCTCGGCCTCGGCCAGTGCCAGCGCAAGCGCAAGCGCAAGCTCCGGCGCAAGCGCCAGCGCCAACGCCGGGGGCTAGCTCGGGAAATGGGGACACGTACTTTTTCGCGAAAAAGTACGTGTCCCCAATCGATCAGGCGAAGACGTAGCCGGCGTCGGACAGGGCTTCGTAGTTCGGGCTGATGACGTAGCCCATGTCGGCGAACGAGGCCGCGCTCATCGCGGTGAAATAGTTCGCGCCCTCGTTGATGTTGCCGGTCATCAGTTCGTTGCCGAACCGCTCCTCGTCCCAGTGCGATCCCGCGGTGCCGGCGCCGCCGTCCTGCTCGACCGGAAGGCCGTTGCCCGATCCGCCCATGGCGAGATATTCGTCGAGCGCGTTGGCGCCGGTGAACAGGCCGTTGCTGACGAGCCCGAGCCGGTCCCAGATCGAGCCGAGCCTCTAGGCGGGCCGAGGCGGACCGGCTAGGCGCGGCGCCGTGGTCGAGGATGCGAAGACGGAGCGCGGGCGAATCCGCGCGGCGTTTCGGGTGGCGGTGAACATGTCGGCGGACGAGATCACGGCCTGGCTCGAGGGCGAGGAGAGCCGGCGGGTCGGAACATTCCGGCCGGGCGAGAGCGAGTCGGTCGGGCGCCAGGCGGGGGGGGAGACGGCGCGGATCCTGCGCCTGGCGGAACTCGGGCTCGGCGACGGGGATTATCGCCACATGCGGCGCGTGGCGGGCTTCGTCGCGCGACACCGGGCACAGCAGCCGGACAACCCGGTCACGTCGCGCTGGCGCTGGTCGCTGATGAACTGGGGGCACGATCCGCTGAAGGCGATGACCGACGAGGGAGACGATGGGTGAAGAAGGGCTATGTCGCGAACATCGAGCGCGAGACGCTGGCGAACGAGCATTTCCGCCGCGTCGTCTATACGGGCAAGAATTTGCAGCTGGTGCTGATGACCCTGCCGCCCGGCTGCGACATCGGCGAGGAGGTCCATGACGACCGCGACCAGTTCTTCCGGATCGAGGAAGGCGAAGGCGAGATCCGGATCGACGGAGTCGCCAATCGCGTCGCGGACGATTTCGCGGTGATCGTGCCGGCGGGCGCGCGCCACAACGTGATCAACACCGGCGCGGAGCTGCTCAGGCTCTACACCATCTACGGCCCGCCCGAGCACAGGGACAAAGTCGTCCACCGCGACAAGAACCAGGCCGAGGCCGACCACGACAACGACCATTGGGACGGCGAGACGACGGAATGAGCTGATGCGCCTGCTTCCGTTGTTCCTGCTTCTCTTCGCCGCGCCGCTCCGGGCGCAGGAGCCGTCGGCGGCCGACTTTCTTTCGGACGCGCTTTCGGTCGAGCGACTGATCGCTCAGAATTACGCTTATCCCGAGCGCTTCGCCGGCGGGGTCGTGCCCTCCTCGGCGCTGCTCGCGGCGGAGGCGGCGCGGGTCGGCGACCGGCGCGCGCTGCTCCGCTACGCCGAGCGCGCTTTGCTCGCGCTTGCCGATCATCACGCGATCACCGGCGCCTCTTTCGCCGACAGCTGGGCGGTGGTGCCGAGCTTCGCCGACCTCTGGATCGAGCGGCGCCGCGACGGCGTCTTCGTAGTGGAGGCGGTGCGCGCGGGCTCTCCGGCCGAGCGCGCCGGGGCCCGTCCCGGAGACGCTCTGGTCTTCGCCGGCGGCGAACCGATCGGCGAGGCGGTCGCCAATTTCTGGGCCGATCTCGGGCTGCCCAACGACGCGTTCCGCGCCGGTTTCGCCGCGCGCGTGCTGGCTGCGGGACGGCGCAACGCGCCGCGCCGCTTGACCCTGCGCCGCGGCGGCCGGCTGATCCCGCTCGAGCTTCCCAGCCTCTATGCCGAGCCGCGCGGCGACCGCCCGCCGGTCACAGCCGAGCGGCGCGGCGGGGCGCTGCGCATCCGCTTCAACGATTCGCTCGGCCAGGAGGCGACGATCGCCGCCTTCGACGCCGCCATGGCCGGCGCCCGCCGCGGCGAGCGCGTCACCATCGATCTCACCGACACGCCGGGCGGCGGCAATACAATCGTCGCCCGCGCAGTGCTCGGCTGGTTCGTCGACCGCCCGCGTTTCTACCAGCGCCACAGCCTGCCCGCCGAGCAGCGCCGGACCGGGATCGCGCGGCAATGGGTGGAGCAGGTGCTGCCGCGCTCCGGCAAGTTCCATCGCGGCCCGGTGACCATCGAGGTCGGCCGCTGGACCGGCAGCATGGGCGAGGGGCTGGCGCTCGGCTTCGACGCGATCGGCGCCGACGTGGTCGGCACGCGGATGGCTGGCCTCCTCGGCGCGATCTACGACTATCGGCTGCCGCACAGCGGCCTCGAGTTCAGGCTGCCGACCGAGCGGCTCTCTCATGTCGACGGCACCCCGCGGGAAGCCTTCGTGCCGCGCCGTCCGCGCCGCCGCTGACCGGGACAAACGGGGACAGTTTACATTTAGGAGGTCCCCGCCCTTGGCTCGCGTGGCGCTCGGCGAGGCTGAATGTAAACTGTCCCTGTTTACGCTCACACGTCGCGAGCCCGGCGCTCAGCCGCGGCCGGGCCGGGCCCCTTCCGCGGCGAACGCGTCCATCAGCGCCTGGAACTCGGCGACGGCAGGCCCGGTATCGTAGCTGCGCGGCGCTCCGGTCTCGGCCCAGGGGAGTTTTTCGGCGGTCCACAGCTCGACGAACGGTGCGAACCAGCCCCGATCGTCGAGCACGGGCGCGCGCAGGTTCACGAACCAGTCGAAGCCCTCGGCGCGGGTGAACAGCCAGGACTTGCAGCGCGGGCAGTGGAAATGGTGCTACACAGGCCCCTGTGCCCCGCCGGGCACCGGCGCGCCCGCAACCAGCTCGAATCCGTCGGAAGGGAGCGTGACGGTCAGCGAGAAGGCGCTGGCGCTCATCCTTTGGCAGCCCGCGCAGTGGCAGGCGCCGGTGAGCAGCGGCGGCCTGGTGACCCTGATGCGGACCTCGCCGCACCGGCATCCGCCTTCCCATGGCAGGCTCCATTCGTCCATCGCCTCGCTCCTCGCACCGGCCGGCTCGCCGCCGCCAACCACGTCTTTCGCGCAGCGGGAAGCGCCGCTCAAGCGCTACCCCTCAAAAACCCCCCGTTGACCCATATGCGCCTCGCAGCTATAGGCCGCGTCGCCCGCGGAGCCTTGCGTTCCTGGAGCGGGCAAGAGCTTGAACATTGCTGTTGCGGGAGCAAGGGCCGGGGGCCGAGGGGCCGCCGGGTTTTTTGCGCTTTTTGCACTCGGCAGAGTGAATGAAACAAGGTGAAGGGCTTCATGCCGACGATCAACCAGCTGATCCGCAAGGGTCGCGAGCCGCAGAAGGCGAAATCCAAGGTCCCGGCCATGGAGCAGAACCCGCAGAAGCGCGGCGTCTGCACCCGCGTCTACACGACCACCCCGAAGAAGCCGAACTCGGCGCTTCGCAAAGTCGCCAAGGTCCGCCTCACCAACCAGCGCGAAGTGATCAGCTACATCCCCGGCGAGGGGCACAATCTCCAGGAGCACTCAGTGGTCCTGATCCGCGGCGGCCGAGTCCGCGACCTTCCTGGCGTCCGCTACCACGTCCTGCGCGGCGTGCTCGACACCCAGGGCGTCAAGGACCGCCGCCAGTCCCGTTCCAAATACGGCGCCAAGCGTCCGAAATAAGGGGACACGTACTTTCACGCGCCGAGGTGCGTTATCTGACGCCGCCGCGCGAAAAGTATGTGTCCCCAATCGCTACCACCACCGCAGTAAGCCCCGGACGGGTTCCGGACCAGGCTGAAGAGAAAGGAAGAATCCAATGTCCCGTCGTCGTCGCCCAGAGAAGCGCGAAGTGCTGCCCGATCCCCGTTTCGGGGACGTGACGCTCACCAAGTTCATGAACTCCGTCATGCTCGACGGCAAGAAGTCGGTCGCCGAGGGCATCGTTTACGGCGCGCTCGACACGGTCGAGGGCCGCGCCAAGCGCGACCCGATCGGGATCTTCCACGATGCGCTCAACAATGTGAAGCCGGGCATCGAGGTCCGCTCCCGCCGAGTCGGCGGCGCGACCTATCAGGTGCCGGTCGAGGTTCGCCCCGAGCGCGCCCAGGCGCTGGCGATCCGCTGGCTGATCACGGCGGCGCGCGCCCGCGGCGAGAACACGATGTCGGCCCGCCTCTCGGGCGAGCTGATGGACGCGGCCAACAATCGCGGCAATGCGGTCAAGAAGCGCGAGGACACGCACCGCATGGCGGAAGCCAATCGCGCCTTCTCGCATTATCGCTGGTAACCAATTGAACGCCGGGCCTTCAGCCCGGCCTGGAGTGATCACCGTGCCCCGCAGCCATCCGCTCGACCGCTACCGCAATATCGGCATCATGGCCCATATCGACGCCGGCAAGACGACGACCACCGAGCGCGTCCTTTATTATACCGGCAAGTCCTACAAGATCGGCGAGGTCCACGAGGGCACCGCCACCATGGACTGGATGGAGCAGGAGCAGGAGCGCGGGATCACGATCACCAGCGCGGCGACGACCTGCTTCTGGAACGACCACCGCATCAACATCATCGACACGCCCGGCCACGTCGACTTCACCATCGAGGTCGAGCGCAGCTTGCGCGTCCTCGACGGCGCGGTCGCGGTGTTCGACGGCGTCGCCGGCGTCGAGCCGCAGTCCGAGACGGTCTGGCGCCAGGCCGACAAGTATAAAGTGCCGCGGATGTGCTTCATCAACAAGCTCGACCGCACCGGTGCGAACTTCGAGATGTGCGTCGAGATGATCAAGGACCGGCTCGGCGCCCGGCCGATGGTCCTCTATCTCCCGATCGGCATCGAGAGCAGCTTCAAGGGCCTGGTCGACCTGGTCGAGAACAGGGCGATCATCTGGCTCGAGGAGAGCCTCGGCGCCAAGTTCGAATATCAGGAGATTCCGGCCGATCTCGCCGACGCCGCCGCCGAGGCGCGCCAGCACATGATCGAGATGGCGGTCGAGCAGGACGACGAGACCATGGAGGCCTATCTCGAAGGCACCGAGCCGGACGTCGCGACGCTCAAGAAGCTGATCCGCAAGGGCACGCTCAATTTCTCGTTCGTGCCGGTGCTGACCGGCTCGGCGTTCAAGAACAAGGGCGTCCAGCCGATGCTCGACGCGGTCGTCGATTATCTGCCGTCGCCGCTCGACGTCCCCGCCATCCAGGGCCTGAAGCTCGACGGCGAGACCGTCGACGAGCGCCCGGCCGAGGACGAGGCGCCGTTTGCGGGCCTCGCCTTCAAGATCATGACCGACCCGTTCGTCGGCACCTTGACCTTCGTGCGCATCTATTCGGGCAAGCTCGAGAGCGCGTCGGTGGTGATGAACTCGGTCAAGGACAAGCGCGAGAAGGTCGGCCGCATGCTGCTCATGCACGCCAACGACCGCGAGGACATCAAGGAGGCCTTCGCCGGCGACATCGTCGCTTTGGTCGGCCTCAAGGACACGACCACCGGCGACACGCTCTGCGCCGCCAACGCTCCGATCATCCTCGAGCGGATGGAGTTTCCGGACCCGGTCATCGAGGTCGCGGTCGAGCCCAAGACCAAGGCCGACCAGGAGAAGATGGGCGTCGCCCTTCACCGCCTGGCCCAGGAGGACCCGAGCTTCCGGGTGTCGTCCGACATGGAATCCGGCCAGACCATCATCAAGGGGATGGGCGAGCTCCACCTCGAAATCCTGGTCGACCGCATGAAGCGCGAGTTCAAGGTCGAGGCCAATGTCGGCGCGCCGCAGGTCGCCTATCGCGAGAGCCTCGCGAAGAAGGTCGACGTGGACTACACCCACAAGAAGCAGTCGGGCGGCTCCGGCCAGTTCGGCCGCGTCAAGTTCACGGTGGAGCCTGGTGAAAGAGGTCAGGGCGTGATCTTCAAGGACGAGATCAAGGGCGGCAATATTCCCAAGGAATATATCCCCTCGGTCGAGAAGGGCATTCGCGAGATCGCGGCGACCGGGTCGCTGATCGGCTTCCCGATCATCGATTTCACCGCCGTGCTCTACGACGGCTCCTATCACGACGTCGATTCGTCGGCTCTGGCGTTCGAGATCACCGGCCGCGGAGCGATGCGCGAGGCCGCCCAGAAGGCCGGAATCAAGCTCTTGGAGCCGATCATGAAGGTCGAGGTCGTCACCCCCGAGGATTATCTCGGCGACGTGATCGGCGATCTGAACAGCCGGCGCGGCCAGATCCAGGGCACCGACACCCGCGGCAATGCGCAGGTCGTCGAGGCGATGGTCCCGCTTGCCAATATGTTCGGCTACGTCAACGAGCTGCGCTCATTCTCGCAGGGGAGGGCGCAATATAGCATGCAATTTTCCCACTACGAGGAAGTGCCAGCGAATGTCGCCGAAGAGGTCAAGGCGAAGCTGGCATAAGCCTCGGTTTACGGTTATGGGCGCGTCCGCACCGGGCGGGCGCGTCTCGGATTTCAGTTTGATCAGAAGGTAGGAAGAAAATGGCGAAAGCTAAATTCGAGCGGACGAAGCCGCACTGCAACATCGGCACCATCGGTCACGTCGACCATGGCAAGACGTCGCTGACGGCGGCGATCACCAAGGTCCTCGCCAAGACCGGCGGCGCGACCTACACGAGCTATGCCAATATCGACAAGGCTCCCGAGGAGCGCGAGCGCGGCATCACCATCTCGACCGCCCACGTCGAATATGAGACCGAGGCGCGCCACTACGCCCACGTCGATTGCCCGGGCCACGCCGATTATGTGAAGAACATGATCACCGGCGCCGCGCAGATGGACGGCGCGATTCTCGTCGTCTCGGCCGCCGACGGCCCGATGCCGCAGACCAAAGAGCACATCCTGCTCGCCCGCCAGGTCGGCGTGCCGTCGATCGTCGTCTACATGAACAAGACAGACCAGGTCGACGACGAGGAGCTGATCGAGCTCGTCGAGCTCGAGATTCGCGAATTGCTCTCGTCCTACGATTTCCCGGGCGACGACATCCCGATCGTCAAGGGCTCGGCCCTTGCCGCCCTCGAGGACAAGAATGAGGAGATCGGCGAGAAGTCGATCCTCGAGCTGATGAAGGCGGTCGACAGCTACATCCCGCAGCCCGAGCGTCCGCTCGACAAGCCGTTCCTGATGCCGATCGAGGACGTGTTCTCGATCTCGGGACGCGGCACGGTCGTCACCGGCCGCGTCGAGACCGGCATCGTCAAGGTCGGCGAGGAGGTCGAGATCGTCGGCATCCGCGACACCCAGAAGACGGTCGTCACCGGCGTCGAGATGTTCCGCAAGCTGCTCGATCAGGGCCAGGCGGGCGACAATATCGGCGCGCTTCTGCGCGGCGTCGGCCGCGACGAGGTCGAGCGCGGCCAGGTCCTGGCCAAGCCGGGCTCGATCACGCCGCACACCGATTTCTCGGCCAACGTCTACGTCCTCTCGAAGGATGAAGGCGGCCGCCACACGCCGTTCTTCGCCAATTACCGTCCGCAATTCTACTTCCGCACGACCGACGTGACGGGCGAGGTGGTGCTGCCGGAGGGGACCGAGATGGTCATGCCGGGCGACAATGTCAGCCTGACCGTCAAGCTGATCGCTCCGATCGCCATGGACCAGGGGCTGCGCTTCGCGATCCGCGAAGGCGGCCGGACCGTCGGCGCAGGGGTTGTCGGCGAGATCACGAAGTAGTAGAGGCACGCGCAGCCGCCCGGATCGGGAAGATTCGGGCGGTTCGCATTTGAGTATGGATTAAGGCCGCTTCCGGGGTCTCACGGCTCCGGAATTCGGCTCGGCTCTTTGGCATCGGTAGCAGGTATGGAAACGCAGAATATCCGGATTCGCCTGAAGGCGTTCGATCATCGTGTCCTCGATCAGGCCACGGGCGACATCGCCGACACCGCGCGGCGCACGGGTGCTCTCATCCGCGGTCCCATCCCGCTGCCGACGCGCATCGAGAAGTTCACCGTCAACCGCTCGCCCCACGTCGACAAGAAGTCGCGCGAGCAGTTTGAGGTGAGGACGTACAAGAGGCTGCTCGACATCGTGCAGCCGACCCCGCAGACGGTCGACGCTTTGATGAAGCTCGACCTCGCGGCGGGCGTCGACGTCGAGATCAAGCTGGCCTGAGCCGGCAGTTTATCGGGTGATACCGCGGGAGCTTGAGCTCCCGGCCTGCGTCCCCGCCGTTTCGCCTTTCGAGGCGGATCACGAGCCCAGGCGGGGCGCATCGTTTTTGGGCTCGGGGGATCCCATCGAAGTCATGCTTCGATGGGTGCCCTACACGCCCCCGGCAATGGTGCCGTGGGGCCTCTGTCGTAAGGAGTTTGGTCATGCGCACCGGCGTGATCGCGAAGAAAATGGGGATGACCCGCTTGTTCCAGGATGACGGCCGCCACGTGCCGGTCACGGTCCTGGCGCTCGACAATCTGCAGGTTATTGCGCGCAAGAACGCGGACGACGACGGCTATGTCGCCGTCCAGCTCGGCGCGGGCACCGCCAAGGCGAAGAACGTCGCCAAGCCGCAGCGCGGCCATTTCGGCAAGGCCGAGGTCGAGCCGAAGGCGCGCGTCGCCGAGTTCCGCGTCGCCGAGGACGCTTTGCTCGACGTCGGCGCCGAGCTCACCGCTGATCATTTCGCGGTCGGCCAGCTCGTCGACATCCAGGGCGTCACCCAGGGCAAGGGCTTCCAGGGCGGCATGAAGCGCTGGGGCTTCGGCGGCATGCGCGCGACCCACGGCGTCTCGGTCTCGCACCGTGCGCTCGGTTCGACCGGCCAGCGCCAGGATCCGGGCCGCGTCTTCAAGAACAAGAAGATGGCCGGCCACATGGGCGCGAAGAACCGCACCCAGCAGAATCTCGAGGTGGTCCGCACCGACGCGGATCGCGGCCTGATCTTCGTCAAGGGATCGGTGCCTGGCCACAAGGGCGGCTGGCTGCTGGTCAAGGACGCGGTCAAGGTCGCCCGTCCCGACTCCGCGCCTTATCCCGCCGGTCTCCGTCAGGCCGCCCAGGATAATGCGCCGGACGCCGCCCAGAACGATGACAGCGCTCCCGCAGAGACGCCGGCCGAAACCGCCGCGGCTCCGGAAGCCACCGACGGCCAGGAAGGCTAAGCCATGAAGGTCAAAGTCCAGTCCCTCGACGGCGGCAAGCCCGGCAAGGACATCGAGCTTTCGGACGACGTCTTCGGCGTCGAGCCGCGGGCCGACATCCTCCACCGGGTCGTCACCTGGCAGCTCGAGAAGCGCCGGGGCACCGCCCGCGGCGCCCGCGAGCGCTCCGACGTCGCCCGCACCGGCAAGAAATACGGCAAGCAGAAGGGCGGCGGCACCGCCCGCCACGGCGACCGCCGCGCGCCGATCTTCATCGGCGGCGGCAAGGCCCACGGTCCGCGCGTCCGCGATTTCGATCCGTCGCTGAACAAAAAGGTGCGCGCTTTGGGCCTGCGCATGGCGCTCTCGGCCAAGGCGAAGGGCGGCAGCCTGATCGTGGTCGAGAATCTCGACCTCTCCGAGGCCAAGACCAAGATGCTGACCGAGCGTCTCGCCGGCCTTGATCTCGGGCGCAACGCGCTGGTGATCGATGGCGACGCGCTCAATGTCGGCTTCGCCATGGCGTCGTCCAACCTTCGCCAGATCGACCTGATCCCGGCGATCGGCGCCAACGTCTATGACATCCTCAATCACGAGACCCTGGTGCTGACCCGCGCCGCGGTCGAGAAGCTGGAGGCGCGGTTCAATGGCTAAGGCCGCAAAGAAGCAGCAGCCGGCGCTCGACATCAACCATTACGATGTCGTGCTCGCGCCGCATATCACCGAGAAGTCGACCCTCCTCTCCGAGCATAATGCTGTCGTCTTCAGGGTCGCGGGCGGTGCGACCAAGCCGCAGATCAAGGCGGCGGTCGAGGCTCTGTTCGGCGTCAACGTGACGGGCGTCAACACCATCGTCCAGAAGGGCAAGACCAAGAAGTGGAAGGGCCGCCCCTACACTCGGTCGGACATGAAGAAGGCGATCGTGACGCTGGCCGAAGGCCAGTCCATCGACGTCACCACCGGTATCTGAGGCGACACGCGATGGCACTCAAGAGCTACAACCCGACGACCCCGTCGCAGCGCGGCCTGATCCTCGTCGACAAATCGTCTTTGTGGAAGGGCAAGCCGGTCAAGGCGCTGACCGAAGGCAAGCGCAAGACCGGCGGCCGCAACAACAAGGGCCACGTGACCTCGCGCGGGATCGCCGGCGGCCACAAGCAGAAGTACCGCTACGTCGATTTCAAGCGGCGCAAGTGGGACGCGCCCGCGACCGTCGAGCGGCTGGAATACGATCCCAACCGCACCGCGTTCATCGCCTTGATCAAATATGAGGATGGCGAACTCGCCTACATCCTCGCGCCGCAGCGGCTTGCCGCGGGCGACAGC
>DASQKE010000265.1:0-10058 GCA_035630675.1 Allosphingosinicella sp.
TGTCAACGGCTATACGATGCGCGCGGACGGCCGCCTCCACCGCTTCACCGGGATGGTCCTCGACGATCAGGGCAAGGTGAAGCAATTGCTCACCGGCCGCGAGCGGCGCCCGCCGGTGCGCTACCGCACCGACGGCCGCGGCCGCACCCTCTTGCCTGGGCTGATCGACGCCCACGGCCATGTCATGGGCATCGGCTACCAGGCGATGCAGCTCGATCTGTCGGACACGCGCTCGCTCCCGGAAGCGCTGGAGCGCCTCCGCGCCTATGCCGCCGCCAACCCCTCGGCGCGCTGGATCGTCGGGCGCGGCTGGAACCACGAACGCTGGGGCCTCGGCCGCTACCCGACCGCCGCCGAACTCGACGCCGTGGTGCGCGACCGGCCGGTCTATCTGGAGCGGATCGACGGGCATGCCGGCTGGGCGAACAGCATGGCGATGCGCGAGGCCGGGATCGAGGCGGGGACGCAGGCGCCGGAGGGCGGCCGGATCGAGCGGACCGGGCGGCAGCCGTCCGGCATCTTCGTCGACGCCGCCATGCCGCTGGTCGAGCGGGCCATCCCGCCCCACCAGCCGATCACCCGCGACCTCGCCTTCCGCCGCGCGCAGGAGATCCTGCTCTCGAACGGCGTGACCTCGGTCGCGGACATGGGCACCAGCGGCGAGGATTGGGCGGTGATGCGCCGCGCCGGCGACATCGGCCTGCTCGACATCCGCATCTTCTCCTACGCGTCGGGCGTGGACGCCCTGCTCGCCATCGCCGGCCAGGGGCCGACGCCGTGGCTCTACGGCAGCCGCCTGCGCATGGTCGGCGTGAAGCTCTATCTCGACGGCGCATTGGGCTCGCGCGGAGCCTGGCTGAAGCAGCCCTATCGCGACGCGGCCGGCCAGCGCGGCCTGCCTCTGGTCGGCGACACCATCCTCAAGAATCTGATGAGCCGCGCGGCGATGAGCAATTTCCAGGTCGCCGTCCACGCGATCGGCGACCAGGCCAATGCCACCCTGCTCGGCGCGATCGAGGAGATGGCGGGCACCTACACCGGCGACCGCCGCTGGCGCATCGAGCATGCCCAGATCGTCGACCCCGCGGACCTGCCGCGCTTCGCCCGCCACGGCATCATCGCCTCGATGCAGCCGGTCCACCAGACGTCCGACTGGCGGATGGCCGAGGCGCGGATGGGCCGCGAGCGGCTCGGCGGCGCCTATGCCTGGGCGAGCCTGCTGCGTCTCGGCGTCCCGCTCGCCTTCGGCTCCGATTTTCCGGTCGAGAGCCCCAATCCGTTCCACGGCCTCGCCGTCGCGATCAGCCGCCAGGATGCGGACGGGCAGCCGCCGGGCGGCTGGTTCCCCGAGCAGCGCCTGACGCTGGAGCAGGCGTTCGACGCCTTCACCCGCCGTGCCGCCTTCGCCTCGTTCGCCGAGGACCGGGTCGGGACGCTCGAGCCGGGCCGGATGGCGGACTTCATCTTCGTCGACACCGACATCTTCCGCACCTCGGACCCCGCACAGATCCGCGACACCCGCGTGCTGGAGACGTGGGTCGGCGGGCGGCAGGTCTGGGCCCGCTCGCGCCCAAGCACGGCGCCGACGCGGTAGCCTAAATCCTCCCCATGCGCAGCATGGGGAGGGGGACCGCCCGGAGGGTGGTGGAGGGGTAGCTGGCTCGGCCTGCGCCAATCACCCCTCCACCATGCTCCGCATGGTCCCCCTCCCCACCGGCTCCGCCGGCAGGAAGGAACTCAGGAGACCAGCCCCCGCACCCGCCCGGCGGTCAGGATCTGGGGCAGGACTTCGGGCGCGGCGCCGGGCCGGTAGAAGAGGTAGAGCGGCACGCCGGAGCGGCCGTGGCGCTCAAGGAAGCGCCCGATCGCGGGCTCGCCGCGCGTCCAGTCGCCGACCAGCACCACCACGCCGGCGCGGCGGAACGCGTCGGCGACGTCGGCCCGCGCCAGCACGGCGCGCTCGTTGACCTTGCAGGTGAGGCACCAGTCGGCCGTGAAATAGACGAAGACGGGCCGCCCCTCGCCCCGCAAAGCCGCCAGCCGCGCCTCGCTGAACGGCTCCGCCGCGAGCGCCCCGCGCCGCGCCTCGGCCGCGAGCGGCTCGGTCCGGACCAGCGCCAGCGCGGCCACCGCGACCGCCGCCGCCGGCACCAGCGCCACCCACGCCCGCCCGTGTCGCCCGATCCACCACAAGGCCAGGCCGAGCGCGAGCGCGGCGGCGAGGCCGAGCGTCATCCCGTCGACCCCCGCCTGGCGGCCGAGTATCCAGGCAAGCCCGATCGCGGTCAGGAACATCGGCACCGCCAGGATGCGCTGGAAGCGTTCCATCCACGGCCCCGGCTTCGGCAGCCTCCGCCGCAGCGCCGGCACGAAGCCGAGCAGCAGGAACGGCGCCGCGAGGCCGAGACCGAGGCCGCCGAATACCGCCAAAGCGGCGAAAGTCGGCAGCACCAAAGCCGCGCCGAGCGCCGCGCCCATGAACGGCCCGGTGCAAGGCGTCGCCACGAAGGCGGCGAGCGCGCCGGTCCAGAAGGCGCCGGGCGCACCCCCCTGCCCCGCCAGCCGCTCGCCGCCGCCGATCGCCGGCAGCCGGAACAGCCCCGCCAGCCCCAGGGCGATCGCGGTGACCAGCAGCAGCAGGAGCAGGATCACCCGCGGGTCCTGGAGCTGAAACGCCCAGCCGGCCGCCACTCCGCCTGAGCGCAGTCCGAGAATCAGTCCGCCGAGCGCAAGGCAGATGGCGACCGCGCCCGCCGCATAAGCGAGCGCCTCGCGCCGCGCCGCCTGCTCGTCGCCGCCCGCGCGGGCGAGGCTCAGCGCCTTCAGGCTCAGGATCGGAAACACGCAGGGCATGAAATTGAGCAGCAGCCCGCCGAGCAGCGCGCCGAGCAAGGCGACGGCGATGCCCGGACCGTCATGTCCCTGCTCCCGCTCCGAGCTGCCGATCCGCTCCCCGCCCGCCGGCACAGGCCCCCTGCGCGCCACGAGCGAGACGCCGCCGCCGTCGCCGAGGCTCAGCACGCCCTCGATCTCGGTCAGCCCCTCGGCGCCCGGCGCCGCCGCAGTGTCGACGATCAGCGTCTGCCGCTCCCGCAGATATTGCTGCTCCGCGGTGAAGTCGACGGCATCCAGCGTCCGGGCGAAGAAATAGCGGGCCCGCGGCGCGACGTCGGACGGGAGCGGTATCGCGATGCGCAGGCGTCCCCCCGCGACGGCGAAGCGTGCCTCGCTGCCGAGCGGCCGCGGCAGCGCGCGGCGGAAGCCGTCGATCAGCGCGCGGTTGTCCGCGCTCGCCGCGCCGACCCGCAGCTCGGTCGCGACGTCGGTCCGCTGAGGAACGCAGATGCGATCGGTGCAGGCGAGATAATCGAGCCGCGCCGCGACCGGCAGCACGCTGCCCATCGCCGCCGCCGCCGGCACCCGCAGCTCGGCGAGGATCGCATAGTCGCGCTCGTAGACATAGTTCATCAGGCCCGAGATGATCAGCCGCTGCGGCACCGGGTAGCGAAGCGCGCCGACGCTGGCCCCCGCCGGCAGCCGCCACCGGACTGCATCGGGCCGCCCCGCATCCCCCGGATTGACCCAGTAACCGTGCCAGCCGGGTCGCGGCCGCATCACGAAGGCGAGCGTAACCGTCCCGCCCGGCGCGACCGTGCGGCCTTCGGGGACCAGCGAGACGGCGATGGCCGGCTCGCCTGACGGAGGCTGCGAATGCGCGGATGCGCCGCAGAGCAGCGCGAGTAGTGTCAGGAGGAGCGCGAGACGATTCACTACGGCCGTATAGCAAGTTTCGCGGTCTGCGCCGCAAAAGCCCTCCCCCTCAAGGAAGGGGCTCAGCGCCTTGCGTAGCGGGTGATCTGGGCCCCGAGGCGGTTGTTCTCGATCGTCAGCCCTTCCCCGCTGCGGTCCACCACGAACGTCGTCGCGCTGGCGCCAGGGGCGAGGGAGACGTCGTTGTCGGCGATGGTGAGGCCATCCGAGCTGTTCGACTGCGCCTCCGGCCCGACGAAGATCAGCGCGCTGTAATTCTCCTTGTTGCGGCCTTGCACGAAGGTGTTGCGCGCGATCGTGCCGGTGGCGCCGTTGGAGAGGTCGATCATGTAGTTGGTCGCGCGGCCGTCGCTGTCGTCGAAGCTCGAATCGGCGATCTCGACGCGCGGCGCGCGGGTCTTGACGTAATGGCCGCCGCGGCCGCGCTCGAAGCGGCTGCGCACCACCGTCAGGCTGCCATAATCGCCGATATAGAGGCTGTGGGCGCAGTCGCCGCCTTCGGGGCAGAGGCCGAGGCCGGAGAAGGTCGACCGCTCGATCCGGATCGAGCCGCGTGGGTCGTTGGCGGTGAGGATGCCCTGCTCGCTGTCGCGAAACAGGCTCTCGCGCACGATCAAATTGCCGCTCTGGAGCCTGATCCCCGCTCCGTTGCGGTCGGGCACAGCGATGTTCTGGAAGATGAGGCCCTCGACCCGCGCCTCCTGCCCGCCGAGCACCAAAGCCGCCTTGCCGTCGCAGGCGACGCCGTCGAACGTCACCGCCCCGAATTCCTCCGCCACAAAAGCGACGCGGCCCGCGCTCTGCACCGCGCATTGCTCATAGGTGCCGGGCGCGATCCGGATCGTGCCCGCGCCGCCGCCGATCGCGTCGACCGCCTGCTGGAGCGTGGCGAAGCCCTGCCGCGTCTCGGCGACGGTGAACGGCGCGCGGCCGCCCTGCGCGAAGAGCGGCGCGGAGGCGAGTGCGAGCACGAGCGCGGCGAGCGGGAGCTTTCTCATCCTGCGGACGTGGCGCGCCGCGGCCGCGGCGTCGAGGGCCCAAGAGGGTTAACGGGAGCACTGCCCCGCAAAGGGACGGCGGGTTTCCCAATTCTTGTGCTGAAGCTAGGCTGTGCGCGTGGGCCGGATCGCAGCAGGCATTGCCATCATGTTCGCCGTGTCGGCGGCGCTGGCGGCCGCGCAGACGTCGGCGCCGGACAATCGCTGGTTCGGCATCTTCACCGCCGACGGGACGCGGATCGGCCATGCCTCGCGCGAAGTGACGGCGGCGGCGGGCGGCGGGCGGGAGATCGTCGAAAGGCGCAGCATCCGCATCCAGGAGGAGGGTCAGCCCCCCACCCTGCTCTCCGAGCGCACCCTCACCCGCGAGGACGGAGCGGGCCGGGTCACCGCGATCAGCGAGCATGTCCAGAGCGGCCGCGTCTGGAGCCAGACGGAGGCGACCATCCGCCCGGGCCAGGCCGAAATCACGCGAAGGACGCTTTCGACCCGCTGGGCGGGGACCGTCGCTCTGCCGGCGGGGGTGCGCTTCGACGACGGCGAGGGGCTCCTGCCCGGCTGGGACTGGGCCCGGCGACCGCGGCTCGAGTTCGACGCCTTCAGCATCGGGGCGATGGCGGTCGAGCATGTCGTCATCGAACCGACCCCGACCCCCGACGCTTCGGGTCGCCGCGCATTGGTGCGCCGGCGCTACGACAACGGCCAGCTTCGCGGCGTCTCGCGCCTGCTGGTCGCACCGGCCGGCGAAATCGTCGAGATCGCGCAGCCGATGATGGGGACGACGATGTCGATGCGGGCGAGCGACCGCGAAACGGCATTGCGGCGGCCGGATGCCTTCAGCGTGCTCGCGGCCTCGCTGGTGCGCGCGCCCTACCGCATGCCCGCATCCGCGCTCAACGGCCACGTCCGATACCGCTTCGCCTTTCGCGACGGGCTCAACTTTCCGCTGCCGGAGACGGGGGAGCAGCATGGATCGGCCGCCGGCGAGGCGGTCTCGCTCGATGTCTGCGAGGGGTGCGGCGCGGGCCTGCCGACCGACCCCTTGTATCTCGCCGATGCGAGGCGAGCGACGGCGTGGCTGCAGAGCGACCACCCGCGCCTGCGGGCGATCGCCGCGCCGGTGGCGCGGATGCAGACCTCGGAAGCGCGCAAGATGGACATATTGAGGGTGCGCGCCCGCCCCTATCTCGCGACGATCGACTTCACCGGGCACTTCTCTGCCCTCGACACGCTGTCGCGGCGCGCCGGCGACTGCACCGAGGCGGCGGTGCTGCTGGCTGCGCTCGGCCGCGCGGCCGGCATCCCGACGCGGGTGGCCGCGGGCCTCGTCTACTCGCGCGAGCAATATCACGGCGTCAGCAACGTCTTCATGCCGCATGCCTGGGCGCTCGCTTATGTCGACGGGCGCTGGCGCAGCTTCGATGCGGCGCTCGACGCGTTCGACGCATCCCATATCGCGCTCACCATCGGCGACGGCGACATGCGCTCCGTGGCGGCCGCGATGCAGCTTGCGGGGCTGCTCGAATGGCAGGGAATGACCGAAGTGCGGCGCCGCCCGGCGCAGTGAATCAGCTTCGGTCCGGGCCCGCGGGCTCGTCGCGCAACGCTTCGCCGGCGGGCGACTCGTCCGAGGGCTGCTCGTCCTCGTAGGCTATCGGGAGCACGGGAAGGTCCGCATCCCGGCCGGTATCCACCATCACCACGCGCGAAGGATCGGTAATGCCGCCGACGACGATCATCATTTCGTCCTGCGCCGCGGCCGCGCTCGGAATGGCGATCGCGGCGGCGAAGGCGGCCGCCTTCAGCGCCGGACGGATCGGGATCGCGTAGGAGACGCAGACCTCCTCCTCGCAGCCGGCGAGGAAGGCGACGCGCGCGCCGTCCGACATATGGGTGAGCTCGAAGACCTGGCGCTTGCACATGCGGCAGACGTCGCCGTCCATGATTTCGGCGAGATTGCTCTTGTAAGGGCAAGGGCTCTGGATCTTCGGGAAGATGGACATGGCGTCGCCTCCTTCGCTTCAGCAGCATGATAGCGCAAAAAGCGCGCCGCGTCACCGGCGGCGGGACCCCTCAGCGGCGGGACGGGCCCCCGGGTTCGCCTGCGCCCTGCCGCGATTCCTCCGGGGCGGCCGGCCCATCCTCATAAGTGACCGGCAGCACCGGTACCGCCGCCTCTGCCGGCAGCTCGATCATCTCCACCCGGCGCGGATCCTTGATGCCGCCGCCGGTGACCATGATGATTTCGTCGGCCAAGGCCGCCGCCGGGATTGCCAGCGCCGCAGCCACCGCCGCCGCGCGAACGGCCGGGGCGAGGCGGACGGCGTAGGAAACGCAGACCTCCTCCTCGCAGCCGGCGAGGAAGGCGACGCGCTCGCCGTCGCTCATCTGGGTCAGGTCGAAAACCTGGCGGCTGCACAGCCGGCAGACGTCGCCGTCCATGATCTCGGAAAGGCGGCCCTGATAAGGACAGGGGCTCTGGATTTTCGGGAAAAGCGGCATCGCAACGGCCTCCTGCTTGCCCCTCTTTCTAATGCGGAGCCGCAGCGGAGTCGATCATCCGGCGCCGGTCAGTCCAGGTTCGGCCTGAGCCAGCGCTCGGTCTGCTCGATCGGCACGTCGCGGCGCTGGGCATAGTCTTCGAGCTGGTCGCGGCCGATCCGCGCGACGCCGAAATACTGGCTGTCGCGGTGGCCGAAATAGAAGCCCGACACCGCCGACGTCGGCCACATCGCGTAGCTCTCGGTGAGCGTGACGCCGGCGGGCTCGCCGCCGAGCATGTCGAACAGAACCGGCTTCAGGCTGTGATCCGGGCAGGCGGGATAGCCGGGCGCGGGGCGGATGCCGGTATATTTCTCGCGGATCAGATCCTGGTTGGTCTGATGGTCCTCGGGCTCGTAGCCCCAGACGCTGGCGCGGACATGCTGGTGGAGCCGCTCGGCAAAGGCTTCGGCGAGGCGGTCGGCGAGTGCCTTGAGGAGAATGTCCGAATAATCGTCATTCTCGGCCTTGAAGCGCGCGAGATGGGGCTCGAGCCCGTGAATGCCGACCGCGAAGCCGCCGATCCAGTCCTCGCCCTCGGGATCGATGAAATCGGCGAGGCTCATGTTCGCCCGGCCCTCGCGCTTCTTGACCTGCTGGCGAAGAAACGGGAGCCGCGTCTCCTCATTGGACGCAAGCACCATCACGTCGTCGTCTTCCCGGCGGCAGCGCCACAGGCCGACCGTGCCGCGCGGTTTCAGCCAATGCTCGGCGATCATCCGGTCGAGCATCGCCTGCGCGTCGGCGAACAGAGCGGTCGCGCTCTCGCCGACCACCGGGTCCTCGAGGATCGCCGGATAATTGCCGGCGAGCTCCCAGGCGCGGAAGAACGGGGTCCAGTCGATCACGGTCCGAAGGTCGCGCAGCGGCCAGTCGTTGAAGCTTTGCAGCCCGGGGTGGAGCGGCGCGGGCGCCTTGCCGGAAGGGTCGTAGGGAAAGGCGTTGGCGCGCGCCTCGGCCAGCGGCGTCAGCTCCGAATGGCCGCGGCCGGCGCGGGTCAGGCGGACCTGCTCATATTCCTCGGCGGTCTTGAGGACGATCGGCTCCTTCTGGGTGTCGGAAACCAGGGACGATGCGACGCCGACGGCGCGGCTGGCGTCGAGGACGTGGAGCACCGGCCCGTCATAAGCCGGGTCGATCCTGAGCGCGGTGTGCACTTTCGAGGTCGTCGCGCCGCCGATCAGCAGCGGCATCGTCAGGCCCGCGCGCTTCATCTCCTCCGCCACCGTCACCATCTCGTCGAGCGACGGGGTGATCAGGCCGGAGAGGCCGATCATGTCGACCTTGTTCTCGTCGGCGGCGTCGAGGATCGCCTTCCACGGCACCATGACGCCGAGATCAATCACCTCGAAGCCGTTGCACTGGAGGACGACGCCGACGATGTTCTTGCCGATGTCGTGGACGTCGCCCTTGACCGTCGCCATGACGATCCGGCCCTTGCCCTGGGTGGCGCCGCTCTTCTCCTTCTCCGCCTCGATGAACGGGATCAAATGCGCGACCGCCTTCTTCATCACGCGCGCCGATTTCACGACCTGCGGCAGGAACATCCGGCCCGAGCCGAACAGGTCACCGACGACGTTCATGCCGTCCATCAGCGGGCCTTCGATGACATGGATCGGCCGCTCCGCGCTCTGCCTCGCCTCCTCGGCATCGTCGACCACGAAAGCGTCGATGCCCTTGACCAGCGCATGTTCGAGGCGCTTGCCGACCGGCCAGCCGCGCCACTCCGCCTCGGCCTTCTCGCGGACGGGATCGCTGCCGAGATATTTCTCGGCGAGACCGACCAGCCGCTCGGTGGCGTCGCTGCCGTCGGCGGGCGTGCGGTCGAGGATCACGTCCTCGCAGGCCTCGCGCAGCACCGGGTCGATCACGTCGTAGACGTCGAGCTGGCCGGCATTGACGATCGCCATGTCGAGCCCGGCGGGAATGGCGTAGTAGAGGAAGATCGAGTGCATGGCGCGGCGCACCGGCTCGTTGCCGCGGAACGAGAAGCTGAGGTTCGAGAGGCCGCCCGAAATGTGGACGTGCGGACAGCGCGCCTTGATCTCGCGGCAGGCCTCGATGAAGTCCAGGGCGTAGCGGCGATGCTCGTCGATGCCGGTGGCGATCGCGAAGATGTTGGGGTCGAAGATGATGTCCTCTGCCGGGAAGCCGTCGGCGACCAGCAGGTCGTAGGCGCGGCCGCAAATCTCGACCTTTCGCGCCTTGGTATCGGCCTGTCCGATCTCGTCGAACGCCATCACGACCATCGCCGCGCCATAGTCTCGGACCTTGCGGGCGTGCCGGAGGAACTCCTCCTCGCCCTCCTTCATGCTGATCGAATTGACGATCGGCTTGCCCGAAACGCATTTCAGCCCGGCCTCGATCACGCTCCATTTCGAGCTGTCGATCATGATCGGCACGCGGGCGATGTCGGGCTCGGCGGCGATCAGCTTCAGGAAGGTGGTCATCGCCATTTCGGCGTCGAGCAGGCCTTCGTCCATGTTGACGTCGATCACCTGGGCGCCGTTCTCGACCTGCTGGCGGGCGACCTCGACCGCCGCGGCATAATCGTCGGCCATGATCAATTGCTTGAACCTGGCTGATCCGGTGACGTTGGTGCGCTCGCCGATGTTGACGAAGCTCGACGACGCCAAGGCCGGCGCGGCGACGGCGGGTTCGCTTGAATCAAGATTGGCGTTGGTGGCCATGGGTTCTGAAGAATCCTGCAGCTTCGGTAAGGGAAAGTTCGGGCGGCCGCTCAGGCGG
>DASQKE010000266.1:0-3553 GCA_035630675.1 Allosphingosinicella sp.
AGTCGAAGCCGAAGCGGTCGAGGAACTGCCGCAACAGGCCGTTATTGTGGTCGGCATAACTCGCGTGGCCGCAGCCGAACGGGTCCGGCACGCCGGAAAGCGGCTGATCGAGATGCTCGTGCATCATATCCTGGTGCGGCACGTTGGGCGGCACCTTGCGCATGCCGTCCATGTCGTCGGAGAAGGAGATCAGCCGGCTCGGCCAATCGGCCATCTCGGACAGCGCATGGCGGACCATGAGCGTCCGCGCCACCTCCTGGAAGGTGCCGAGATGCGGCAGGCTGCTCGGCCCGTAACCGGTCTCGAAGACGATCGCGCGCTCGCCGGGCCCGTCCGGGTAGCGCTTCAGGAGCTTGCGCGCCTCCTCATAGGGCCAGGCCCTGGAGACCAAGGCGGCTTCGCGCAGCGCGGGAGGGATCGGCTCGGCGGGCATGGCGCCTCTTCGCCGCTTCGCGCCGGCTGTGCAAGATCAGGTGCAGTCGGCGCTCCGGCGCCCCGGGGGCACGTCGAGGCGCGCGGTGTGGCCGTGGAACGGGTCGGCGGCGATCCGGTGGCGCGGCCCGTAGGCTTCGGCGAGCAAAGCCGCGAGGGCGGGATCGTAGCGCCGCAGGTCGTCCGCCGACAGGATGGTGCCGTCGTCGAGGCGGGAGATCATGTTCGATTCGAACCAGAATTGGGTCCCCTCGGCCCAATATTCGTCGACCGTGACCGCGGCATAGTCGCCGCGCCACTTGCCCGCCGCCGTCGCGCCGGCGAACGCGGTTCGGACGCGGGCGAACAGGCCCGGGTCCACGCGCCGCACCGAGCCGAGCATTGCATGCGAAAATTCGTGAATGAGGATGTTCTCGCCGTAGAAGCGCGTGCCGGGCCGGGCGAGGAGGTTCTCGGCGCCGACGCTGACCGGATTGCCGCCGGAGCCCCGCGCCCGCGCGTTCCAATATTGCGCGTCGGTCAGCGGGGCGATGCGGACGTCATATTCGTCGCGCTCGCAGGCGGTGAGCCGCGGATCGTCGCGCGCGGGCCTGCGCCAGTGGCGGTATTCCGGGAGGTCCGTCATCCCCTCCTCCTCGGCGATGACGACCACACGGGCACCCGACCGGACGAGGTCGCTCCTGATGTCGGCCCGGTGCGCGAGCATGGCGACGACGACGTCTCGCGCCACGGCCAAAGCGGACGCGGGCACCTGCGCCGAGCCGACGACCGGGATGCCCGCCGCGTCGACATGCTGCCGGTAGAAAGGATCGAGCCGGAGCGTGGCGGGCGGCCCGGCCCGGAGCGGGGCGCAGCCGGCGGCGGCGAGCGCGAGAGTGATGCAGAGCAAGCGCCTCATTCCACGGGATTTGCGACGGATCGAGGCGGCGCGCAACCGTTCGGGCGCGAACCACCGTTTCTCCTATGTTCCGGTTGCGCTATAGCCCGGACGTGACCGCTGCTGCCCCCATCCCCTATTCGGCTTTGCACGCCACCCATGGCGGCATCTGGATGGCGCATGCCGATGGGCGCAGCGAGGGGCTCAGCCGAGGCGCGGCGATCGCGCGCGCGGCCGAGACGCCGCTCATCATGCTCAACGCGCCGCTCGTCGGCCAGCGGCTCGGCTATCCCGAAATCTCCGGGCTCGATCTGCTCGAGCTGTTCGCCTTCGTCCATCCGGCACGCTTCGCGGTGCCGACGCCGCACGGCCTCGCGAGCGCGCTCGGCCTGGCCGCGCCGGAGTCCGATGCCGACGCCGCGGCCTTCCTGCGCGAGGCCGCCGCCGTCCTGCTGGCGACGGTGGAGGCGGACTGGCCGGAGCGGGAGGGGGCATGGGCCTCGGCCCAGGCGCTCCATCGCCTGCGCTGGACCTGGGCTCCGGCGGTCGGCCAGCGCCTGCGCCGCCCGGATCGCGACGAGCCCTGGCTGTTCTCGCGCCTCCCGCAGTGGGAGGAGACGCCGCCGCGCCCGCAGCCGAAGACGACGAGCGTCGCCGGGGCGGAAGCGCTCGGCCGTCTCGCCGGGCTGGTCGGGGAGGGCGCCGAAGTGCGCGAGGGTCAGCGCGATTATTGCGGTGCGATCGCCGCCGCTTTTTCGCCGCGCCGCATCGAGGGCGAGCCGAACCTGATCCTCGCCGAGGCGGGAACCGGCATCGGCAAGACCCTCGCTTATCTCGCGCCCGCCTCGCTCTGGGCCGAGCAGGCCGACGGCGCGGTCTGGGTCTCGACCTACACCAAGGCGCTCCAGCGCCAGCTCGACCGCGAGAGCGGCCGCCTGTTCCCGGATGCTGCGACGCGCAAGGCAAAGGTCGTGATCCGCAAGGGCCGCGAAAATTACCTGTGCCTGCTCAATCTCGAGGACGCACTCCAGGGCGGCTTCGCCGGCCGCGCCGCGATCCTGGCCCAGCTCGTCGCGCGCTGGGCCGGCTATACGCGCGACGGCGACATGGTCGGCGGCGACCTTCCCGGCTGGCTCGTCACCTTGTTCCGGCGGGCCGGCGCCACCGCGCTCACCGACCGTCGCGGCGAATGCGTCTATGCGGGCTGCCCGCACTACCGCAAATGCTTCATCGAGCGCTCGACGCGGGCGAGCGCGGCGGCCGACCTCGTCATTGCCAACCACGCTCTGGTCATGGTCAATGCCGCCCGGGGCCGCGAGGGCGGTGGCACACCGACGCGCTTCGTGTTCGACGAGGGCCATCACCTGTTCGACGCCGCCGATTCGACCTTCGCGACCGCGCTCACCGGCCAGGAGCTGATCGAGCTCAGGCGCTGGATCGTCGGCCCCGAAGGCAAGACGCGCGGCCGCCGCCGCGGCCTTTCGGCGCGGCTGATGGACGTCGCCTCCTACGACGAGGCGGGCGCCGCCGCGCTCGAGGCCGCCGTGCAGATGGCGGGCGCGCTGCCCGGCGACGGCTGGCTGCCGCGGATGGCCGAAGGGATGGCGTTCGGCCCGCTCGAGCAGCTCCTCGCGGCGGTGCGCGGCGCCGTCTACGCCCGCGCCACCGCGCAGGACGCCGGCTACGGCCTCGAGACCGAGCTCGCCGAGCCCGATCCGCAGCTGGTCGACGCCGCCGAGCCGGCGCTCGAGGCGCTCGAGCGGCTCCACCGTCCCCTCGTTGCGCTCGGCCGGCGGCTCGAGGCAGTGATGGAGGATGCGCCGGACTGGCTCGACGCGCAGGCCCGGGCGCGGATCGAAGGCGCGCTCGGCGGCCTCGGCTGGCGGACGCAGGGCCTCCAGGCCTGGATCGCGCTCGCCGGCCGGATCGGCGGCCCCGCCGACCCGGACTTCGTCGACTGGCTCGCGGTCGAGCGGGCCGACGGGCGCGAATATGATATCGGCCTCCACCGCCGCTGGCTCGATCCGACCCGTCCGCTCGCCGAGACGGTGCTGAAGCCGGCGCACGGCATCGTCGTCACCTCCGCGACTTTGCGTGGCGGCGGCGACGACTGGAGCGCGGCCGAAGCGCGCACCGGCGCCGTCCACCTCGCCCGCCCCGCCGAGCGCTTCGCGGCGCCGAGCCCGTTCGATTATTCCGCCAATAGCGAGGTGCTGATCGTCACCGATCTCAAGCGCGGCGATA
>DASQKE010000267.1:0-3333 GCA_035630675.1 Allosphingosinicella sp.
GTCGCCTATCGCGCCTTCCTGATGGTGATGAACAACCGCACTCCGCCGGTGAAGGTGCCGGAGACGATGCCGGATCCGAGCACGATCCGGCTCGTCTTCCCGCCGTCGACCTGATGCCGCAGCCGCGCCTCGGCCTTCCCCACCTCGGCGACGGGGTGGGGTTGCGCGACCCGCATTACCATCACCTGATGGCGACGCAGCCGGAAAGCTGGGGCGTCGACTGGTTCGAGATCATCAGCGAGAATTACATCGGGCATGACGGCTTTGCCGCCCACGTGCTCGAGCGGGTGGCGGCGCACCGGCCGGTCGTCATGCACGGCGTCTCGCTCTCGATCGGCTCGGCCGAGCCGCTCGACCGCCGCTATCTCGACGATCTCGCCGCGCTCGCGGAGCGGGTGAAGCCGGCCTGGATCTCGGACCATCTGTGCTGGACCGGGATCGCCGGCTTCAACACCCACGACTTGCTGCCGGTGCCGCTGACCGAGGAGAGCCTCGCGCACGTCGTCGGCCGGATCGGACAGGTGCAGGACCGGCTGGGGCGGCCTTTGATCCTCGAAAATCCGAGCTCCTATCTCCAATATCGTTCGGACCAGATGCCGGAATGGGAATATATCGCCCGCATGGCGGAGGATTCGGGCTGCGGCCTGCTGCTCGACGTCAACAATGTCTGGGTGAGCTCGGTCAATCACGGCTTCGACGCAGAGGCCTATATCGAGGCCATGCCGGCCGATCATGTGGTCCAGATCCATGTCGCCGGGCCCACGGACTGCGGCACCCACTTCATGGATACGCATGATTCTCCGGTGCGCGACGAGGTGTGGGCGCTCTACCGACTGGCGCAGGAGCGGACCGGCGGCGTCTCCACCCTGCTCGAATGGGACTCGAACATCCCCGCCTGGCCGGATCTCCTCGCCGAGCTGGGCAAGGCCAAAGCCGTGCGCGACGGCTGGCTTCCGCAAACCCGGGGAAGCGAAAAGGTGGCGGCCTGTGGCTGAGCTCGCCGCGGTCCAGCATTGGGTTCAGCGCGCGATCTTCGCGGGCGGCGCATCGGCGGACTTCGCCGGCGAGGTCGTCGCCGGCAACGACCGGCTGACGCCGGCGCAGCGGGTCGGCATCTATGCCGGCGGTTACCGCGCCCGGCTCCTCGAATGCCTGCGGGACGAGTTCAAGGTGCTGCGAATGTTCGTGGGCGAGACGGCGTTCGACCTGTTCGCCGCCGGCTATCTCGCCGAGCACCGCTCCCGCCATCCCAGCCTCTACGATCTCGGCGCGGGCTTCGCCGATCATCTCGAGCGCCAGGCGCCGCCCGAGGCGGCCGAGAAGGGCTCGATCATGGCCGCCCCGGCGCAGCTTGCCCGGCTCGAACGCGCGCGCAGCGAATCGCTTCGCGCGACCGGCGTCGAGCGCGAGCGTCTGCCGGTGACGGCGGACCTCGCACTGATGCCGGGCAGCCGGATCCGGGTGCCGGACAGCGTGCGCCTGTTGCGGCTCGATTTCGATTTCGGTCCGGTCGTCGCGGCCGCCGAACGGGGCGCGGGCGGGGCCCCGCCGGAGCCGGCCGACTGGGCGGTGGCGGTGGCGAGGAGCGGCTGGCGGGTGCGCATTCACCGGCTCGATCCGTGGCGCTTCGCCTTCATCGAAGCGCTCGCCCCCGCCGGCGGCGACGTTCACGCGGCCGCGGCGGCCGCGGCGCGCGCGGCGGGGCGCGACACCGGCTCCCTGATCGCGGATCTGGTCGTCTGGCTGCCGGTCGCCGCCGCCGCGGGCCTCGTCGCGCGCGCCTGAGGCGCCGTGCCGGATAGCGAAATCTAGCCGGCGACGATCGTGCCGCCGTTCGGGTGCAGCACCTGGCCCGACATGTAGCTCGAATCCTCGCAGGCGAGGAACAGGAAGCTCGGCGCGACCTCGTTCGGCTGGCCCGGGCGACCCATCGGAGTGTCCTTGCCGAAGTCCGGGATCTTCTCCGGCGGGGAGCCGCCGAACGGGTTGAGCGGGGTCCAGATCGGCCCCGGCGCGACCGCGTTCACGCGGATGCCGTGCTCGACCAGATTCTCCGACAGCGAGCGGGTGAAGGCGGTGATCGCCCCCTTGGTCGCCGAATAATCGAGCAGGTCGGACGAGCCCTGGTACATCGTCACCGAGGTGCAATTGACGATCGCCGACCCCCTTTTCAAATGCGGGCGGGCGGCCTGAACCATGTAGAACATGCCGAAGATGTTGGTCTGGAAGGTGCGCTTCAACTGCTCTTCGCTGATGTCGCGAATGTCGTCGTCGGGATGCTGCTCGCCGGCATTGTTGACGAGGATGTCGACGCCGCCCAGCGCATCGACCGTTTGGGCGACGGCGCTGTCGCAAAAGGCCTTGTCGCCGATGTCGCCGGCAATCGTCACCGCGCGGCGGCCCTCGGCCTCGACGATCCGCTTCGTCGCGGCGGCGTCGTCATGCTCGCAGAGGTAAAGGATGGCGATGTCGGCGCCCTCGCGGGCGAACAGGGCCGCGACCGCGCGGCCGATGCCGCTGTCGGCGCCGGTGATCAGGGCGACCTTGCCCTTGAGCCGGTCGGACCCGGGATAAAGCGGCTGCCATTTCGGCTTGGGCTCGAGGTCGCTCTCATGGCCCGGGAGCGCGTCCTCGTGGATCATGTCCACGGTTTCGGTGTCGGACACCGGCCTATTCCTTCGCGGCGATGCCGGCGCCCGCCTCGCCGAACGCCTCGATCGTTCCCTGGTTCTGGCTCTGCTCCTCCGGAATCTGGTTGGTCGGCTCCTCACCTTCCTTCGTCTTCACGTCCTTGCCGCGCGCGCCGTCGCCCGGATCCTCGGACATCTGGTTCTTCTGGTTCTGGGTCATCTCGGCCTCGTCGGGGCGGTGCTGGCTGACGGACATGGAGCGTCTCCGGTGAGTGGTGGTTCGCAGGAGACAACCGCCGCGGCGGCGCCGCGTTCCGGGGCGACGAAGAAACGGCGGCGCAAAGCGCTCCCGCTAGCCCTGAGCCTGTCGAAGGGCGGTTTCCAATGCTGCGAACCGGACTTCGACAGGCTCAGCCCTAGCGGGTGGGGAGAGGCGTTCAGTCGTTCCAGGCGCTCGGGCGGCGGTCGGGATCGGGAAGGCGGACGTCGGCGGCCCTCAACGTCGCGGGGACGGCGCCCGCCGTCCGGCATTCGGCGACGACGGTCGGAAATTCGAGATTGGAGAAGCGGGCCAGCGCCTGCTCGGTCGCGGCGAGGCAGGCCTCGCGGCTTTCATACCGCGCCTCGACGGTCTGAACCGGCTGGCACGGCGCTTCGCCTTCGCCGCAGCCGAGGATCGCGATCGCATACAGTGCCGGGTTCA
>DASQKE010000268.1:0-4517 GCA_035630675.1 Allosphingosinicella sp.
GAGTTCGAGCACTTTGTCGCCCATCTCCTGGAGTGCATGGGCTATTATTCGCGGGTGACGAAGGCAAGTGGTGACGGCGGGGTAGATGTGATCGCTCACCGCGATGAACTCGGCTTCGAGCCGCCGATCATCAAGGTGCAATGCAAGCAGTCCCTCGGAGTGAGCGGGCGTCCCGACGTCCAGAAGCTTTTCGGAGCCATCGAGCGAGAAGAAAAAGGGCTCTTCGTGACGCTCGGCACCTTCTCACCGGACGCCCGTACCTTTGAGCAGTCGAAGCCCAATCTCAGGCTCGTCGACGGCCGGGCACTGGTGGAGCTTATCTACAATTACTACCACAAGTTTGCCCCGCGTTATCAGTCGCTCGTGCCGCTCAAGAAGGCCTATTCGCCAGCACTCTAAGCGCAGGTAGCATCCGCAACCTCATCGCTTCGAGCCGCCGCGCCTCACATGGGAGATTGCGTGCCCCGCGAATCCGCCCTCATCGAGTCGCTCCGCGCCCTCGCCGCCACCCCCTGTGCGCGCGGGCTCCTCGACGACGCAGCCGTGCTCGAGATCGGCGGCACCACGCTCGTCCTCACGCACGACATGCTCGTCGAGGGCGTCCACTACCTCCCGTCCGATCCACCGGAAGACGTGGCGTGGAAGCTGGTGGCGGTGAACCTGTCCGATCTCGCCGCCAAGGGCGCGCGGCCGGTGGGGGTGTTGATGGGGTACACGCTCGGCGAGGAGGCCTGGGACGCGGCGTTCGTGGCGGGGCTTGGGGCGGCGCTCTCCGCGTTCGGCGTGGCTTTACTCGGGGGCGACACGGTGGCCGGGCCTGCGGGCGCGCCGCGGACGCTGGGGATGACGGCGGTCGGCGAAGCGGCGGGGCCGGTGCCGTCGCGCGGCGGCGCGCAGGCGGGCGACCGGCTCTGGGTTTCAGGGACGATCGGGGATGCGGGGGCCGGGCTCACGATCCTGCGCGGGGAGATCGAGGGGGCGGAGGCGCTGGTCCGGCGCTATCGCCGGCCGGAGCCGCGGCTCGCGGCGGGGGAGGCGCTGGCGCCTCTGGTGTCGGCGATCATGGACGTGTCGGACGGGCTCCTGATCGACGCGTCGCGGATCGCGGGGGCAAGCGGGGTTCGCCTCGCGATCGACCTGGCGGCGGTGCCGCTGTCCGAGGCTCTTCTCGCCTGCCGCGGCGATTCGCGCGAGGCGCGGCTCGCCGCGGCGACGGCGGGGGACGATTACGAATTGCTGTTCACGGCGCCGCCGGAGCGGGATGCGGCGATCGTCACGCTCGCCGATCTGCTCGAGCTTCGGCTGTCCCGGGTGGGCGCGGTCGAGGCAGGCAGCGGGCTCCTGCTCACCGACGCCGGCGAGGCGGTCGCGCTGCCGTCGCGGCTCGGCTGGGAGCATGGCTGAAAGCTCGTCGAGCAATGTCGCGCATCGTGCGTCCGTCGTCGCGACCCGTCGAAGTTTTGCTGCGGTTGAATCGTCCTTCGAACGCCGCTAAGCGGCCCCGCACGACCGGGTGCGACCGCGCGCCGGGTGCCGCCGTCATGCGCGGCAGACAGGGGTTCCGGGCGGAAGTGCGCTTTCGCCGCGGGTTCAATCGGAAGGGAAGTTCATGACCGTCGTGCTCATCGCCATTGCCTGCGGCATCGTCGCCGTCGTCTACGGCATCCTGACCAGCATGCAGGTGCTCAAAATGTCGCCGGGCAACGAGCGCATGGTGGCAATCGCCGAGGCGATCCAGGAGGGCGCGAAGGCCTATCTCGGCCGCCAGTACACGACAATCGCGGTCGTCGGCGTGGTCGTCGCGGTGCTGGTCGGCCTGTTCCTCGGCATCACCGAGGCGGTCGGCTTCGTGATCGGCGCTCTGCTCTCGGGGGCGGCCGGCTATATCGGCATGAACATCTCGGTGCGCGCCAACGTCCGCACCGCCGAGGCCGCGCGCCACTCGCTGCAGTCCGGCCTCACCACCGCCTTTCGCGCCGGCGCCGTCACCGGCATGCTGGTCGCCGGCCTCGCTCTGCTCGCCATCTCGGTCTTCTTCTACGTGCTGGTCGAAGTGCAGGGCCTCGAGCCCAACGACCGGCTGGTCATCGATTCGCTGGTCAGCCTCGCCTTCGGCGCGTCCCTGATCTCGATCTTCGCCCGTCTCGGCGGCGGCATCTTCACCAAGGCGGCCGATGTCGGCGCCGATCTGGTCGGCAAGGTCGAAGCCGGCATCCCCGAGGACGATCCCCGCAACCCGGCGGTCATCGCCGACAACGTGGGCGACAATGTCGGCGATTGCGCCGGCATGGCCGCCGATTTGTTCGAGACCTATGTCGTCACCGTCGGCGCCACCATGGTGCTGATCGCGCTTCTGGTCTCCGGCTCGAGCGAGCAGATGACCGCGCTGATGAGCCTGCCTTTAATCGTCGGCGGCGTCTGCATCCTGACCTCGATCATCGGCACCTACATGGTCCGGCTGGGCCGCAAGCAGTCGATCATGGGCGCGCTCTACAAGGGCTTCTGGACCACCGCGATCCTCTCGATCCCGGCGCTTTATTACGTCACCGCGCAGACGGTCGGCGACATGAACGCCCCGCTCGGCAGCGCCGCGGAAGCCGCGGGTCCGGAAACCGCGGCCGGCACGATCGACCAGGGGGCGCTGGGCGGCTTCACCGGCATGGACCTCTTCTGGTGCATGATGGTCGGCCTCGCCGTGACCGCGCTTCTCGTCTGGATCACGGAATATTATACCGGCACCAACTACCGCCCGGTCCGTTCGATCGCCAAGGCGTCGGAGACCGGCCACGGCACCAACGTCATCCAGGGCCTGGCGATCAGCCTCGAATCCACCGCGCTCCCGACGCTCGTCATCTGCGCGGGGACGATCGTCTCCTACGAGATCGCGAACCTCATCGGCATCGCCTTCGCGGCGACCTCGATGCTCGCGCTCGCCGGCATGGTGGTCGCCCTCGACGCCTATGGTCCCGTCACCGACAATGCCGGCGGCATCGCCGAAATGTCGCACATGGACGATGAGGTCAGGACCCGCACCGACGCGCTCGACGCGGTCGGCAACACCACCAAGGCGGTCACCAAGGGCTATGCGATCGGCTCGGCGGCGCTTGCGGCTCTGGTGCTGTTCGGCGCCTACACGACCGACCTCGAACATTATGCGACGGCGCTCGGCATCGGACCGGCCGGCATCGATTTCGAGCTGTCCAACCCCTATGTCGTCGTCGGCCTGCTGCTCGGCGCCCTGCTCCCCTATCTCTTCGGAGCGATGGGCATGACCGCGGTCGGCCGGGCCGCGGGCAACGTCGTTCTCGACGTGCGCGAGCAGTTCCGCTCCAACCCGGGCATCATGGACGGCACCAGCCGGCCCAATTACGCCCGCACCGTCGATCTCGTCACCAAGGCCGCGATCCGCGAGATGATCGTTCCGTCCCTGCTGCCGGTGCTGGCGCCGATCGCCGTCTTCTTCGGCATCTCGGCGATCGCCGGCCGCGAGCAGGGCTTCGCCGCTCTGGGCGCCTTGCTGCTCGGAGTGATCGTCTCCGGGCTGTTCGTCGCAATCTCGATGACCTCGGGCGGCGGCGCCTGGGACAATGCCAAGAAATATATCGAGGACGGTCATCACGGCGGCAAGGGTTCCGAGGCCCATAAGGCCGCGGTGACCGGCGACACGGTCGGCGATCCCTACAAGGACACGGCCGGCCCGGCGGTGAACCCGATGATCAAGATCACCAACATCGTCGCCTTGCTGCTGCTGGCCGCGCTGGCGGCGGGCGGCGCCGCCGGCTGACCTTCTTCGCCCGGACAGACAAGGGCCCGTCCCGCCGATCGGGGGGGGCGGGCCTTTGACGACTTGCATTCCGCCGCTGCTGGAATAATCCTTCGAATCGAAGGGGTGCCGGGACATGAGGGGGATGTTCGCGATCGCGGCGGCGCTGCTGGCCGCCCAGGTCGCTCCGGCGGCCTACGCGCAGGCATCCGCGTCCGCCCCAACCGCCACGCCGATCCCGATCGAGCGCCTCGCGCAGCTTCCGATCATTGCCGATCCGGTCCTGTCGCCCGACGGCACCCGAATCGCGGCGCGGATCACCGACGGCGGCCGCGAGCGGATCGGCGTCTGGCGGGTCGGCGACAGCGCGACCGCCCCGCGCACGATTCCCGCGGACAACGTCATCTCCTACCAATGGGCCGGCGACGAGCGGCTGCTCGTCGAGGTCCACGCCGTCGTCCTGATCACCGGCCACATCATCCTGCCGGTCCCGGTCCGCCGCGTGGTGAGCTACGACCTCGCGAGCGGGCGCGCGACGGCCCTCGGCAGCGGCGGCGGCCTCTACGACGAGGTGATCTTCGTCGCCCCCGCCGGGCATTACGTATTGCTGTCGACCCAAACGGCGATCGACACCACGCCCAGCGTCCATCGCATCGATCTCGCGACCGGCGCCTCGGTCCGCGTCCAGCCGCCGCGCCGCGGCGTCTGGAGCTGGTTTGCGGACGCGGAAGGTGTGGTCCGGGCCGGCGTCGAC